>NZ_JAMYPH010000022.1:0-86679 GCF_040320265.1 Mesorhizobium sp. M0751
CCATCATCAACGGCCATCCACAGAGCCAGATCGAGGAACTCATGCCCTGGCGATTCCGGAAAACATCAAGCCCAAACCCATAGGTGATCGGCGAGGCGCTTACGGATTTCCCAGTCCGGCAGTACCTCTACAAGCCGGCCGACGGCCAGGGAAGGTTGGCAAACATAAGCGGGGAGGAGGGCAACCCCGCCGCCGGCGATGCAGGATTGCAATAGGAATCCCATTGAATCCGAGGTCGCGGCAGGCGGTGGCCGTAGAACGAGCGGTGTGTCGTCCGACGAGAATACCCATTCGGGTTGCGCATCATGCACCAGACAGCGCCGCCGGAGCAGATCGGTCGGTTCCCGAAGAGGAATGCCACTTGCCAGAAATGTTGGCGCGGCCACAAGCACCCGTTTTATGGAGGAGATACGCCGAATGATTATGTCCTGACCTGTGGTTGTGCCAACGCGAAAGGCGAAATCAACCCGCTCGCGGATGATGTTGAGATGCCGGTTTGTGGCGATCAACTCGATGGCGATGCCGGGAAACTGGGTAGTAAATCCGTGTAGAAAGCTCGGCATGAAATACGTCGCTGTCACCTCCGGGCAGGTGATCTTCAGCTTCCCGACAGGCTGTTCCCTAAGATTGGTCATCGCCATATTCGCGGCGGAAACCTCTGCACGAACGCGGCGGCAGTATTCGAGATAAATTTGACCGCTGCCAGTCAGGCTTACGTGCCTGGTGGAACGGTTGAGGAGCCGCAGTCCCAAACGTGCCTCAAGCTGGGCGATGCGCTGGCTGACCGTGGACTTAGGCATCCCGATCCGCTCCCCCGCGCGCGTAAAGCTGCCCGTTTCAGCGACTTCGGCCAGAAGTATCATGTCGTCCACGCTATCCAACGACGCATCCCCGTGTTCTCGCCGATTGTACAATGGCACGGACAGTATGTCCGTTCGATCGGAATTGTTGGAACGCTCTGGGCTGGGTAGCGTCGACTCGGTAGCGCAAGGAATGTGAACATGTCGATCCGTCAAATGACCGCTGGGACGGACAGGGTAGGCATCGCCGTCACGGCGATGATTTTCACTGACCTGACGCTTTCGATCGCAGATGCGATCATCAAGATCACGGTCTCGGACATGCCGCTGTCGCAGTTCATCTTCTTGCGGTCCTGCGTCACCGTCCCATTGTTGATCTTGATCATCAAATGGAGGTTGCCGCAGGTATCGCTGAGCCCAGCCAGCCCTGGCTGGGCCATGGTTCGAAGCAGCCTGCTTCTGTCCAGTCTGCTGATCTACTACGCTTCGCTTTCGCGGCTCGATTTCTCGATAGCGGCCGCGGTCTATTACACGATCCCGCTGTTCATTACGCTGTTTGCGGCCTTCTGGGTCCGCGAACCTGTCGGCCTGCAAGGTTGGCTCGGAGTGGCGCTCGGGTTCGTAGGGGTACTACTCATGCTGAAGCCGCAGGCCGGCGACATCAGTGTCCACACCCTCATGCCCCTGGCGGCCGCCATTCTTTATGCCCTGGCGATGGTGCTGACGCGGACCAAAACTCGCGCTGAAAACCCGTTCTTTCTGGCGCTCACATTCAATCTGATCGCGATCATTGTGGCAGGTGGGGCAAGCCTGGCGGCAATAATTGCCGGCAGCGATGGCGGGCAGAGTCTGATGATAGGCGAGTGGGTACCGATAGGCTGGAGCCAATGGGGGCTGATGGTGCTGCTAAGTATCACAATGTTGATCGGCAGCGTCGGCACTGCTGTCGCGTACCAGTGGGCACCGTCGGCCATGATCTCAACCTGCGACTTCTCCTATCTGGCATTTGCGGTGTTGTGGGGCGTCCTACTGTTCTCGGAACGTCTGGACGGCGCTTCCATGCTCGGCATAGGTCTCATCGCACTCGCCGGCATCATCGTCATTCGACGTTAGCCGGACTGGAGCACCCAGTTCAGCGATCTTCGGTTGGAACGGTCGGTGCTGGCACCGCTGCACCTGCACCGACGACGGTGCAACGAACGCGGCCGAGATGCGCCCAAAGCCAGACTCACAATCGATTGCAGGCGGTTTGCCTGAAGGCCTGAAGTGCTGCGGGGTGAAGCTCATTCCACCGCCGCCCGAGGCGCGATTGTGACGGCCGCGCGCGAAGCAGACATTTTGCGAGGCGATTGATGGATGCCGGGAGCCCGCGCCAGACTGTTCCAGGAGTATCTTCCGACCGACATTCGCTGTTCCTTATGGTGCAGGATGACAGCTGACCGCTCTCTTCCTACTAGGCAAACATCAACGCCCAGAGAGCCGTTCGCCGTCACTTCTTGCAAGCGCACTAGTCATTGCCCCTAGACGCCGATCACGAGTGCGCCGCCGGTAAGCCCGGCGCCGGCCGCGGCGAGCAAAAGCCTTTCGCCAGGCGCAAACGGCTTGGCCTGATGGGAGAGGGACAGCGACAGGGCAATTGTCGCGGCAGAGGAATTGCCAAACTCTGCAATGCTTCTCACCACCTTCTCAGGGCCAATATCGAGCTTGTCGGCCACGGCGTCGAGAATGCGGGCGTTGGCCTGGTGCGGAACAAACCGGTCCACGGCCTGAGCTGAAGCGTCCGCTGCCGCCAGGGCCTCGAGCGAACAGCGCGCCATCATCTCGACCGCCTTGGCGAACACGGCGCGTCCGTCGGCGATCGTCATCCGGGTTTCGGCTATGTCGATATCTCCGGCAAAGGGCCGGCTGCTGCCGCCTGCCGGGATCTGAATCAGGCCATAACCCGATCCGTCGGAACTCAGCGAGGCGCCGAGGACACCGTGATGCGGGTCGGACGACGGGACCAGGACGAGGGCGCCCGCGGCATCTGCGAACAGCACCGCGCTGGCACGTTCAGCCGGGTTGATGCGGCGGCTCAAGATGTTGGCGGCAATGACCAGCGCCGGCTTGCGGTGGGTGCGCACGAAGGCGTCGGCGAAGGTCAGCGCATAGACGAAACCGGCGCAGGCGCCGGCAAGATCGACGGCTCCGGAATGAGCAAGGCCGAGACGGTGCGCGACCAGCGGCGCGCTCGGCGGCAGCAGATGATCGGGAGTCGATGTTGCCAGCAGCAGCAGGCCGATCGAGGCGCGGTCGATGCCAGCCATGTCCAGTGCCATGTCTCCTGCCTTCCCGGCCAGGCCCGACAAGGTGTCGGAGGGCTCCGCCCAGCGACGCCACCGGATGCCGGTCCGCCTCTCGATCCAGCCGGCCTCGAGGCCAAGCGAGGCCTCGATCTCGGCATTCGGCACGACCCGCGCCGGCGCGTGGTGGCCGAAACCGGTGATTTTCGCGCCTCGGATCATCGGGCTTGCCCAACAAGGTCGGCGGCCTCGTCGATTGCGTCATGCAGGCGACCAAGCTCGCTGGCGCTTACGCAATAGGGCGGCAGAAGATAAATCACATTGCCGAGTGGGCGTACCAGGAGATCGCGCTCAAGGAAGAAAGCGCGCAGCTTCGGGCCGATTTCAGCCAGGTAGCCGGAGTTGGCGACCGCCAGTTCGAAGGCGGCAATCGTGCCGGTCACCCGGACATCGGCGAAGCGGGAATCTTCGGCAAAGCGGCGAGCCCCTTCGGCTTGCAGTCGCGTCAGTGTTGTGACGCGCTCGATGACCAGCTCATCGCGCCAGACAGCGATGTTGGCAAGTGCGGCCGCGCAGGCGATCGGATTGGCGGTATAGGAGCTCGAATGAAAGAAGGTGCGACTGCGGTCCGGCGAATAATACGCCCGAAAGATGGCGTCAGTGGCGAGCGTGGCGGCAAGCGGGATCGCGCCGCCGGTCAGCCCTTTCGACGTGCACAATATGTCGGGCGCAATAGCTGCTTGCTCGCAGGCAAACAGGGTGCCTGTCCGCCCCCAGCCGGTCATCACCTCATCGGCGATGAACAACGTCCCTGAGGCCTCGGCGATATGTTTCAATTCAGCCAGGATGCTGGGCGAATACATCCGCATGCCGCCTGCCCCCAGGACCAGCGGTTCGACGATCAGGGCCGCCGCCTTGCGATCACGGCTGAACGCCTCGAAGGCGTCGAGGGTTTCCTGCTCGCGGCCGTTGGCAGGGAAGGGGATGGTATCGACGTCAAAGAGCAGGGATTCATAGGCTGCGTTGAAGACGCCGCGGGCGCCGACGCTCATCGTCCCGATCGTGTCGCCGTGATAGCTCGATTCCATCACAACGACACGCGAGCGCGGCACGCCGATGTTGCGGAAATAGCCGAGCGCCATTTTGAGCGCCACTTCGACGCTGGTCGAGCCGCTGTCGGAATAAAAGACCCAGTCGAGTCCCTTCGGCGCCAGGCCAATGAGCGCGCTCGCCAGTTCTTCGGCCGGCGCGTGGGTGAGACCGGCGAATATGATCTGGTCGAGCGTTTCGGCAATTGAGCGGATTGCCTTGACGATCGCCGGATGGCGATGGCCGTGGGTCACCACCCACCATGAGGATATCGCGTCGAGGATACGCCTTCCGTCATCCGTCTGCAGGTATGCGCCTTCGGTCCGAACGATCTTCGGCAGGGCCGGTTCGACGGCGTGCTGGGTAAAGGGATGCCAGACGGCTGAGCGGCTCATACGCTGGCCTGCTGAAAAGGCACCATGTCGAAATGCGCTGCCATGGCCGACAGGAGAGTGTCGGGCCCCAGCAAATCGAGGAAAGGCAAGCGGCCAAGCACACGCACCTTGCCGATCGCAGCGATCGTGCATTCGGTGTCGGGCATCGCATCGCCGATGAACGCAACACCCAGAAGCGGGATATCGCGGCGGCGCAGCGCCTCGATCGACAGAAGCGTGTGATTGATGGTGCCGAGCGCCGTGCGCGCACAAAGCACGACCGGAGCGCGCCAGCGGGCGAACACATCGATGAACAGGATTTTGCGGGTGAGCGGCACCATAACACCGCCTGCGGCCTCGACGATCAGCGGACGCGCCATTACGGGCAGAACGAGGCGGTCCGGATCGATCAAAACGCCATCGAGTTCGGCAGCGCGATGCGGCGAGAGCGGTCGCTCGAGCCGCCAGGCTTCCGGGACGATCCGCTCTGGGGGAAGCTCCGCGAGTCTTACTACCGTCTGGGTATCGGTTTCGCCGTCGAGCCCCGACTGCACCGGTTTCCAGTAGGCGCCGTTGAGCAGACCGGCAAGACCGGCAGCGAGAACTGTTTTGCCGATTCCGGTGTCCGTGCCGGTAATGACGAAGGTTTGGCTCATGCCGCCATTCGCTCCCATTCCTCTGCCAGTGCCTTGATCATCGCAGCGACGTCGGCCTGCTCGACATTGAGCGTCAGCGAAATCCTGAGCCGAGCCGTGCCCTCGGGCACGGTTGGCGGGCGGATACCGCGCACATCGAAACCGCGCGCCTGCAGCGCGCTGGCGAGCGCCATGGCGCGGGCGTTGTCGCCCACGATCACCGGCAGGATCTGCGAGCCGCTCGGCGTAATTGCGCAGCGAGCTTCGATCTCCCGGCCGGCGAAGGCGACGAGTGCCGCCAGCCGCTCGCGGCGCTCGGGTTCGTCACGAAGGATGGCAAGCGCCTCGGTTGCAGCGACCGCCATCAGCGGCGAGGGGGCGGTGGCATAGATAAACGGTCGGCAACGGTTGATGAAATAGTCGATGATTGCCGTGGGTGCGGTCACCAGCGCACCGGAGACGCCAAGCGCCTTGCCGCAAGTGTGCAGCACGACAACATTGTCGCGGCCTTCGAGGTCGTGCGCAAGGCCGCGTCCGTCGGGACCATACACGCCGGTGGCATGGGCCTCGTCAATCAGCAAGAATGCGTCGTGTCGGCCGGCGAGCACTGCCAGATCGGCCAAGGGCGCGCGGTCGCCGTCCATGGAATAGAGGCTCTCGACCACGATCCAGGGGCGCCCCGTGCCGCCCGACCGCCGCCAGGCCAAGATGGCGGCTTCGAAGCCGCCGACGTCGTTGTGGGGCGCCTCCACCATCGCCGCCCGCCCGGCCCGCGCGCCCTCGTGGGCACTGGCATGGATGAGTGCGTCGAGGACGACGAGGTCGCCCTTTTGCGGAAGGGTCGTCAGGACGGCGAAATTGGCGACATAGCCCCCGCCGAAGAAAAGCGCACGTTTGGCGCCGAAGAAACGTGCCGCCTCGGCTTCGAGGGTCTCGTGCTCGGGTCCATTGCCGCGCAACAGGCGAGACCCCGTGGCGCCGATCGGCGTGCCGGCTGCGAGTGCTGCTGCGACGGCTTTGGCCAGGCGCGGCGACGCTGCCAGACCGAGATAATCATTGGAGGCGAAATCAAGGCCAGCCCGCGGCGACAGCGCGCGCAACCGGTTCTTGCGCGCGAGCCCATTTAGCGTCGTCTCGTAACGGTCGAGCAAACCCCCTGCGCTCACCGGGCGGAAAGCTCCATTGGTTCAATACCGAGCTTGCGAAAGAGCGCAGTGTCCTTATCCTCACTCGGGTTGTCCGCCGTCAGCAGCGTATCGCCGACAAAGACGGAATTGGCGCCGGCAAAGAAGCACAGTGCCTGCATTTCCTCGCTCATTGCCGTGCGGCCAGCCGACAGGCGAACATGGGATTGCGGCATCAGGATACGGGCAAGCGCAATGGTGCGCACGAATTCGATCGGCTCTATTGGCCGCTCATGACCAAGGGGTGTGCCTTCAATCGGGATCAGCATGTTGATCGGGACGCTGTCGGGCGGCTCGGGGAGATTGGCGAGCGTCACCAGCATGTCCACGCGGTCGACCGGTTCCTCGCCCATGCCGACAATGCCACCGCAGCAGACTTTGATGCCGCTATCGCGAACATTGTCCAATGTTTCGAGCCGGTCGGCGAACGAGCGCGTCGTGATGACTTCGCCGTAATAGCGCTCGGACGTATCGATGTTGTGATTGTAGTAGTCGAGCCCCGCTGTCTTTAGCTGCTGCGCCTGCTCAACATCGAGCATGCCTAGCGTCATGCAGGTTTCCATGCCGAGCGCCTTGACGCCTTCGACCATGGCGACCACGACCTCCATGTCGCGCGCCTTGGGGCTGCGCCACGCCGCGCCCATGCAATAGCGCGTCGCACCCGCATCGCGCGCCTTGCGGGCTTCCTCGATGACGCGTTCGACCGCCATCAGCTTCGAGGCCTTCAGTCCGGAATTGTGGTGCGCGGACTGGCTGCAATAACCACAATCCTCGGGGCAGCCGCCGGTCTTGATGCTCAGCAGCCGGCTGAGCTGAACGCGGTTGGGATCAAAGTTCGCACGGTGGACGCAATGTGCGCGAAACAGCAGTTCGTTGAAGGGAGACTCGTAGAGGGCGCGGGCCTCGGCTTGGCTCCACAGGCGGCGGCTTCTGGCAGCTCCCCTATCTGCGGCCGAACCTTCCATGGGCGAAACAAGCGTCATGATTTCCCCTATCCGTGAGCAGGCCCGCGCTGTTTACAGCAGGCGGCGGGTTTTTCCAGCCAGAATCTGAAATTCACTGCGGGTCAAAATGTCATTTCCCTCGCGGCCAGCATAATGGGCCCAAGAACCGACCGAGGCGAAGTGTCGGCAGGACGCGGGCGCATTTGCTCGACCTGGCCTTGAGGACCGCGCGGGTTCGGCTCCTCGCCGGTGTGTCCAGAACAATCCTAATCAAGCTGGTAACATGTCATTCAGCCGGATTGTCTATAGCAACACTATGACGCCGCGCGGCAAACGTATTCTGGGCAAATCTACAGTCGTGACGATAATTGCAGTCGTCGCGACTTTCGGCCTGTCGTTCACGGCAAGACTTGGCCTGCAGATGCCGATCGATTGGCTGAGTTGGGTGGAATGCACCGTCATCCCCATCCTGATCGGAATGCCCGTTAGCGCCTTTATCTTCACCCAGGGGGAAACGATTCAGGAAACATGTGACAAGTTGGAGAAATCATACACAGCCCTGAGAGAGGCGCACGACAGGCTCACCTTCGTATCCAGTCACGACCCGATGACAGGCCTTCTCAGTCGCGGTGAATTTATCGCGAGGATGGATAGGAAGCGTGACGAAGGTGAATGCGACACACTGCTCCTGATCGATCCGGATCACTTCTCTTTGATCAACGACCAACACGGCCATTGCAAAGGTGACGAGGCATTGGTTCGAATTGCAAAGGCGCTCGTATATCTGACACGCCCGGGAGACTCGATCGGTCGTCTTGGCGGAGAAGAGTTTGGTGTGTTGTTGCGCAGCGCGCGTAAAGAGCAGGCAGGTACAATTGCGGAAAACATACGCCGTCTTGTCGAGGCGGGTCCGATGGCGAAAGGCCAACAGGACGGCGTGAAAGTGACTGTCAGCATCGGCGGCGCGGAAATCTCTCCCGATGCAGATGCTCAAGACGTCCTTCGCACCGCCGGACGATGCCTTTTTGAAGCGAAACAGCGTGGACGAAATCGTGTTTCGTTCGACTATGAATCGACCAAATTGCGGGCCGTGACGCCATAACCCAGTTTGGGCCCAGCCTGACGCGGGCAGAGTGTTGCCCGAAACCGGCCTGCCTTCGGCCTGCCCATTCGCACGACCAGCCCCAGCCACCTCACAAGCCGCACAGCCTTGCGGACCGTTTTCCTGTAGACAGCATTGTTGGAGCCGTCTCCCAAGTGACACAAGAAAGCCCGCTCCATTGTCTGGAGCAGGCCTTTGTGTGCGGTACTCAGAACCTTGCCGCTGCGCGAAAGATAGAAGCGAATGGTAAACACCGACTGAAGGTCGATGCCGTTTTGATGGCCTTTGAGCTTCCGGCCCTGCCAGCCGACAAATGCTGGCGAGTTGACAGCTTGCTCAATGCAGGCCGAACTCGCGCAATCCCTCCCCTCGCGATAGCGCACAAACCGGCTTTCACCTAACTTGAGTTCGTGGGGAACGATGACCATGGATCGGCAGCCACTCCCTGCTTTCCATCCAGCTCCGCCACGCGGCAAGCTGGATTGATCTTAGGTTCGGTTGACAGCCGCTCATTGGCGACGCACCCGGCGTATGGCTGCCCAGCAATTGCGCAGGGTCGCGGTGTTGTCTTAACTGACCGGTCGTGACGCCCATCCGAACAATGTTGCAATTGTTTCCTTGCTGCGTCTAATTTCAATGCCTTGATATGAACCGGCCTGGCACAACGGCCAGGCCACAATGCAATTGTTACGAAGGAATGCGTAGATATGGCGACCGGGACCGTGAAGTGGTTCAACAGCACCAAGGGATTTGGATTTATCCAGCCCGACAATGGAGGCCAGGACGTTTTCGTCCACATTTCCGCTGTCGAACGCGCGGGTATGTCGACCCTCGCTGACGGCCAGAAGATCAATTTTGAGATCGAGCAGGACCGCCGAACCGGCAAGTCCTCTGCGGGCAATCTCAGCAAAGCCGGCTGATTTTCTCCTGCATCCCGGCAGGCCCAACCGCAAAGCCGGGGCAGCAGATTGCTGCCCCGGCTTGCGAATTCCTTATGAAATAGCTTTTTTAAGGGAAGGCGGCGTTGGCCCCGCCTTTTCATATTCCCGGCAGATGCAGATTATGCCGATGGCAGATGCGCGCTCCAGCACGAATCTAGTTGCCGAAACTAAGCTGCGACCTTCTTGCGCGTCCGCTTCGCCGGCAGCGGCGGCTCTGCTGCTGAGACGCTACCGCTTGTGCCTAGGGCCTCGTACACCTGGCCGATCAGGGCAGGGAGGTCGCCCACCGGGACCGGATTGCTGGAGACGTAGGCTGAGACGACATCTGCGGCGCGAAAAATTTTCGGCCAAGTGTTGGTGCTAGTGTCGGTTGTCGCTGAAAGCAATGAATGTGTCGGCAGTTGTTGCAATGTTCGTCCGGCTAGGGCTGCCTCCCCCGTCGTGCACAAGCTGACCGGCTCGCCGTTGGCGGCCACGTCACCGGCTTTGGCACTCCGATCCTCCGTGCAATTTTTCAAAATGGAAGTGCTGCAGTATATCTTTTGCGCTGTCCCATGAAGCGTTCAATGTCCCGCTTACGAAGCCTCGCATCAGGGATTGAGTGATCAGGTTTCTGCGCAGGATCCAGTGAAATGGGCAACCATGCTCTACTTGATCTGCGCCTTCCCCTTGGTTCCGCTATGAATCATGGTGATCGCCAGCATGTTTCGTATTCACATGGCAACCGCCGGCCGCAAGGTCAGAAAAGGAGTTCCCTGATTATTCTGTCAGTTGCCGGTTTCGCAGCAACATACGCACATAGTCATGACGTGAGTTTGGGGGCTTCCAAGCGCCGATTTGGCCGGTTAGGGTTTGCCGGGGGTGAACAACCGGATTACGAGCGGGATCATGCTGGAAAAACTGCGCGCCTATTGGGGTTTTAGCCCCACCGGCAATAGGAACGTCGCTCTGGTCGAAGGCTTTCTGAAGGGCAAGCGCTTCGCCGACCTGGCGCAGGAACATGGCTTGTCGACATCCAGGGTGGGCCAAATCATCGGAAGTGCCGATCAGTTCGTGGGCGGCGGCATTCTGACCGAGGCTAAGCCGTCCAAGACCTCGCCTCGAACCGAATTCATGGCCGACTATCCCTATGTGTGGAACCTCGCCCAGATGCACAGGCTCGGCAGGGTCACGCCGCACCATTTTTTTAGGGAGTTGGGACGCGCGGGATCGCTGGAGCGGCTGATTGACGAGATGAAGCAATTGCCAAGCCGCACACGAACAACACATGAGTTGGCGCGCCTCGTTTGGCTAAAGGAGAAGGGCGAGAGCCCATGGCCTGCAATGAAGCCATCAAGCATTGCGATCGTGCAACCAGGCTACCCGGTCAACCATCCGGACCGCGGCCCTCAGTGCCAGCTCGCCTTGGGTCCGGCCCTCCAACAATTGGTTCAGCGAGCAGGGGAATCCGGCTGGACCGAGGACGAGATAGCCTGCGCGCTCCTCGAGTTCGCCCGCGTGCGCCTCAAGCAGGGAATGTAGCCATATTGCCAAAAACAGCTATTTTACCGATTTTACGGGTCAAGCCGGGATGACCAGCTTTACGCTAACCGACCTCGGCAACAAGTCCAGCGAGGTGTCGAGGCGGCATACCGAGGGCCTGTCGAGAACACAAAGCGCGGCAAGCGCAAGATGTGCTCCTGACCGCTGAGCAGTTCGACCGATTGTCGGGACGAAGCGCACAGCGGGCGTATCGTGTCGAAGACCACAAGGGAGCCGAGCGTGATGAAATTCTCGCTGGCCTGGACGCCGTCACCTTGAGGGATCGCGGAGAATGACCGAGCCTGAACACGGCCCGTCGTTCTCTATTCCTACCTGTGAGCGCGAGAATTCGATCGCGGTGAAGAAGTGGCCGAAAGGCTCGGCCGACTTGCGTGATGGCAATCGTCAGAGGCAAGACTGGCCGCACGCGGCCTCCGCTTTTCCGATTACGAGTAAGACTCCGGGACCTGACGGCGTTGCGTGCAGATCTTGGATCTTGGAAACTGAAACGAAGTATCTACGATGCGCGCGCAGGATTGTGCCGGTCGACTTTCCAGACTCCCCTATCGATACCTGCAAGATCCTGGAACGCGGCTTTTGCAGCTCCGACCCTAGGCGACAACGCTATCGGCGGTCAGCCCGATCAGGCTTATGGGCCACTCGTATTCTCGTCGGTCATGGTTATTGCCCGGATGGGGTTCTTTGTGCGGACGCCACTATCGTGGCGGTCTCGTCGGTACAGGAAGAACGGTTTTTTCGCCGAGGCCTTGATGAAGCCGGCATAACTCAGCCGCAAAGTGCCGCAGGCATGAATCCGCGCGGTTTCGTGGCGAGTGACTTGGCTCCTGTCCGGAGTCCATTTCCCGCTCTTTCGGCTTAATTCCCTTGTTCCAGCCCGGACCTTGCCGATCAACCCGCTTCGGGGTCGGACTACGCAAGCGTGCCGTCGCTCAAGGCTTCGCCATCGCGATGATCGCGGTCCCGGCTGGACCCGACGGGCGCCTGTCGAGCGGGGAATGGTCCCCGCGAACACGGGAGCCAAACAAATGTCGCACGAACTCAGCCTCGCTCAGAGCCACGCCTGGAACCTCGCTCGCACCCTGATGACGCCGGTCATCCTGTTCAAGGTCAATGACAACGAGTACGGCGTTCTCCCTGCCGAAGACCTCGACGGCGACGAGGTCGAGGCGATCGCCGAATACTGTCCATACACAGGAGGCCGGCCGGTTCATTGAACCGGCCTCTATGCCACGGCGTGCCGCTTGCGAGCGGCAGGCCGCAAGGGAGGCTGCGCCGCGGCGAAAGCCGCGCCCTTGCGCCCTTTGCTCTTCGCGGCGGTTGGGGAGTGTTCCGCCAATTGTGCGGAACAAATTGACTTGAAGAAAGGCCGGCCGGAAGGCTCTCGGGAGAGAAAAATGGAAAAGACGGATATAGAAGCGCTGCGCGGCCGGGTCGGCTGTGCCGCGGTGCTGGAGACCAGCGGCTTTACGGTCGACCTAAAGGAAAGCACTCGCAAAGCGGTCAAATACCGTCATGGCGACGATATCATCATCGTCATCCATGACGGTAAGGGATGGTTCGACCCGTTGTCGAATGCAAAGGGAGATGTCTATTCGCTGGTCCAGCATCTGGACGGCGGCGATTTCCTGGAAGCCCTCTTGCAGGTAGCCTCGCTTGCGGGGTTCGTGCCGAGCGAGCCGGCATGGAAACTGCAGTCTCGGGAGACCCGACCCGACCAGTCGGTTCCGAAGCGATGGGCGGCCCGACGCAAGCCGTGGCGCGGGTCGACTACCTGGCGCTATCTGCGCGATGAGCGGCGCATTCCCGAACAGGTCATCGCGACTGCGATCGCTCAGAACGTTCTGAGGGAAGGCCCGCGCGGCAGCATGTGGGCCGCCCACAGCGACGCAGCCGGTCTCGTCACCGGCTGGGAGGAGCGCGGACCGCAATGGCGTGGCTTTGCGGCCGGAGGCGGCAAGGTGTTGTTCCGGTTGGGAACGGTAAAGGCCACCCGGATCTGCGTCAGCGAAGCTGCGATCGATGCCATGAGCCTGGCCGCGCTCGAACGGATCCGGCGCGACACGCTGTATGCCAGCACCGGCGGCGGCTGGTCGCCGGCGACGGACACGGCGCTTCGCCTGTTGGCGGGGAGGCCGAACACGCGGGTTGTAGCGGCCACCGACGCCAACCCGCAGGGCGAGGCATTCGTGTCGAGGCTGCGTGAGCTTGCCGACGAGCTCGCCTGTGACTTTGAGCGGCTGAAGCCGCGCGCCGAAGACTGGAATGCGATGCTGCAGGACGCGGCATCCGCCTGATGGCGCCGATCACTCAACCGCAGCGCAGAATTGAAGATCGCCGGCCGTAGTCATGTCCGCTCGAAACGGTGCGCACGTTGCCATGACAGCCGGTTCGCACCGCCAAATTGGGGAGGGCAACAAGGAAAGGGAGAAAAGAAAAGGAAACCCGGCTGCCGCATGCCCGCCGGTCGCGTGCAAGGGTGAAGCTTCGCCCGGCTGCGCCGGCCCTTGACCCGCCCGGACGGAGAGGCGGCCGCAGGGGAGGGGTCATGAAGGGCTGAAGACGATGGGCATCCACGAGGGTGCTGCGCGCTCAGGCCCGACGAGGCTGAAGGAGCCCGCCGATGAACCCCTTTTTTCCCAATCGTAAAGTCTACCAGGGCATCGCCGACCGCCGGCAGATGTTTCGCATGTTCGATCGCCATGCGCAGCGCCCGGAACGAGATCACGTCGATGCCGGATCTCTTTATAGCGGGGAGTGGTTTCAAGTCGGCTGCGGCGAGCACGACTACATGCTGGAGATCCTGCCACCGCTCTGGATGCGAGGCGAGATGTTCGCGCTGCGCGAGTTCCTTACCGACAGCATCACCAGCATCTTCTACACGCTGCGCATCGACGGCAAAACGCGCCACTTCCATGCCTACTGCGATCTGAATGTGGCGCGATCGCCTGCCGAAATGCGCGATGCCATCATCGAGCGCGAGTCTTGGCCGGTGAAGGCGATGACGCGCGAAGAGCGGCTAGAGCATATCTGGAGCGCCACGCACGACGAGTACCGCGGCTATGCCGGGGACCGCTGGCTGCCGGAGCATCGCGGCAAGCGCACGGTGCTCTGCTATGGCGGCTGGCAGGGCGCCATGCCGAAGCTGCTCGACGAGCTCACCGATGATGAGATCGCGGCGAAGCTGCCGGTGCATCTGCGCCACCTTCCCGCCGCCGTTGCCGCGTGAGGGGGATGCGATGTTCACTTTTCCCATTCTTGCCGTCCGCAAGGTCATCGAGCGCGGAAAAACCGATGCCGCCAACAACGGGGGTTTTCGCAATCCCTATTATGGCCTCAAGCCCGGCCAGGGCGAGATCCCCGGCCTCTGGCTGGTTGGTGACGAGGGCGTGTATGTGCTTTCGAACGGCAAGCTGGCCGAAGGCCAGAAGGCGCTCATTTGCTATTCCGAAGAATGCCACCCGATCGGCAACCCCGACTGGTTTCACTACAAGCAGCGCCATTTCGGCGGTGACGACGGCATCGAATTCATCGACGCCGAGCAACTGATCCCGCTGTTCGATCGCAACCTTCGCTGCACGCATCTCAACGTGCAGCTCACCGAGACCGAAGTCACGCTGTCCCTGATCGCCCGCTAACCCCCAGCAAACCTGCCAGCCCTTCACGCGGTCGCCAACGCCGTCCGCGCGATCGTGCTCGCCCTCAAATCCAAGGAGATTTTCCATGGCTCATGACGACCCCTTTACCATCGACCTGTTCGGCAGCACGGCCATTTCGTCCGGACTTGGCCTTGGCGTCACGGCCTTCGCGGCTGACTTCCGGCCGGGCGATGAAGATGATCCCGATTCCTCCGCGCCTTCGCCGGTCACGCCGGCGGTTGCAGCCAGGCAACCGACGTCGAAGCCTCGACGGGTTCATGGACTGAACTTTCATCTTGCCGGCGATCGTGGGCTGGCCCGTGGCTGGAAGGATCGGGCCCGCGACAACATCGCCTCGATCCGGCTCGCCGCCGAGATCGAGGCCGACAATCGTCCTGCCACGCGTGAGGAGCAGGAGCGGCTGATCCGGTTCACCGGCTTTGGCGCGTCCGACCTTGCCAATGGTGTCTTCCGCCGCCCCGGCGAGCCCGAATTCCGTAAGGGCTGGAACGAGATCGGCTCGGACCTGGAAGATGCCGTCGGCGAGATCGACTATGCCTCGCTCGCACGCTGCACCCAATATGCCCACTTCACGCCTGAGTTCATCATCCGGGCGATCTGGTCAGGTCTCCAGCGTCTCGGATGGCGCGGCGGTCGGGTTCTTGAACCAGGCGTCGGAACCGGCCTATTTCCGGCGCTGATGCCCCAGTCCCTGCGCGGCGTCTCCCACGTCACCGGGATTGAACTCGATCCCGTCACCGCGCGCATCGCGCGGCTGTTGCAGCCGCAAGCGCGGATCATAGCCGGCGATTTCGCCCGCACCGATCTGCCGGCGAGCTTCGACCTCGCCATCGGCAATCCCCCGTTTTCGGATCGAACCGTGCGCTCCGATCGGGCGTATCGGTCGATGGCATTGCGGCTGCATGACTATTTTATCGCGCGCTCCGTCGACCTGTTGAAGCCGGGGGCATTCGCCGCCTTTGTGACCAGCTGCGGCACTTTTGATAAGGCCGACAGCACCGCGCGCGAGCATATCGCGAAGACCGCGGACCTGATCGCCGCGATCCGCCTGCCCCAGGGCAGTTTCCGGACCGACGCCGGCACGGATGTCGCGGTCGACATCGTGTTCTTCCGCAAGCGTAAGATCGGCGAGCCAGAGGGCGACCTGTCATGGCTCGACACCGAAGAAGTTCGGGCCGCGACCGCAGATGAGGGCGCGATCCGCGTCAACCGATGGTTCGCGCGCCACCCGGATTTCGTGCTCGGCACGCATGCCTCGATCTCGGGGCCTTACGGCGAGGCCTATTCCTGCCTGCCTCATCCCGGTGTCGATCTGCAGCGGGCGCTCGCCGCTGCGATCTCGCTCCTTCCGGAAGCCATTTACAACGGCGAGCCGGACGAGATTGATCATGACGTCGAGGACAGCGACGATGTCGTGGATGCCTTCCCGGAAGGCGCCGGCGTGCGCGAGGGCAGTTTCTTTGTCGCGAAAAATGCCGCCCTGGCGCAGATGATCGACGGTGCTGCCGTCACCATCACCGTGCGCAACGGCCGGGCGAGCGAAGGCGTGCCGGAAAAGCACGCGCGTATCATCCGCAAATTGATCCCCATCCGTGATGCCGTGCGCGAAGTCCTGAAGGCCCAGGAGTTCGACCGGCCCTGGAAGCCGGCCCAAGTCAAGCTGCGCATCGCCTGGTCGAATTTTGTGCGCGCCTTCGGCCCCATCAACACGACCGTCGTTTCAACCACCGAGTACGCCGAGACCGGCGAGGTCCGCGAGGCGCATCGCCGGCCGAACCTGCAGCCCTTCCTTGACGATCCCGATTGCTGGCTGGTGGCCTCCATCGAGGACTACGATCTCGAAACCAATACCGCCCGGCCGGGTGCGATTTTCACCGAGCGCGTCGTCGCGCCGCCCGCGGCACCCATCATCACAAATGCTGCCGATGCGCTTGCCGTCGTGCTCAACGAACGCGGCCATGTTGATATCGATCACATCGCCGAGCTGCTGCACGCCGATGCCGAAGCAGTCATCACCGAACTTGGCGACGCCGTCTACCGCGATCCCGAGACCGGTTCCTGGCAAACGGCCGACGCCTATCTCTCCGGCCAGGTCCGCGACAAGCTCAAGGCCGCAAAAGGCGCTGCCGCCTTCGACCCCGTCTTCGAGCGCAATGTCCGTGCCCTCGTCGAGGTTCAGCCGGCCGATCTTCGGCCTTCCGATATTACGGCCCGTCTTGGCGCACCATGGATCCCCGCCGCCGATGTTGCCGCCTTCGTCAAGGAGACTATGGGCGCCGAGATCAGGATCCATCATATGCCGGAACTGGCATCGTGGACCGTAGAAGCACGGCAATTGGGATGGATGGCGGCCGGCACGTCCGAATGGGGCACCGATCGGCGTCATGCCAGCGACCTCCTGGCCGACGCGCTGAACAGCCGGGTGCCGCAGATCTTCGACACTGTGAAGGAGGGCCCTGCTGAAAAGCGCGTGCTCAATGTCGTGGATACGGAAGCCGCCAAGGAAAAGCTGCAGAAGATCAAGACCGCTTTCCAGAACTGGATCTGGTCCGATCCCGACCGGACCGACCGGCTGGCGCGGGTCTATAATGACCGCTTCAACAACATCGCGCCCCGAAGATTCAACGGGGATCACCTGCAACTTCCAGGCGCCTCCGGCGCCTTTTCTCTTTATGGGCACCAGAAGCGCGGCATCTGGCGCATTATCTCGGCTGGCTCGACATACCTCGCCCATGCCGTCGGCGCCGGCAAGACCATGACGATTGCCGCGGCCGTCATGGAGCAGCGCCGGCTTGGCCTGATCGCCAAGGCCATGTTGGTCGTTCCCGGCCATTGCCTGGCACAGGCGGCCCGCGAATTTCTGGCGCTCTACCCGACCGCGCGAATCCTGGTGGCCGACGAGACGAATTTTTCTTTAGCCAAGCGACATCGCTTCCTGTCACGGGCGGCGACCGCTGCTTGGGACGCGATCATCATCACGCACAGTGCCTTCCGCTTCATCGGCGTGCCGTCGGCATTCGAGCAACAGATGATCCACGACGAACTGGAACTCTACGAGACGCTGCTGACCAAGGTCGAGAGCGACGACCGCGTCTCGCGCAAGCGTCTCGAGCGGCTGAAGGAGGGGCTCAAGGAACGGCTGGAGGCGCTGGCGACCCGCAAGGACGACCTGCTCACCATCTCCGAGATCGGCGTCGACCAGGTCATCGTCGATGAAGCCCAGGAGTTCAGGAAGCTCAGCTTCGCCACCAACATGTCGACGCTCAAGGGCGTCGATCCGAACGGCTCCCAGCGGGCCTGGGACCTTTATGTCAAATCCCGGTTTGTGGAGACGAGGAATCCGGGCCGGGCGCTCGTGCTGGCCTCGGGCACACCGATCACCAACACGCTTGGCGAGATGTTCTCGGTGCAGCGCTATCTCGGTTACCAGGCGCTGCTTCAGCGCGGGCTGCACGAGTTCGACGCTTGGGCTTCGACCTTTGGCGACGTCACGACTGAACTCGAATTGCAGCCATCCGGCAAATACAAGCCGGTGACGCGCTTCGCCACCTTCGTCAACGTGCCGGAGCTGATTGCGATGTTCCGCTCCTTCGCGGATGTGGTGATGCCGCAAGACCTTCGAGACTATGTGAAGGTGCCGGCGCTTTCGACCGGCGCACGTCAGATCATCACCGCCAAGCCGTCCGCCGCCTTCAAGCGCTACCAGATGGTGCTCGACGCCCGCATCAAGGCCATCGAGGAACGAGACCGTCCGGCAGAAGCTGGTGACGACATCCTGCTGTCGGTTATCACCGATGGCCGGCACGCTGCTATCGACCTGCGCCTGGTTGATCCCGACAATGACAATGAGCCGGACAACAAGCTCAACGATCTGATCGGCAATGCCTTCGGTATCTGGCAAGAAACAGCGCAAAGCAGCTATGTCCGCGCCGACGGCAAGCCGTTCGAGCTTCCTGGCGCCGCGCAGATGATTTTTTCCGATCTCGGCACGATCAGCGTCGAGAAAACCAGAGGCTTTTCGGCCTATCGCTGGATCAGGGACGAGTTGGTCCGCAGGGGCGTTCCGGCATCGGAGATTGCGTTCATGCAGGACTTCAAGAAGTCGGAGGCCAAGCAGCGCCTGTTCGGAGATGTGCGGGCCGGAAAAATCCGGTTCCTGATCGGCTCCTCCGAAACGATGGGCACCGGCGTCAACGCGCAGCTCCGCCTCAAGGCGTTGCATCACCTCGATGTGCCGTGGCTTCCCTCCCAGATCGAGCAGCGCGAAGGTCGTATCCTGCGGCAGGGCAACCAGCACGATGTCATCGATATCTTCGCCTACGCCACGGAAGGATCGATGGACGCCCAGATGTGGCAGAACAACGAGCGCAAGGCCCGGTTCATCGCGGCCGCCCTCTCCGGAGACACGTCCATTCGGCGGTTGGAGGATATGGGTGAGGGGCAGGCCAACCAGTTTGCTATGGCCAAGGCGATCGCCTCGGGCGATCCGCGTCTGATGCAGAAGGCAGGTCTGGAGGCAGACATTGCCCGCCTGGAGCGCCTTCGCGCGGCCCACATTGATGATGAGCACGCCGTTCGGCGGCAGATCCGCGATGCCGAGCGCGATATCGAATACGCGACCCGGCGCATCGGCGAGGTCGGCAAGGATATGCAGCGCCTCGTGCCGACGACCGGCGATGGGTTCAGCATGGTGGTCGGGGGCGACGTGTTCACGGAGCGCAAACTCGCCGCTCGTGCGCTGATGAAGGAAATCCTGACTCTCGTGCAGCTTCAGCAGGAGGGCGAAACCACTATCGCCTCCATCGGCGGTTTCGATGTCGAATATTCGGGCCAGCGTTTCGGCAAGGACGGTTACCGCTATGCCACCATGCTGATGCGCACCGGCGCCGATTGTGAAATCGAGCTGCCGGTGACCACTACGCCGCTTGGTGCGATTTCTCGCCTCGAGCATGCCTTGGCCGGCTTCGAGGGCGAGCAGGTACAATACCGCCAGCGTCTTGAGGATGCCGAGCTCAGGCTCACCTCCTATCGCTCGCGTCAGGGTGGCGAGTTCGGATTTTCTGGTGAACTGGCTGAGAAGCGCCGGCAGCTTGCGGAAATCGAAAACGATCTTGCGTCTTCGATTGATGGCCAGGATCCGCGTGCAGCCGCATAGCAGGCTCGATACAGGCTGCCGCTCATTGTCTCAGGCATTGACCGGCGGCAAAGGTTCAAGGTGGCTCGGGTGCAGGCGATGCAGGAGGCGCGCTGAACTGCTTAACATGTTGGATGCCGCGTTTCTGTCATGCTCGGCTCCGGCCAGCCAGACCACATGACGTCACGTCAAGAATCAGCTAACTGGATCATCGCGGCGGACCTGATTGGACCGTCCGGCTGGCGCCTGCCAGAGCCCCCCGCAAAAGCAGGCGCCGGCCTTTTAGCGCTTGAAAGATCGAGCAGTCATATTGTTTCGTCTTGTCCCCATCCAGAGGCGAGGCAGTTGCGACGGACGACACCAAAGGCGGCGCAAACCACACGTCCGTTGAGATAGTCGAGGCCATGGGCGAGTGGTTCGTCCGTGTTGTTGGGGACGGCGAAGAACTTACCCGGTCATTCGACCTGGAATCGTTCGCCCTTGCCTTCGCGGAAAGCCAGCGGATACGCCTAGGGCTTAAGGACTTCAAGCGGGTCTGACCCGACTTCCGCGTTCACACCATAGCCGCCTAAGTTCAGTTTACTATTGATCCGTTGCGGGATGGCCCTATGTCGTGCCGATCAACTTCCGTTCTTCACCATAAGACGGCAAGACTAAAGTCTTGCACCACGCAAGCAAAGGTCTAACGTAACCGCTTTGGTTCCGTGCTTGTCCGTTGGACGTTCCGTTATTTTAGCTAATCGGCATATAATAGGTCCGTCACTTAGATGGCTGATAGGCCGTCAGTTTTATTGGTCTACAGCAAAGCCGGGGCCAAAAAGAACGCATCAATTTCGGCGTCGCTCTTGCCCTACGCCGCAAAGCCAGATGCCATCATTGGCTTAGAATAGATCAGGCCCGGTTGCGTACTGGACATTGGTCAAATAGAGATGGGACAAATCAGACAAAAGGACCGACACATTGACAGAAGAATCCGACCACCGCGGCGCCGAACTAGCCGAGCTTACTGCGGAGATTGTGTCCGCCTACGTAAGTAAGAACCCTGTACCGGCTACCGGCCTGCCTGAACTAATCGCATCCGTGCACAAGTCTCTGTCCGGGCTTGGTACGCCGATCGCGCCTGTCGTTGAGCCGCAAACTCCCGCGGTCAACCCAAAGAAGTCGGTGACGCCAGACTTCATTATCTGTCTCGAAGACGGCAAGAAGTTCAAATCCCTGAAGCGTCACCTGAGCACGGACTTCGGGCTGACGCCGGACGCTTATCGCGAGAAGTGGGGCTTGCCGCGCGATTATCCGATGACGGCTCCGAATTACGCCGCTCAGCGTTCGCAACTGGCGAAGTCCATCGGGCTTGGGCGCAAGGCTGAACCCGTCGCACCAGCCAAGAAGGCACCCGCGAAGCGGAAAACCAAAGTGTCCGCCACCACCTGACGCTACGTAACGACTCAGCTATGTCAAGGCGCGGCGGATCCCAATCCCGCCCGTGGCCGGCGCCATTCGGATAAGCTTCAGCGAGGGCGCCGGCCTTTGTTCTTAGCGTGGCGGAACTCGCCGGGCGAAGAAACCCCAACCACCTCAGGCCCGGCGAGCCTAGACCTGATCAAAATTCGCGATCAGGACCGGGATCAACCGGCACCACGTCCGAAGCAAGCGCAATGCCAGTACTTTGGTCCCGAAATGAGACAATGCCAGGTTCCCTCGCTAGCACCCGGGTTTCTCTTCAGAAAAACCAACGTAGAACAAAAACCCTGTGAGCTTTCGCCACGGAGCGGCCGCGCCAAGGCAGAGAACCGTTCCGCTTATCGCCATGCCCCGATCTACGTCGCAGGGTTGAGGAAAGGAAAACTTAGGAGGAATAAAACCCGCTCGCAGATCGGGCGGGCCGCTGACGCTGGCGCTCAACCGCGCCGCTCGCGATCCCGGCCGCGTCGTCCTGCGCAGGGCTGTTAGCCCCGCTCGGCCAGCCGGGCAGGGATGCTCGGCCGCAGGTGCACCGGCCCGCCCGCTCCGCGGGCCGGGGGATGTCTTCAGGAAGAAGACGAGGAAGGACGCAGCGATCAGCGGTGTCCGCAAAACCCTTGAAGGAGCATCCCCATGGAACTGAAGTTTGTCGACCCGCGCGCGCTGAAGGATAACCCTGACAAGGCGCGACGCTCGAAATCGAGTCCGCAGGCCGACGCGCTGCTGCTGGCTACGATCCGTGCCGTCGGCATCGTGCAGCCGCCTGTCGTCGCGCTGGAGACCGATGGCGGCAATGGCTACGTCATCGATGCCGGCCATCGTCGGGTGAAGCAGGCGATCGCGGCCGGTCTCGAAGAGATCGCCGTGCTGGTGATCGAGAGGGCCGAGGATGGCGGCGCCATGCGCTCGCTAGCGGAAACGCTCGCTCACGAGCAGCTCAATCCCGTCGACCAATGGCGCGCCATTGAGCGGCTGGTCGCGCTCGGCTGGACCGAGGAAGCGATCGCCGTCGCTTTGGCGCTGCCCGTCCGCCAGATCAGGAAGCTGCGCCTGCTGGCCAACGTTCTGCCGGCCATGTTGGAGCAGATGGCCAAGGGCGACATGCCCAACGAGCAGCAGTTGCGCACCATCGCCTCGGCTTCGCTTGATGAACAGAAGGAGGTCTGGAAGAAGCACAAGCCCTCCAAGGCCGATCCCCAGGTGTCGTGGTGGAGCGTGGCGCAGGGCCTGACGAAGCGCCGCATGTACGCGCGCGACGCCAGCTTCGGTGACGATCTCGCCCAGGCCTACGGCATTGCCTGGGTCGAGGACCTGTTCGCTCCGGCCGACGAGGACAGCCGCTACACGACGGATGTCGAGGCCTTTCTTGGCGCCCAGCAGGAGTGGATGGCAAACGCTGTGCCCAAGCGTGGCGTGATCGTGGAAGCCGGTCAGTGGGGCGAGCCGAAGCTGCCGGCCAAGGCCGAGCGTCTGTACGGTAAGCCGTCGAAATCCGATCACACCGCCATGTATCTCGACCGCGACGGCAAGGTGCAGTCGGTCGCGTATCGTATGCCGGCGGTCAAAAAGTCCAAGGACAAGAATGGCGCTGATGTCGAGGCCGATGGCGATGATATGGTCGTTACGGCAAAGCCGCGTCCGGACGTGACGCGCAAAGGCATGGAGATGATCGGCGACCTTCGTACCGACGCACTGCACGAGGCGCTGTCGCGCGCACCGATCGAGGACGACACGCTGATGGCGCTGCTCGTTCTCGCCTTCGCCGGCCAAAATGTGACAGTGGCATCTGGCGCCCGCGACATCTCCTCTTACGGGGCGGCAGGCCTCGGCGAACATGCCGCGCGCCTGTTCGACCAGGAGGGTAAGCTCGCGTTCGACATGGACACGCTGCGCATTGCCGTGCGTTCCTTGCTGATCGACGTTCTGTCCTGCAGGGAAAATCGCTCGGACAGCGGCGTTGTCGCCCGTGTCGCCGGCGACGTCATCGCCGCCGACAGCTTCTTAGCCAACATGGGGACGGAGGATTTCCTGTCATGCCTGTCGCGGCAGGCATTGGAAAGCGCCTGCGCGGATACATCCGTCCTGCCCCGTCAGAAGGTCAAGGATACCCGTGCGGCCCTTGTCGAGCATTTCAAGGAAGGCCGCTTCATCCACCCGTCGGCGCTGTTTGCGCCCACTCCGGAAAAGCTGACCTCCTGGCTGAAGAAGAACGAGGCCAGGGAACAGCCTGACGACGGCACGCCGGAGGACCAGGACGAGCTCGAAGGCGATGCGGTTCTCGAGCCCGCGCATGACAACGTTGGCGACGACTCCGCTGCGCAGGACGAGGACCTTACGGACGAACAGATCGAGCCTTACAAGGTGGCCGCCGAGTAGGCGGCTGCGCCTTGCCTTTCCCTTCGAACGATCATTCCGCCGCCGGCACATCACCGGCGGCGGTTCTGTTTCCACCATGAGCACCACGGAGAAAACTATGTCCGCCCAATTGATCTATGACCTTGTTCCACTCGCATCCATCGTGACTTATTCCGACGGATCCCCACGCCCGCCAGAGCGGCATCGCAAGAAGCTCGCAGCCTGGGAAAATCGCAACGGCGGCGGTCGCCTGGTCCGCAAACAGGCCGAGGCCCGCATCGGCAGTACGACGCTGCCCGCCTCGATCACCCTGCACAAGGGCGACTATGGCAGTCAGGGAACCATTGTGCTGCGCGTCCACCAGACGTTTTCGGTGAACAGCGACCTGAAGTTTTCGGTCAAGGAGCGACCCGCAATCGGCTCCGTCCTGGTGCTCGACCGCGCCGGCGACGATGCGGAGCTTGTCCATCTTGCCGCCAATCGCGCGGCCGCCGAGGAATGGCTGACCCGCCACGGCTATCCGAACGCCGTGTTTCAGCAGGTCGTGGCCGACACCGTAGCGGCGGACACCGTAGAAGGGAGGACGGCAGCATGACTGCGCGAACTTCTGAAACCCATGTCGTCGAACCCCCCGGTTCTCCGGAAGTTACTTTTGGCCGAAGCGCCAATGGGCTTTGCGTTGCCCTTGTCGGTGAGCACGCCTTCGCTATGGCTCCGGCCCGCGATGGCCGGCACTATCTTGTCACGGGCTGGCGTATCCGCCGGCCCATGGCCGAATGGACGCGCGGCGATTTCTACGGCCATGCCGGAGAGCTTGCCGATGAGGCGGCGTTTCGCGCGCATGTCAAGGAGAGCGCCCTCCACCAGCAGCAGCGCGCGGCTCTCGGACGTCGCGAAATCCACTCCCGAGCCCACACGCCATGGGGAACGTCGCAGGGAGCGACCGTCTATGCCGAGGGCGTCGTGGCTCACTCGACGGCAAGCCATGGCGGGTTCCATCTGTCGGCGGAGCGAAATCGCAAAGTCCATGAGATGCTCCGTGCCAATGATGGCTGGTATGAAGAGGACTGCCATTGGGCGGCCGTCGCCCAAGCCTTCCCCCAACTCTTCACGGACTTCGAGAGGGCTTGTGCGGAAAAGTCGATCCGCGACTGGTACCCGGATGCCTGGGAGGCGATCCACGGGAGGGTTCTCGAACCCGGCCAATCCGCGAAAAAGGACGAGCGGGCATTTTTCGAGAAGCATACCGATGACTGGATCGTGGTGTCGGCGATCCGTTCCGGGCACCAGCCCGGCTTCACCGAGGTTATCGCGACCCCTGGCGGCAGGCGCGGACCGGGCACGGAGGAACGTCGCTTTCTCGTTGCGACCGACGAATACCATGTCGGCCGCTTTGGATTCGTCATCGACGTTGCGCGCCATCGCGTCTATGGCGGGACTTCGAGCTTCATGGATTGGCAGGGGAGGGACACATAATGTCCGTCTCCGGTCGCCGCGCTCAGCTCTTTCGCATGGAGGAGGCTCGGCGCCAGACACAGCGCCAACTCGAAATGATCGACCGGCAGATCCTGAGGCGGATGACGGCGATTATTCCGCAATTAAAGCCCCAGCGTACCGACCCCCAACGCCGAAACGCTGCTGATGCCAGGACCTTTCTGGAACGGTATCGATCGAACCTTGCCGCGATCACACAGGAAAGGCAGCACGAAATCGATGCGCTCTCACGCAAACTGGCCAGGCAGGACGCTGCAATCGCAGCACTGCGTGACAGGATCCCGCAGGACCTGCTGCGTGCCTAATACTGGTGTCTGATCAGCGCTTGCGGACGAACTCCGTTCGCAACACCAGCCCCTTGATCGCATCATGTCGGCAATCGATTTCTTCGGGATCGTCGGTGAGCCGGATCGACTTGATCACGGTCCCCTGCTTCAGGGCCTGGCCGGCACCCTTGACCTTGAGGTCCTTGACGAGGACGACGGAGTCGCCGTCGGCGAGCACATTGCCGGCGGCATCGCGCACTTCAATTTTCCCGGCAAAAGCTGCAATGGCAGCCATCTCCGATGCTGGTCGCCATTCCCCTGTCGTGTCGTCATAGACGTAGTCGTCATTCTGATCGGTCATTGCTGGCCTCGTTTCGGAGTTGAACACGCTACGCTGCCAGCCCGACATGGGAGCAGGCCAAAGAGTTGATCCGCAGCGGCGGACCGGCGCAGCTCATCTATACCGGCAGGAGCCGAAGTTCAAACCGCTGACGTCCCTCGCGCAGCCTGGCGGGCAGGCGGATTGGCGGCGGGAATGAACACTGCATTTCCTCGCGCATGCCGATGTCCGAATTCATCCCTTGCCCGTCTTCCCGGCGGGTTTGCTGCGGTCTGAACCGGCCGCTGTCCGCTTCAAGGCCGCTATCGCGCCGCGGGGCGGCCGGATCCCGCCGATCTCGGCAAGGCTGGCCCGCGTCCCGCGCAGGGCCAGTGAAGAACTGACCCCGCTTGTCCGCAAGCCAACCTCGCTCGCCTGGCAGGCTCCGGACCCTGAAGCGTCCAGCTTCCGCCGGTTCCTTTTGACCGCACCCGCAGGAAAGACCGGCAAGGGCCGGAACACCTGGAGGGCATCGCTAGAAAGGAAAGCTCAATGTCCAGTTCAACCCGCTCCACCAAGGCCAAGGCCCGCGTCGTCCAGCTCCGCAAGGGCACAACCCTCGAAATGGTCCGGCTCTGCTGCCCGGATGGCCGCCAGGCCACCCTCATTTCCGAAAGCTTCGGCCTCTCCATCCTCGACAGTGACGGCATCCGTGAATTCCACGAGCGCAGTCTGATCGAAAGCGCCGATACGCTCTCCGAGGGCCTTTCCGAAAAGGCCATGCAGATCCACCTGCAAAGAATCGTCGGGTCCCATGTCGGCTCCGCCTTTGGAGCAGGCCAGTTCTACTCGAAGGCCGTCACCGAGGCGAAGGATGCCACGGCCAAGCTAGCCAATGACACCCGCGACGAGGACATTGACGGTCCGGTCGGCTTCGACAGCAAGGCCCAGCGCAAGCGCGAATTCGCCGCCGAAATGGGCCTTCAGGCACATGCCCTGCGCATGGCCGCCGAGGGCGCCGTTGCCGCCTACGAGCACATCGTCGGCGAGAGCTGGAAGCCCTACGAACGCCAGACCGAGAACCCCGGCCAGACCGTCAACCGGCAGGCAGCCGATCTCCAGATGGCGGCCCTTGGCTAACTGCCATCGGGCGGAGCTTCGGCTCCGCCCGATCTTTTCATACTGAGGCTGGTGTCCGTTCGGGAGCCGGCCTCTTTGCTGTGCCAAAGGCACCCGGCTCAAAGATGGACACGGCAAGTGATCAAGACCGCGCCAATCGCGGCCGTCACGAATGATGGTCCTGCTCCGGTCCTCGTGCCGCGAAACGGCTGCGCCGTCCTCCACTGACGTTGCGGCCCACAAGCGATGGTCCTCAGCTTCCCCATCGATCCTCCGCGGGTTCGCGGACCTGCGGTCCTGCGCGTGCGGACCTCGTGACGGCCGCGATTGGCGCGGCCTCGAATGGAGGTTTGAAATGGACAGGAACAACAACAAGCCCCGCGTCGACATCTACGCGAAAATCACCGATCGTATCGTCGCGGATCTGCAGAAGGGCGTGCGTCCCTGGGTCAAACCGTGGAGCGTTGCGAATACGACCGGTCGCATCACACGGCCGCTCCGTCACAACGGCCTGCCGTATCAAGGGATCAATACACTGCTTTTGTGGTCGGAGGCGGTCGCGAGGGGCTTTGTCTCTCCGGTCTGGATGACGTTCAAGCAGAGTGCGGAGCTCGGGGGTCATGTTCGCAAGGGCGAGACCGGCTCCATGGTTGTTTACGCCAGCCGCTTCACCAGGACCGAAACCGACGCGCATGGCGAGGAAGTCGAGCGAGGTATTCCGTTCCTCAAGGCCTACACGGTGTTTTGCGCCGATCAGATTGAAGGTCTGCCGCCGCACTATCATGCGGCACCAGAGCCTGCTGCCGATCCTGTCCAGCGCATCGAGCATGCCGACCGTTTTTTCGACAACACTGGAGCGGTTGTGCGGTATGGCGGAGACAAGGCCTATTATTGCCCCTCTACCGACCATGTGCAGCTGCCCTCACCGGAAGTTTTCCGGGATATGGCTTCATTTGTCGCCACGAGAGCACACGAGACCCTGCATTGGACATCGGCTCCTCAGCGGCTGAACAGGGACCTCAGCCGCTACCACAAGGATCGCACGGATCGGGCGCGCGAAGAATTGCTCGTCGAGCTTGGTGCCGCGATGCTCTGCGCAGACCTCGATATCGTCCCTGAGCTGGAGCCGAGGCCCGATCATGCCGCCTATATTCAGGGCTGGGCCAGCCTGCTGGGCAGCGACAAGCGGGCGATCTTTCAGGCGGCCGCCCACGCACAACGCGCGGTCAATTATCTCCACGAATTCCAGCCCCAGGCGGAAGAAATGGCGAGTGCGGCCTGATGTTACGCGCTCCGCTGTTGCAAGGGGAGAGCGCCGAGCCCTCCCCGATCCGCTTTCGCGTCATCAGTTTGGGCGCGGGAGTGCAATCGACCCCTTCGTCCTGATGGCGGCACACGGTTATTTTTGCCCTATATTCGCCGATACTTGCAGGGAAGCGGTCGTTGTCTACGACCATCTTCGCTGGTTGCCTCGCCGAATGTGCTGCCCTTTGCGCGAAATCTCCCCAACGTCGCTGAGGGCAAGCATCGGGCATCGATTCCCGCTTTACCCCCGGCACCGTCGACCGGGATTTCCATGCGGATAAGCCGAGCCGCGAGACCATAGAGAAGCGCATAACTCGGCGGGATTGCCTCAACTAGGTCGACATCTTGACGTGGCCGGCTAGGGCCAGCTCGACCTTTGGCCAAATGAAGGATGTGCGGCGTGTGATGGTCCAGTTTGGCAAGCGTCGTTCGCTCGGCAGAGCACATCAGGGTGAGCCCCGCCTTGCGGCTGGCCCCGTTCGGGCGGTAACCCGAGGCCGAACCCTGATCAGCCGGCTGGTGCCGGCGTCCAGCCCAAAGATGCCTATCGATGTCCGCTATGCGGCCGCTCCTGCTTGAACAGCAGATTATCGGGCTCCTGGGACTCGCCTCGCGGCCCGTCATCGTTCGACCGATATCAGGAGGCGGGTGCGGCTCTTTCCGAGCTGTCCGTCGTTCTACAATGACGCGTGACGGGGACGGCCAGGCTTGATGGTGCCTGACGTTAGTCGAAGTTGCGGTGATCATGCCGATGGGAGCTCGACCGTCGTCTGGCCGGCGGTTTCATGGAAAGGCCCACCACCTGCGTCCTCGATGGGGCTGGTCTGACCGAAGGCCGTCTTCGCTTCGCTGCGCCTCGTTCTTAAACCCGCAACAGCCGGTCGCGACTTTCTTCCCCTGGCGGCTGCGCCGCCATTCCGCGCGGAACAAGAAAGCCTCCCCCTGGCTGCCCTTCACTGTCGTTGCGGCCCTAAGGACCACCCCATTGCGCCCGCGCATTGGGGACCCCGGTGGGTGCGGGCCGATCGCCTCCGGTCCATCGACCGCCATCGAGGTCGCGGTGGTCGCGGCCCGAGAAACTCACGGAGACGACAAATGGCTACCATCGGCACATTCACCTCAAACGGCAACGGCTTTTCCGGAGCCATCAAAACCCTCAATCTCAACGTCAAAGCCAAGCTGATCCGCGTCGAGAACCCTTCCGACAAAGGCCCCCACTTCCGCGTCTACTCGGGTAGCGTCGATCTCGGAGCCGCCTGGCAGAAGGTCTCCAACGAGGGCCGCGACTATCTCTCGGTCAAGCTGGACGACCCGAGCTTCCCCGCTCCGATCTACGCTACCCTGATCGAGGTGGAAGGAGAGGAAGGCCTGCAGCTGATCTGGTCTCGCCCCAACCGGGACTGATCGCCTCGACGAGGGCTCCGCCGCAAGGCGGGGCCTTCGGCTGTTCCCAACCAAGCCGCAGGCGGAACGAGAAAGCGTGAGGAAGCGATGGCTGCGGAGCAGGGACTCGGATCCCGTCTTTTGGTGGCGTCTCAGTTGGGCTCAGTCGTTTTGAGGAGTCCTGATCGCCTTGGCCGACCTGAAGGTCTCCTATTCAGTTTCAGGCGAAGAGGCTTCAAGCGCCAGCACATCCAGCCCCTCAATCTCCTGCATCACTTTTCCGGCGATGCCCTGCAAGTCACCATACATGCCGACAGTCGACTCGATCACCCCTTGGATCTGCGCCTCGCGCTTGGCCCACAGGCGTGTTGTGACCTTGCGTTCCTTGGCGAGGTCCTCCTGCATATCCGAGAATTTCTCCACGATCGCCTCGACACGGTGGCGGAAGCGCGGACCGGTCAGATAGCCGTAGACCTGTTCCATTTTTGTGGCCTGGCCGTCCTGGGCGAGGCGGGAGTTCGCCAGCTCGATCAGGGATTGCCGAAGCATGATGGCGATCGGGATCGCACACTTGGGATGGGCGACATAAACTCCGTCCACAAGATCGAAGGTTTCCACGCCGGGAGGCAACGCTTCCGAGATCATCAGCGCAATATCCGCTTTCGCGGCTCGTTGATCTCCTCTGAGCTTCCCAAGCCAGCCCTGGCTCCAGTTCTTGGTGCGTTTCGATTCCCATAAAATGGCGCCGCATGGCTGGCCGGCGGGTCCGACCACGCGGTGTAGGACATCTCCGCCGAACTCGCCCTTGGCGACCGGTTCGATGGTGTCCATCGGGAACCGGCTGGCAATGAGAGACTCGAGCTCAAGCTCGAGGACCTCGCCCTGCAGCTGCTGAGAACCCTGTTCCGCACGGCGCTTCAGCTCCTCGATCTGGCGCTGCATGCCGGCTATCTGTTCTTCTTTTTCGGCAACCTTCATTTTGAGGCCGTCTTCGGCTTCGGACCTAGCCTTTACGCGAACGGCGTCCAATCCCTCCTGGATCTTCCTTTCGATTGTCAGCGCCATCTCGCGCTTTTCATCGTCAAGTGCACGCAGCTGTTTCAGGAATTCCGCCTGTTGCTGCTGGGCCTCGGCGAGCTTTTCGTCGCGCGCCTTCAACGTTACCTCCAGCTCGGCAAGCTTGTTATCCCTTTCCTCCAGATCTACCGAAAGCAGCAATTTTGCCTTGCGGGCTTCCTCGACCGCGATTGCGGCACGCTCAAGCTTGATTTGCTCAGCGACCTGGTTGCCGATGTCCTCTTTGGCGGCGTCGATCGCCGCCCGCTCACGTTTAAGCTCTTCCTCCCGGGCCGCCATTGACGCGTTGCTCTGCTCCAAACGCCGATCATACTCCTCGCGAGTCGCGGCAATCAGCGGCGCCGCAAGCGACTCGTTGAGCTTGATCTCCGTTTTGCAGCTTGGGCAGCTGATTGTCGGTTCATTGAGAATCCTGGGCTGGACAGTCATTGGCGGGCTGACTCACTGAGGGCTGATGTAGACCCAGACTATATATTATCGACCGCTTTTGGAAAAGAACAAACAGCGAACATTGGTATTATCCCCAGCGTAAGGACGGAACGCCGATTTCGTCGTCGAATTCCCGGCAAAACGGCACGGTGAATCCGCCGTCTTCTACGAATGACTGTTTCTCTTTTGCGATCTGATCGGCAATTCGCGGGAACTTGACCCGAGAATGAAATCAAACATCGCTTGAGGCTGACCCAGCCCTGTCGCCGGCAGGGCTGCCGGAATCCTCGCTGCGGCTTCGGCCTGTTCGGCAAGCAGCGAGCTTCCGCTAACGCCCACATTTCTCCGCTATTGCGGCGATACATTCCTCGAGACGCTCCAGGCGCGATTTCGCAATACGAAGTTCATTCCCGGCGTCGAAACGTCGATTGCGCCCGTGAGGTGTGGTCGCAATGAGGTTGCGCTCCAGTTCGGCAATGTGCGCACGCACCTGTCGGGCATCGTCCTGACGCAACGCCTTGATCCATCCACGCCCGCGCATCAGTCTTCCTGCCAGCACCCCGATAGTCATGCCCGAGTTATGCCACCGAGACCCTAATTTGCGGCAAGCCGAAACAGTCGAAATTTACTTCCGCTAATGCGATTATATTTTTGACGAGGCGTTCATCCGGTGGAACGGCACCAGGATCGGTGAAGGACCTCTATGGGCCTTGCTCGGTTGAACTCGTGCCCTTGGGCGCGAAGAAACACGTCCATCTGAACCTCTGGTAGGCCTCGAACTCATATGCGGAATGATCGTTCGATAGAACGTCGTCAATCGCTCGCAGAGATGACATAGTGCTGCTCGACTGAGCAAATGCAGGGCCCGCAGACAAGGCCTACATGGCGGATGCGAATAGAAGCCGTTTCATGACAGCTCCTAGAATAGGCAACGTGCCTTCGATTTCATAACAAGCGAGCCGTTGAGCGGGTCCGATAGGATTCTGGACTTTGTGAGTATTTTGGGCGCATTCTTTCGCCGGGGAGAAGGGGCTTGGATAAATCCCGCTACGATGATCGGTCAAGCTCGTTGCGCAAGCGTACTGGCGCAGGACGCTCGCTCGTACGCCGCTGGGCCAGCGTGCCGATGAGACTGGTCTTCGTGACCGTGGCTGCGGCTTCCGCTCTGGTGACGCAGTTTGTCATGCATAACAGCGGATCGCTGCCGGAAATCAATCTGCAGAACGTAATCAAGCCGAGACCGGTAGCAATTTCTGGGGTCGCATCTGTGATCGACGGCGACACGATCGAGATCCATGGCCAGCGCATTCGCTTCAATGGTATCGATGCACCGGAGTCAGCACAGCAGTGCGACGACGCCAACGGCTTCCACTATCAATGTGGCGCGAAGTCCGCCGCCGCTCTCGATGCCTTTCTCGCCGCCTCGCGACCGACCCAGTGCACGTTTGTGTCATGGGATCGGTACGGCCGCTATGTCGGCAATTGCAGGCGGGCCGATGGTGCCAGCGTCGCCGCCTGGATGGTCGAGAACGGCGAAGCTCTTGATTGGCCAAAATACAGCCAAGGTGCCTACGCCATGCTGCAGGAGAAGGCCAAGGCAGCAAGGGTTGGCATCTGGGCAGGAACGTTTGAAGCGCCCTGGGACTGGCGTGCCGACCATCGCGCTGACAACGAACAGCGATCGACGATCGCTCCCCTGCTCGCTGCATCGCCCGGTGCCTGCAACATCAAGGGCAACATCAACGGCCGTGGTGAGCACATCTATCACATGCCTGGCCAAGAGTATTACGATCGCACCGTCATATCGACCAGCAAGGGAGAGCGGTGGTTCTGCAGCGACGAAGAGGCGGTGGCCGCCGGTTGGCGCAAAGCAAAGCGTTAAGCCACAAGGGCAGGTGTTGCCCTGCTTTTATACTGCGCTGGCGCGGGCCGTGGGAACGGTGAGTGCTTCGGCAGGGCCCCGAAAGTGCGAGCATGCGGCAGCGTCGAGATCACTGACTTCACGACTGGCGACATCGCGCCAGCGCCGCGTACACGAGCGACTTTGTTCCAAAACCTGGCTCCCGTCACTCTACCGGCTACCTGTCAAGACGGGATCGCTTCTGCGCGTCGGGCGGATCGCGGCTGATAGCCGCGCATCCGTTTGGCGCGCAGCAGCTCGAGGAAAAGGGCGACGGCTTCGCCCTCGGTATCAAAGGAGTGCTGTACCGTGCGGCCGGTGGTTCCGATCCGGCCCCAACGCCGGACCAGGCAGGTCTGGCCGAACAGGGTCTCCTCGATCGACAGTGCATAGAAGCGCGCCATGTTCCGATCCGCGTCGCGGCGTTCGATACAGAGGCGATAGAGCTGCGCGATCATTGCGGACAGAATCGCGCAGCCGGACGCGCGCGTCCAATGAATGGTTTGAATCAGCGGACGCGGATCGATTCACTCTGATGATGGATGGAACCGAACGTCAGTTGCTCAGCAGCGTCTTTGATGGCCTTCCCCGAAGAGATGTAGCCATCCTCGTTGGGCCAGAGTCCTGGGCGGTCGGTCGTACGAAAATCGACGCTGATAGCGCGTCTGGCTACTTCGGCTGCCGAGCAAGGAATTCCGTTATCAAGCCCTGCACCACCTCCTGCATGGTTGTTCTGTTGCGCGCGCAATGGACCTGCAGCTCGATCATCTGCGAGACCGGAATGCGTGTGTGCAGCCGGGCTGTCTCGCCGTCTGTCTTTGGCCTTTCGAGCTTCGCTTTCGCCGCTCTGGCAGACTGGGTTCTCGTCTGCTGCTCCAGGTTGTCGGTTTCGCTGATGCTGGATTCCACAATGGCAGCCATGTTGCGCGAGAACGGATCATCCGAACGGGCACGCGGTTTCAAGGCGGGCAGCGGCAATTGGTTTGCGGTCCGATCGCTTTTCTCGTTCATTGCGGGGTGGCTCCGTTCAGTTTGCGGATGATCTCGGCGGTCAGGGCATTCGTCTGGTCGCGAGCGTCCTGCACGGCCTTGTTCATAGGCTGGACTTCGTAAAGCGTCCCGGCGGTTGCGATTGAGGCGAAGGTCGGCCGTTGCGACAAAAAGGTCTCAAGCACGCTTGCGTTGGCCTGCCGCAGCAGCTGGATCGCTGTGCGGAAGGCCATCGTGTTGTGTTCGATCCCCGAAACCATGTTGAGCATCACCGCGTGGGGAATTTCGCGGTGGCGCCCTCCAAGTGAGCGGATGTGCCGGATCAGACCGAGACATTGCTTGACATCGAAGACGTGCGCTTTCGTCGGAATCAGCACGAAGTCGGCGTTGGCGACGGCCGGGCCGAGTGCAGCCACGGCCGTGCCCTGCACATCGACCAGCAGCAGGTCCTCGGCGTCGGATTGCGCCAGGCGATCGATCAGGTCGTCGGTCGAGCTGATGGGGATGACGTCGATGTTTGAAAGCGCGTACCCGGCTCGGCGACTGTTTTTGCTCCACTCCAGCGCGGACAGTTGCGGATCGGTGTCGAGCACCGTCACCCGATGACCGGCGGCGGCGAATTCGCCCGCGAGCAGGATGGTGGTCATGGTCTTGCCGACCCCGCCTTTGGGAGAGGCCACTGTGATTTGCACCGCGCGTTGTTCCGGCATTGTTTTTTCCCAATGTTGCGTCACTTTGGCGTCAAGGCGCATAGGCGATTTGGCGCCAAAGCGACTTTCTTGCATTATGACTATGCGCCGATGCAACAAAGTGCCGAGGCGCATAAGTACCTGTGTGATAATATGAATTTGCACATCGGTGCAATGTCGCAGGATGCATGATCGGCTCTGGATAATGTGTCAGTGAGTCAGTATAATGTTTCATATTGAATTGACAAGATACGCAATTTGGGTCCAAATTGGCTGAGCAGGTCGTCGCTTCGCTTCGACCTGGACCGTCTTCGACGTGAGGCCCATCCGCCATAGCGAGGAATTTTGGACACCAGCGCCGCCCACAAGGACACCCGAAAGCGTTCCCGGATCGATATTGGGCCGGAGGCGGGCGCGCTCCTGGATGAGGCCTGCAAGGTGTTCCAGCTTGACCGAGCGGAGACGTTGCGGCGCATTATCCGGGCCAGCCTGGATGTCGGTCCCGCTCTGTCAGCTGAGAATTTACGCACTGTCGCGGCGCTGGCCTCAGAAGTCCGGATGGTCGGCCGAAACCTCAGCCAGCTTCTCCATGCCATTCATTCCGGCCACGCTGCCCCCATGGAGGCGGCGTTGCCGATTTGGGAAGCACTGGATGAGAGGGTGAAAGCTGTCGACGCCGAATTGACGGCGATGACGATCGCCCATGGCCTGAAACTTCGGAAGGCGGCGCATCTGCTGGATGGTGAGGGCGCGTGAACCTAGACCAGTCTTCTATACAGGCCATAGCCGATCGGATTCGCGCGAGCGCGGCTTTTGAAGAAGAGAACCGCAAGCGCCGGCGTTGGGCCCTGTTGTCCTTTGCTGGAAATGGCGATGATGCGTTGTTCAAGACGGTTCGCGGCCGGAAGGGGGAGGGCGGTCTCGGGGCAAGCCAGCCACCGGAACCCGCCGTGCCGCGCTCGTCTCCCGGGGAACTGGAGCCGCCGCGCGGTAAAGCCGGGCGCCTAAACCTCGGCCTGCCAGCGAAGCGACGGAAGCTTGCCGGCGGACCTGCGCCGAGGGCCGCTGCCGACAAGCTGGCGGCCGGGTATCAGCCGGCCGTTCTGAAGGTGATTTCCTACGGGCATGGCGTCACAAGGGCAGCCGCCATCGGTCAATATATCCAGAAGGAGGGCGTCGCGCTCGAGACGCATGACGCGCGTATCCTGGCAACGCAGGAAGCTGTTGCCGAGGAAATGAAACAGTGGGGCAAGGGTTTCGACAAGCGGCGGGAGAGCGAGGATGTGGCGACGTTTCGGCTTTCGCTGGGAGGGCAGGAGAATGCCGAGCGCCTTTCACAGGCAGTTCAGGCAGGTTTCGCCGGCCACGGTTTCGCCTATCGTATCGACACACTGCAGGACGGATCGAGCGTCGCGCGCGTCGTCGCGACCATGGCCGGACACAGCGTCGTGCGGGGTGAGAACGGGGACGACAAGGTGAAGCATCGGTTTCACTTTTCGGATCGACGCCAGCAGGATCGCCAGTTCTCGGCACCGACCCGGGCCATGACCGCCTCGCGGATCTCCGAGGCGCTTGGGGTCAAGGAGGATACCGTTTCGGTGAAGCCAATTGGGGAGCCCAGCCACGGCAAAGCCGGTGTCGTGTTCCAGCTCGCGCGCCTTAGCCATGACGGACCGGCGATCGGCGCCGACGGCGCCGCGATCGCGTCTGAGGAGGCGATTCGGCAGACCGCGCAGTCCTGGGACAAGACCCTGAATTCCTACAAGCCTCGCGACACCATGCACATGATCCTGTCGGCCAAGGCGGGCGAGGACAGGCAAGCTCTGGTAAGGGCCGCACGTGGGTTCCTGCATGAGCAGTTCCCCAATCACAAATTCGCCTTCGGCATGCATGCCGACATGGCCGAGGAGGGCGGTCATATTCATGTCCACGCCATCGTTGCGGTGAAGGGTGAGGACGGTGAGCGCTTGCGACCAGGTCCGGCCCAGCTTCGCGAATGGCGCGCGCTCTATGCCCAGCACGCACAAGCACAGGGCATGAAAATCGTCGCGACCTCCGCGGCCTATCGAGCGTCATCACAAAGCTATGGCCCGCGCGACAAGGCGATTGTGGCCACGGCCGAAAAGCCGCGGCCGGGCAGGGAGGCGCGTGACCGCGCCTACGCCCGTGCAAACCCGCACGTCATCGAGAAAGCCCGCCAGCGGATCGACCACGCGAGGGCCAACCCGATAAAGATTCCGATTTCGGCGCGCCAGCTGCAGGCCACCCAGGCAAGCCTTCGGGACTGGCACTCGGTTGCTGCTTCCCGGCCGGATAACGCGATAGCGAGTCAATTCATTGTTCGGATGACGCAAGCTTCCCGATCCGGTACTGTTGTGGTCGCTATTCGAGATGGAAAGGGTGTTCAAATGAGTTCAGATGCCACCGCGGACCAGATGCGGGAAAACCTAAAACAGATCAACGAGACCGTTAACAAGACAGCGGCCATGATGAACGGCCAGACGAAAGCGGAGTTCTTACGGCGCGCAGCGCCCACCATGGAACTGCTGGCGATCCGGACGGATCTCAAATCCCTGCAGGAAGGCGGCGTCACGCATGTCAGCGAAGACCAGGCCCATCGGATTGCCGGAGCGCGCGCCGAAGCTTTGATCCATCGCGCCCAGGAAATCGAGGCCGCTGAGCGGCTTGAGGCCGATCGCGCTCGCGAGATCCGTAATCGCGCCATCGAGCAGGAGATCCGCGACGAACGAGCCGGATCGGCTGATCCGACCTCGCTTGAGCAGGTTGCGCAAGACCGCGAAATGGTGCGCAACGCCGAAAGCATCGCCGCGAAGGAAGCGCGCGAGGCACAAGCCGCAAGCGAAGCCGCGCGATCATTGGCACAGAATCCTAACGAGCGGCTTGATCCCGAGATCGTCAAAGGCGAACGGCTCGAAGAACTGCAGCGCCTGCAGTCGAGGAGCATCAACACCGCTCCAGTCGAAGGCGAAGAGCCGGATTCACAGAAGCCGCAAAAGCAGTAGTTGCCTCGCCACGCAGCACTGCGTGGGCTCGTTGTTCCCTAAGCCGGACGCTGCAGGGGCTCCGTTCGGCACACGCTCGCGTCCAAACGCGGATGTACTCCGAGGAAAGACGAGGATTAGACATCTCGTGATTATGCAACCTCCTTCACCCGGATTTCTATATCCAGGTGAGCGGAGGCGGCGATGTTGACGAGCGCGTCAAGCGAGAACTTGGCGAGCTTACCGCGCAGCAGATCATTGATACGAGGGCGCGTCAGGCCGAGCCGCTTGGCGGCTTCCTCCTGGGGAATGCCCCAACGCTGGACTGCCTTACGGATTTCGTAGAGCAGCGCCGAGCGCGCTTTAAGGTTTGCTGCCTCCTGTTCGGTGTCCGCCAGGGCATCCCAGACGTTCTCATAGATTTCTACGTTCATCGTTCTGCCTTCCATCGTTTTAGCCGTTGAGCCGCCAGATCGAGGTCTTTCTTGGATGTGGCCTGTGCCTTCTTCTGGAACGCATGAAGCACCAAAACGCGGTCCTCTAGGGTCGCCAGATAGATGACGCGAAACGCTCCCGATGCCTCCCGAACCCTGATTTCCCTGACGCCGGCCCCCACGATCTGCATAGGTTTCCAGTCGTCGGGATCGTCGCCGCGCTGGACAAGTTCGAGCTGCCAGCCGGCCTCTATCCGCGCATCGTCAGGAAACGCTCGAACATCCGCCCGGCTGCTTCCAAGCCATTCAATCACCTTCATCGGGGTGCACTGTATCGATTTTGATACATGTTGGGTAGAGTGAAAATCAATCGCGTTTTACGGACCAGCAATCAACTCACGTCCCCACCAAGAACCGGGAGGCGCAACGAAACGGTTCGATGCGCCCGCCATCGGATTAGAGACGCTTCGTCTTGTTCTCACTCGACATAGGCACCGAAGGCACAAATCGCTCATTTGTATTCAACTGAATTTCACGTCCTAGCGATCGCCGTGACGTCTAATTTGATCCTGCAGCGCCTCAAGAGCGGCTGACGGTAGCCCGTCGACATCTCCGCTATCCACTGACGGTGACAGGGAACGAGCGCCGGCCTCCACTTCCTGATCGAGCGATGCGAGCAGCGCGGCGATCGACGTGGACTTGTTTCCCGGCCGGACTTGGAATTGCAAGACACTCGCCTTGCCTTCAGACGCACTCGGGTCGGACGTCTTTGACGCTGCCGGCGCCGATCGCCGGCCAAGCGTGGGAAGCGGCCGCGGCGCATCATCAGCCGTCTGATCGGCCCGCTTCGGCTTCAACTCCGGAACTTCAGCGGCGACCTCGCTCTTTGCTTCAGCCTCACCGCCCGTTGAAAGGCCTGAGCTTAGCAGCACCTGTGGTGCGTCCGCGCTGTCGCTCTTTACTTTCGGCTTTAACGCGATGGGATCAGCCCTTTCAGCCGCAGTCGCACGCGGCACCGCATCGGCATAGGCTGTATCGCCCGAAGCCGACGCTTCGACGGTATCAGGTTCCCCCAGCTCGAAAGGGGCCGCCGGCGCGTTGTTAGCCGCCGCTTCGACCTCCGCCATGGAGCGCAGCGGAAGATCCTGCCATCGTGAGAGAGGCGGAACCTTCAAGCGCCGGTGGCGAAATTCCTGATAGGTCGCCTTATAGGGAGCGTCCTTATAATAGGTGATCTTGCGCACCATGAAACCAGGGGGGCTCGAGCCCAGAACCACGGCCTGCTTCGCCGGCATTTGCCGAAGCTCCGCCGCCGTCCGGAACGGCCTTTCCTGATAACTTAAACTCTTGTCTCGGGCCCCAAATATACCTTGACCAGCCCTGATGATCGGGGTGGGCACCTCGATCGTGGTCGGTCCCAGCATTACAGAGACATGTTCCGAGGTCTCCACGTCGTTCATGCGGATGAAAAGCTTCACCTGACACGCGGTCACCGTGGTGTGCCGCGTCGCTTTTCCATAGACTTCGTCAAGCTGGGCAAGATCCTGCAGGATCAGGACCATGCGAAAGCCATAGCCCGCGTTGATCGCCAGCTTGGAAACGATGGACTCCATTTTGCCGAGCTGGCGAAACTCGTCGATCATCACCAGGACCTGATAGGGCTCGTCCGGGCCTGGCGAGGAAGCCATCAGCACATCATGGATTTGCTGAACCAGGAGTTTGATGATGGGCCGGAACACATCGAGCTGCGCCACCGAGCAGCCGATGAAGAGAGCCGTCGGGTCCTTGCGAAACTTCGAGATATCGAAATCGGTCGACGCCGTAGCGGCTGCAACGAGATCATTGGTCCAGGGGTTGAGAGCCGCCGTCAGGTTGAAGTAGGCCGAGTTTCGCGTTTCCTTTTCCAGCGCAATGAACTGGTTGAGCCCGTGCACGACCCACGAAGGCAGATATTTTTCCTCTTCATTGCGGATATTCGTCAGCACTCTGAGAAAATCCACGCCGGTCGAAAGAAGCATCGCGACGGCGCGCAAATGACGCTGCCCCTCATAGCGTGGTGACGTCAGCACATAGCCGATCATGGCCGAAAGCAGCTGCCGGCCGGCGCGCGCCCAGATCTCGGAACTTCCTGTCGCCTCGGGGATGATGAAGGAGGAGACCACCGCGCAGTCCGTCGGCATGCGCGCATCGCGCCGGATGAAATCCAGCGGATTATAGCGATGCGAATCCTGCTCGCCGGGCGAAAAGAAAAAGACCTTATCGCCGAGAGCCTGCCGGTGCGCACCGAACGCGTCGAAGTTCTCCCGCTTCGGATCGAACCACACCGAGGATCCTCGCCACATGTAACCGTTCGGAATGACAAAGCTGACGCCCTTGCCGGATCGGGTCGGCCCGACCACCAAGACGTGCGCGGGCTCGTCCGAGCGGATCGTCGCCCCACCCATCTTGCCGAGGATCAAGCCTTGCTTTGCCAGCAGGTTTTTCCTTTCGGCGTCCATGATCGTGCCGAACCGCGCATTGCCGTAGTGCTTTGGCTTGCGGTTGATCAGGCTTGCAAAGATCAGGCCGACGCCGATCGCCACGACAACCGCGACCGCGATCGCGCCCCGGATGATCGTCTCGCCCTGCGTGGGATGATAGGCCAGGCGCTGGCTGAAATGCTGCCAGGCAACGAACAGGCCGCTTAGGCTGCGTTGCGCGTTCTGGTATTTTAGAAGCCCCCAGCGCGAGGCGCCTTCAGAGGGCAGCGCGGGATTCCACCGCCATGTCGCCACCAGCTCGTAGGCCAGGCTCCAAAGGGCAAAGAAGGCGGCGAGGCCGATGAGGCCGAGGAGAAGCCTATAAGCGAATACGCGAGACATTCTGGGGAACCTTTCTGGCGGCTCTCCATTCGGTCATGCGGTTGAACCAGATCGCCGAAGTTCCGCGCCAGCCGCCCCGGCGCGTTTGTTGGATCACAATCGGCAGGACCGACCGCACGTAATCGATGATTTCTGCCTTGCTCAGCCCGAGCCCAGCCTGCATGACCATCAATGCTAGCTGCTCAAACGCACCGGTCGGGCTGTCCGCATGGATCGTCGTGATCGATCCGGGATGACCTGTGTTGACGGCGCGCAAGAACGAATAGGCTTCCGCTCCCCGGATCTCGCCCAGGAAGATTCGATCCGGCCGCAACCGCATGGCGGCTTGCAGCAGCGTTTCAACGGTCACGTGCGCCAGGCCCTGGTCGCCCTTTGATGCGACGAGGGGCAGATAGTTGGGCTGGTGTGGTTTAACCTCTCGCGTATCCTCAATGGTGAGGATTCGCTCATCCGAAGGCACCTCGTGCAAAATCGCGTTCAGAAACGTCGTTTTGCCCGACGATGTGCCTCCTGAAAGCAAGATCGAATACCGTTCCCGCACGGCCAGGCGGAGGAAATCCTCGATCTTGCCGGCGTCGAGATATTCGCAAAGGGCGCTGTCGGTCTCGCTCAATTCGCCGGGATCCTGGACGGAGATCGCATCGAACGACCCCCGCTTCCGGTAATCGTCAAGGCGCATATCCTTCACGACCTGCTTGCGGATCGCGAAGGCGCCTCCTGTCGGCGTTGCCGGCGCAAGCACGCCCTGGAAGCGTTCGCCGCCGGGGAGGGCGGCCGAAAGCAAGGGATTTTCCTCGCTGATCGATTGCGAGGATGATGCCGCTATACGTTCCATGAGGTAAGTGATCGCGGCGCGGTCGAGCTCGGGGACGTCGAAGGGCTCCATATGTGTCGAGCCAACAATTTCGACCCACACAAGTCCAGGCCCGTTTGCACAGATTTCGACCACGCGATCGTCGTCGAGCCAGCGCCGCACCGGCTCCAGCGCCTTATTTAGAAAGACGGTTCTTTGCGGCCCGCTCACGTCGTATCTCCGTCAACGCCTCGCGCACCGGGTCCGGATAGAACTCGGAAAAATCGAGGTCCCGGCGGACGAACACCATGATGCGCGACCCCTGATCGACATGGATCGTGGGCGCGATGTTGATTGAATTTCGAAGCGCCTCTTCGGCAATGCGGTTGAGGCTTTGCGAAATCTGTTGCGCGCCGATCTGGCGCGCGCTCTGCAAGTATTGGTTGGGCTGCGTCTGGATTGTCACCGTCTGTCCGGTCTGCGGGTCCGTGTAGGCCTGGTTGGTGTTCGACCCATTCTGGTCGTTGCCAAGGTTGGCGATGAATTGCGTCGCACCGCCCACGACACTTAGAAGGATCGCCGAGCCGAACCGCTCGAAATAATGGTTGTCGACCTCGCCCGGCATGCCGCTGCGACCGAGCTCGTCGGTGCCGGTCGAGCCGAGCTGCACCGACATGCCGTCCGATCGAAGCAGGCGTGTCCACACTATGAACACCCGCGTTTGGCCGGTTGCGAGACCACTGCGATATTCACCGATAAGGCGGGAGCCAGCGGGGATCAAAACCCTGCGACCGTCGAACGACCACACATCCTCCGACACGACGGCCCGAACCATACCGGCAAGATCGCTCTGGATCGCGGTCTCGAGTACGCCCTTGATCATCGTCCCTTGGGCGACCAGAGCGTCCGTGCGCGGGTTCATCGTGGCTTTCGATGTATCCGCTCCGCTCTGGCTCGCCCTTGCCAAAAAACGCCGATTGGGGTCCTCCTCGCCCTCGCCCTCGCCCGCATTTACGGCCGCCGCTGCATCCGCTCCATTGCCGCCGAGCGCTGATGCACTGCCAGGCGCATCGCCGCTATCGACGACGAGCTGCTTGGCGCGCAAGCGCTCCCATTTGCGGCGCTCCTCTTCTTCTTGCCTGCGCCGTTCTTCCTCAGCCAGACGACGGGCCTCGGAATCATCCTGCACCTGTGGTGGAGCTGCAGGCGGTTGCAAGGCTGGTGGAGGGGGAGGCGGAGCCTCGACCGTCGACGGCGGCTGTGCCGGCGTCGCCGGCGGCTCCTCGGGAGCCGTCGGGATTTTCAGGGTGCCGTTATCAAGCTGGGGACGCGGCGTATCGAGCCCAGGTGCGGGAAACTGTGTGGTGTGAAACTCCTCGCCATCCGACGCCGTCAACAGCGGCTTGTCTGGCGCACGCGTCGCCGCATAGATCATCCAGCCGGCGAAGACCACCGCACCTAGCGGCACCACGATCTTGAAGAATGTGCTCGCCCCGAATTTTGGCGGGGCGACCACTGTTCCTTCCTCGGCGAGCATTCTGTACTCATTGGGAGATGGCATCAGGCCCCCTCACTTTCCGAACAGTCCCACCCCCGACACGCTGCGGCTCGTAAGGTTCGAGCCCGGTCGGTTCGTTCACATTGTTCAGTCTCAGATTGAAGACGCAGGTTGCTTCGTTGCCATTGCGCAGCGTCCATTGGTAATTGACCTTGTCGACGACGATGTACGCGCCCTCGCGGCGATAATTTACAAGCGTCTCATTGCGCTCGCTGTCGACGACATAGATCGCCGGCACTTCCCTTGCCGGATCGAAGCGGAACCAGGTCTTCACGCCGTCGTCGTAGATCACGAGCGGCTTATTTGCCGACGACCCCTTATAGGCATAGGACGAGTTGGCGTTTTCGGCCTTGAAACCCTGCCGGTTCGGCTGTGCCGCCCGGGCCTGGGCTTCGTCCATCAGCGCCGCGTCCGACACCTCTTCGGGATAGCGGAACTTGATCGCATAGACTTGTTGCGCAACCGGCCGAAACTCGCCGTTGAGGAAGAACACATAGCTGCGCTTGTTGGTCAGGACATTGAGATTCCCGCCCGCATTCTTCTCGATCGGCTTCACAAAGAGCACATTGCCCTTCTTGTTGGGCTCGATGCTCCAGGCCGGGACGTCGCCAGCGCCGAGGGTTTCGATTTTCTCGTCATCGCCGAATTCGATCATGGTCGAGGCGCCATAGCTGGCCGGCACCGACACCACATCGTCCTTTTGATACCAGACGAAGCGAATGCGACTGTCACGAGATCCCGCCCGAGGGGTCTGTTCGGCAAGGGCCGGCTGAACCGCGCAAACGCCGAGCCCGATTGCCATCAGGATGCCGGCGACCTTCATTGCGGTGTCTCCGCGGTGGGTGCCGGCGCCGTCTCCTGATCGCGCCGATATTCGAGCACCTGGAAGCCGAGCGGATTTTGAAAGCGGATCTCGTTTTTGGCCGGCACGCCGGTGTAGCGGAACCGGATCAACGACACCCAATGCCGCTGCACGGTGTTCGCCTGGCTCTTTTCTTCCGTCATGAACCGGACCAGGGCGGTCCTTTGGTTGGGAAATGTCACGGACTTCACGGTCACCGCCACGACGGTGTTTCGCCCATAGAGCACGACCGGGTTCGTCACCTTGTTTGCCGGGCTGAAAAGCTCGACGAGCTCCCTCGAGGCATCGCCGGCGCTCAGCAATTGCGCGAGATCGAAGTTGTCCTTCAGCGCCTTCGGATCGTAGGTCTCGCGAGCCTTCACATAACGGACGATATCGAACATCCCCATCGACTCGTCCTGCTGCAAAGGCCCGTCGGCCAGCGGCCGCTTGACCTCGACAAACCCGGTGGATTTGTCAACCACCACCATGTAGGGCTCATAAGTCTTGAGCGGCAGCGCAAGGATCAGCGCGCCCACCGCTGCAACGGCAATGACCGAGGCGACGCTTGCCACACACCACGCCAGAGATCGCGACCAGCGATTGCGCCGCGCGATATCTTTTTCCCAGATTGCCGCATCCACGTAGTAGGGCAAGGGAGACTCGGTTTCCTTAGCCGGTCGCCCAGCGATTTCCTTCACATCACTCATTGGTGCCCCAAACCTATGCGGGATCCGTCAGCTTTCGGGAAAGCCGTGCATATTCCGCTGAATCCTCATACCTTCTCTGTGCGAGGCTCACGCGCGCCCGCTCGCGACCCGCCAGGCGTTCCTGCCGCGTGCTCCAGCCCAAGCGTCCCATCAGCCTGCGCTGACCGGCTTGGCCCATCGCTGCGAAGGCGCCGCCGTAGAAGCGCCCAAACGAAGGCGTTCCAATACCAATTCCGCCCGCGAGCGAGGCGGCAACGTTGGTGATTTGCGACAGCAGCAGCACGCCGACGAGGCAGATCAGGATCAGCGGCGCGGCTTCGGTCAAGGTCGTTGTCGCAGCACCATTCGACCGGTTGACCGCGTCGAAATAGGTCTGGGTGATCGAGATGAAGAAGGCACAGAAGGCGTAGACCAGAATTTGCACGCTCATGTACTGCACGATCGCGGTTATCCAGCCGCCGAAGAACCGGGTCGTATAGCCGAACAGCATAAGAATGATGAACACTGGGGCGAGCGCCAGCAAAAGCCAAAGAAAGATCTTCGACAGGATGATGAGGAAGATCGCATAGCCGATGAGCAGCGCGCCGACGACAAGGATGATCGCCGCCAGCACGTAGCCGCCGAAGTTCAACACCCCAAGGCTCTTGATAAAGGCGGACGTGGAATTGGCGAGCGAATCCCAGATATTTTGCAGCGCCGTCTGCACGGAATTGACGGAGTTCAGCCCGGCCGATGTCCCGGTCACATTGGCCGAAACGCTCGTGAGAAGGCTGTTCCCGATCGCGGAAGGTGTCTCATTCGCGAACGAATAGGCATATGTTTGAAAGTCCCCCCAGCTCGTCGCCAGAGCGTAGATCACGAAGGCGCGGAACAGCCGCCAGACCATCTCTTTTCCCGATCCGGTCGAGGTTCCCTGCCAGATGCCCATGGCCCAGAATATCACGTACAGCGTCAGCACCAGGCCGGCGACACCCACCTGGCCGCCGCCGGTCAGGGCCGACGCGAGGTTCTGGTAGGCTTGCGATACATAGTTATTGCCGAACTTGTCGACCTGCTGCAGAAGCGTCGTGATATTGAAGTTCATTTTTTCGCCGTCCCCCCTGGAAACAGAGATGGATCACTATTGAGTGCCTGCATCGGACCGCACTCGAATGGCTTCTTCGTTTCTGTTCTTGGTTCAGGCGCCGCGAACGCCATCGGCTGCATCGGTCCCTCGTCGCGCGAGCATGGAGCCTTGAGCGGCTTGTGGCCGCACCCGGAGGTCGCGACAGCGCCAATGATGGCGGCCGCTGATAGAAGAAAGCGCACCGTCATTGGCCGGATTTGTACTCGAGCCCCCGCGAGGCCTGGGTGATCAGGTTCATACGATCGATGTTTTCCTGGTTGGCGGCCGCCGTAGCGGTGTTCACCGCGCCGATCAGCTCGTTCACGGTCAGACCCGTTTGCACCATGATCTGGCTGTTCTGATCGATCGAGCCCTTGATGTCCTGCGCCGTGCCGATCCGTTGAGCGCCCGACTGAAAAGCGCTGGAACGGGTCTTCACCCCATTTTGCGAGGAGTCCACCAGCCCGGTAACAGTGGCCGCGACGTTCACCAGGGCGCTGTAGTTCTTATCCATCTGCGTCGTCTGGCCATTGATCAGGCCCGAAATGGTTTTCACCAGCTGCAAGCCATTGATCATGTTCGAAACGATGCCCTGCGATCCATTGCCGAGGCCGGCGAACGACAACGAGCCGCCCGAGATCACGCTACCAAGCGAAGGCGCCTCCCCCATGGAGAAGCCGCCATTGCCCAAAGCCATCTGCGCGAGCTGGCCGGCCTGGCTCGACCGGTCGCCGGTGACGGCCTGCAGCGTCTTTTGCGTATAGTTCATGATGTTGCGGTCGGTGTTGAGGATCTTGCTCGTGGCCGACGCAATCTGGCGTGCCTGCTCCAGATTGGCCTCGTCGATCGTAGGCACCTGCGCAAAGGCGATGCCGCCCAAGCCAAGCAAGAGTGCCGCTGTTAACGGAATTCCACGCATAGCGCTTTCTCCTATTGAGCCTGATATTGCTTGATGGCCGACATCAGTTCGTCGGTCGTCATTGTCACGGGAGCGCTGTTCGCGTCCCGTTGGATTTGCGAAAGCACGGGCGAGACGTTTTCAACCGTGTCGGTCGTGCGCGGCGCAGTGCATGCGCCGTCCGTCGACGGGCAGCACAGGTTGCCGGCCGTGCCGCCGCCGCTCGTAGCCCCCGGACAGCTTGTCGAGCCACCCGAACCAGGCGGCGGGGACGCGGGAGTGGGCACCACCAGGCCGGAGGATCCCCGACTTGTCAGTGTGGCAGTGCCAATGTTTCGCACGTTGAAAGCTTGGGCGAAGAACCCTGTCGCCTGGATCACCTCGTTGAAGGTCAGCCCGCCTTGGGCGCGGATTGCGCTGTTGCGGTCGAAGGCTTCCATGACCGTTTTGTCAGTCCCGATATCCTGACCCATGGTCTCAAAGGACTGCCTATTGGGGGCCACCGTTGACATGCTGCCATTCATGCCCCCGAGAACCTGACCAGTGATATCCAACTGGCCCCTTTCGCCGGCATTGCCGCCGACAGCGCCCGATCCCGACCCGGTCGAGGCGAACGCCGAAGAGCCCTTGATGTCCGGATTGGCCTGTTCCAAGGACGCCTGGCCACTCGCCGGATCGACCGAAGCCTTCGGGCTCTTCACGTTCTGCGCCTTTTTGGGTGTCGTTACCGAGCAATTGACGCCCTGCGTGGCGGACTTCGTGTCCTCCTGGATGAGCTTGATCTGAACCTTGTCGGCCTTGTCCTCGCTCCGCTGCGACAGAATAGGGCTGTCAGAAACCGGCACGGCCGCCATGGCCGTCGATCCCGCGAAAATCGTCACAAGGGCGGCCGTCGCGCCCATAATGGTCTTCATTCCGGGTCCCTCCCAAGAAAGATTGGCAACCAAACCTGCGGATCGTCGCCGACGCGCGCGCGCAGCGCGTCGAGCTCCTGAACCGTCTCAATTCGACCGGAGAGGATCTTGATCGCGTCAGGCATCGCGCCCAGATTGAGGCGCGCAATGACGCTGTCCTGATCATGCTTGATCAGGAATTTGCGGGCTTCGGGCGGGGTTTCGCGGATCCATTTGATCTCGCGCTCCGACAGCCCGAACGCCCTGTGCGATTCCTCGTCGGCCTTCGGGTTGGGGAAAAAAATATTGGTCGGCGTCTGTTCGATCAGCGTGTTGGCGATCGATGACTTCACGATGTCCGCCGCTGACTGCGTGCCGAAGCCAACGATGCCATTCAGCTTACGAATGGTTTTCAGCTTGTCCTTGATGAAGTAGCTGAAAATATCATTGTCCAGCAGCTTCCAGCCCTCATCGAGGAAGATCATGACCGGTTGCCCGTCAAGCAGCTCCTCGATGCGATGGAAGATATAGAGCAAGGCTGCCGTGCTGGTCGTTGTGTCGCTCAACACGCTCGTCATGTCGAAGCCGAAAATGGACGACATCGAAAACGAGTCTTCCGCGTTGTTGAACAACCAACCGCGCTGATCGGGCCTCATCCATGGCTGCAAGCGCGAATAGAGATCGTCATCGCCGGCGCGCATCGCACCGCGCAACAGCTCGGCGAACTCCTCCATGGTTCGACCTTCCGGCGGCGCGCTCGCCACCTGGGCGATCGCGTTGCGGATGACTTGCTCCTCGCGCGTCGAGTGGGCGTGTCCGTCGGATCGACGCAGCATGAAGCTGAAAAGCTGGAAGAGAAATTCCCGGTTGCGCGGCGTATCGGGCAGGCGCAACGGATTGAAGCCGGAAGGCTCGCCGGCCTTCAAAACCTCATAGCGGCCGCCAAGCGACCGCACGAAGATATCCAGGCCACGGTCCTTGTCGATCATCACCAGCTTGGGGCGCGGCGTGATGCGCTGCGCCTGTGCCGCGAGAAAGCCGAGCAGCACCGTCTTGCCCGAGCCCGAGGGGCCGTTCAGAGTGAAGTTGCCGAGGTCTCGAACATGGAAGTTGAAGAAGTAGGCCGTTTGCGACGTCGTCTCGAGGACGCTTATCGGCGTTCCCCAATGCACCCCGCCAGTCCGGCCGCTCGGATAGTTATGAAAGGCGGAGAAGCCCGCCATGTTCTTCGATGAGATCATCGACTTGCGCGCCACATAGGCGAAATTGCCGGGCAGGGTGGCCCAGAACGCAGGTTCACAATTCAGGTCCTCGCGAACCCACAGGGCGGACACCTCGGTCAGCGCCGTGCCGACGTCGGTCACACAGCGCGCCACGTCGTCCATGGTTTTCCCGAGGCACAGCACCGTCAGATGATGCAAGCCATAGAGCGCTTCCGAGGAGAGAAGCTCATCGCGCGCTTCACCAAGTTGATCGGCCACGATCGAGCCGGCTTCATCCGACATGTCGATCTTGCGCCCGACCCGCTCCATCTGGGTCAGTGCCTGGGGCTTGTCGATGATGGCGAAGGATTGCGTGACGATGAATTCGTGCGGCACCTTCAGCATGGGGTTGAGCATCCCCGGTCCCGTGATGGAGGGGTACTCGCCTACCGAAATGATGGCCCCGTATCGCGTTTCGCCAGGGAACGCCCCGCGAATTTCCAGCGCATTCGGGCCGAAGAACAGCCGCTTTGTCGCTAGCGCCTCCGCGAGTTTCATGCGCGGCAGGGCCATCGGCCGCGGAAATCCGCCATTGACGAGCAGCACCAGGAATTCCAGCGGCTCGGAATGCCAAACGTCACTGCGCTTGACGACGGTGAGAACCCGCGCGCCATAAGCCTGCAGGCTCTCTTTGACGGCTTTCATCACGTCCGTGAGTTCGATCAGCGCCCGCTCCTCGCTCGAAGAGCGACCGTCCGCAGCCCTTCGTCCCAAAAGCTTGCGGATCACGAGATCCGCCGTCCCGACCGTGCCTTGCAGCTCGCGCCGCACGATGGTCAGGTAGATATCATTCACAAACATGCGCTGGGTGCGCAGGGCCGCCGTATAGCGCTGGTCCAGCTCTTGGCAGAACTTGTTTTCGAAGCTCGACTCGATCGCGGGCTTCACCTCGCGGCGCACGATATGCGAGTAGATCGCATAGCGGGAATTCGCCAACCCCCGAATGAGATCGTTGCGGCCGAGCAGGCGCGAATTGATCTCGGCGATATCGATCGTCTCGAAGCACAGTCCGCTCATGTGAACGAAGGACATCAACATGCCGTCCTGCGTCTTGATCACCTCGTCGGACACATGCCGCGAATAGGGTATATGGGCCGAAACCGGATTCTCCCGACGAGACACGGCCCCGAAACTCAGTTCATCGCGAAGAGCCCGCGCGATCGCCACGGTCACACCCGATAACTGCGCGCACCCCAGAAGCTGGCGCTTCGGGGCGGCGTCTTGCGTGAACGGATGAACATGATCTCGATGAACATGGGATCGCGCATGATCGCGATCCTGGCAACCGCATAGAGCGGCACGCAGATAGAGAGCATGACCAGATTATGGGTTGCAAGGAACACGACAGCGGTCAGCACGCCGATGAACCCCGCAAGCTCGTAGGGGATACCGAGCACCGTCGGCGCTCGGGTCAAGCCCTTGACCAGCGGAGTGATCAACAATTTGGGCTCGCCAGGATCGATCCGGCCATCTGCCATGCCGATCACCTGCCGACCGCGGATTGAAAGAATTCGACGATCTGAGCCGAGCCGAAGACCAGCACGATACCCAAGACCCAGCTTCCGGCCACAAACCATGACAGGCGTGCCGCCCAGGCCATGAAGCCCATGAAAATGCAGAAAAGAACGGCCAAGGCCGTCGCGATCGGACCGGTCAAGGTCTGCACCAACGTCTGCAGCGTGCTTTGCACCGGCTGGAGATTTCCGCCCCCAGCCATCGCCTGCGTTGCCAAGAGCATGAGCGGCATCGCCACACCAGCGCTGCGTGCAGCAATCATCTTCCACAAGGTCATCAAAGCTTCTCCTCAGTCAAAGTTTTGTACCATCCCGCCCTGCCAGACCGGCGCCGTCGCTTCGCGAGACGACATTGTGCTGCCATTGCGGGAGTTGGTGCGGGATGTCGGATCATTTCGTTGATCAGCTGCGCCGGCCGCAGCCTGTTGAACGCCGGCCAGGTCAAGGCTTACCGCCCCTACGGGCATCACCGCCTCAGACCCGACCGATGGCCATTGGTAGAAATCGTTGATGACGTTGGCGACGTAGCCAACCGTCTCGGAGTAGGGCGGGACGCCCTTATATTTGAGAACCGCGACCTCGCCCGCATTGTAGGCGGCGAGCATGTATATCGGGTTCGGAAATTTGCGATGCAGATCCCGCAAAAAGCCGATTCCACCTTTCACATTATCCGCGGGATCGCAGATATTGACCCCGTAGCTTGCCGCCGTGGACGGCAGAAGCTGCATCAGGCCATAGGCCCCTTTGGGCGATAGCGCACCGGTATTGAAGCGGCTTTCGGCCCGGGCAACCGCGAAGACGAGCGGCGGAGCAAAGCCTTGCTGGCGCGCGACCGTTTCGACGATCCGCTGTCCTTCTTCCTTCGACAGCGCAGCGACGCCGGGGCAGGGGTTGTCAGCCTTGGCCGACGTCACAGTTGTGGGTGCGCTGTCAGCGTCGCCCGGCGCACCGACCCGCTGCACGCCCTGGCTTTCAACCTGGTACGCCGGCATCACCCGGCCATTCACGTCGACGGCAGCATTAACGCTGGTGGCGGGAGCCGTAACGCGGTCCTGGAATCTTTGCGAAGCTTCCTGTGCAGACGCCGCTTGGCACGTCACCAGGATCGCACCCGCTGCAAGTACCGTTTTGCGGGATCGAATCATTAAAATAATCCTGCGCCGTTGCCGATTCTGGAATGCTGAATTAATACAATGACTCGATGAACTGCAATCGCGAAATTGAGGCAGACACAATGAAAATGAGCAAGGTTCTTCCCGTTGTTGCGTTTTTGCCAACCTTGGCGGCTTTGTCCGCGGCGCCGGCCCATGCTGATGATTTTGGCTGCAAGGTCTTGCTGTGCATCCTCAACCCGCAGGGTTGGGCGAGCGTCGGGGAATGTGTGCCTCCGGTCGAGCGCGCTTTCCGGATGGTCGCGCATGGGGAGCCCTGGCCCCAATGCCCCGAGGCCGGTAGTTCCGGTCGTATCGGATATGAGAAATTCAAACCCTGCCCGGACGGCACGATCGCCGTCTCGCCCGAGACGGAATCGAGCGGAAGCGACAACAGCTCTCGCTCACAAACCGTCTACAAGCCCGACAATAACGGCGCTTTCTGTGCTGCGCGGAATGCGACGAATGCCTCTTGGAGCACTTACCCGAGAGGCTCAAGTTACGGTGCGCGTCCAACATCGGCTGTGACGCGGCGCGAGCAGAGGACGGAGCCAAACTATCTCGATCTCACAACGACCGACGGCAAACAACGGTTCTGGTTCAATCTGAGCAGGTATCAATAATGAAACCTGGCTTCGCCGCCGCCGCCATTCTCGCGGCCGTCCTCGCCAGTGTTCCGGCACTGGCCGAGGACAAACCCAATCCCTGGTTTTCGATCCCCGCTACAGCATCGTTCAGCACCGGCGACACCTGGACCTATGCCGGTGAGACCCACCGTCTCTACGGCGTTCAAGCCTGCCTGCGAGGCACATATTTCACAAATGCGGCAGGGGGGCATGTCGATTGCGGCGAGGCAAGCCTTGCAATGCTCGTGTCTCTCATCCGGGATCTCAAACCTCAATGCTACACGGCCGCTTGGCAGGCCGCGACCAAAACGCGCTTCGTCGTTTGCGTCGCGCAGCCTACTTCAGGATCCGCAGCCGGTTCTCGCATCGATCTCGGCACGGCGCTGATCTCGACCGGCTGGGCGTTCGCGGCCGTCACTCCGAACGGCGCTCCGGTCCATGCTCCCTATATCGTCGCGCAGGAGGTCGCTAAAAAGCAGCACCTTGGCCTGTGGCAGTTTGCCGACGTGCCCGATCCGAATGCCATCATCCTCCGCGATATCCGAAACGCATCTAACCAGGCTGGTCAGTCTTCGAATCCGCCTGCAAATCGATAACCGGTCCCCGGCGCGTTGGATCATACTGTACATTCTGCTGAGGCCATCGCCGGACCACGAACGCGACGGCAAGCGCAATCGCCGAAATCAATCCGAGAACAATAGCCGCGACCAGCCCCGGCTCTCGCCAAAACGATAGACTGTCCCACTGGTTCAAAAGCCGGGCGCCGGACAGCACCAAAATGAGGACTGTTGCGATGACAATGCCCGTTCCCGGATCCATGTCGAATTTCTTCAGCATCGCTTTCTCCTTTTCGCACTCCCTGGTCACGGCCCCGATCAACGATCGCTTCCAGCGCAAACGCGGGCGCCAGACGCAAGCTCAGACGTAGGCTGCCCCTACGGGTGCGCCAGCCGTCGTCCGGGCTTCGTCGCGCTCACGGACCCTCGCCAACCGCATCGAATCATTGCCGTCATCTTGTCTTTCGCTTGTTCACGATTTTTATGTCCTTGCTGCATCCAATTACAGCTGCAGCCTCGCAGGCGCTTCGGCTTTTCAGTTGTTCGGTCGATATTCCAAAGCCTGCCTGCCGGGCGGAGGCGAAAGCCGCTGCTGTTTGCCCGGTAGCGCCGGCCGGGGGCCGCTTGCGTCCCAGCGCCAAGTCTCGAGCTCGCAGCTTGAAATCAGATGGTCGAATTCCGCCCGTACCGCCTCGTTAGCATCGTGCGGTACGACAAAAAGCGCGGTTCCCTGCTGGTCAGCATCAGTCAGAAGACCGAAAGCCATCGGCACCGCCGGCACGACGTTGTAGCGCAACGTTTTCACAAACCGCCGATGCTCCCCGGTCAAGACCTCGATCAATTCCTTTTCGTCGTTGTGCTGAAACGGAATCCAACTCTCCGTCACGTTCATAAAGCCGATTTCGTCGATCGCCAGAATGCCGGACGGCATCTGCATGACCGTTGCGATGGTGATCAGGCGCGAATTTTCGTGAAGTCGCCACAGGTCGAATTCTGCTGCAAAGCGCTTCGGCACTGCCCTGAACATTTTCTCATCCATGAAGAGCTGCGCGTCGGGCATATGCTTGATCGACAGCTTGCCGCCAAACCGGGCAGGATCGAGCGATTTCACAATGCCGATCACGATCTTCTTGTGCTTCGCCTTGGCTGCCGCCGCGAAAGCCCGCTCCCGATCCGCTGCCAGGCGATCCTTGTGCTCAGGGGAGTACATTGCCGGCATAAACAGCAGCTCGCGCAACTGGAACTTCTGGCTCGACTTCGCATCGGCCGCGCCCCAAAGAAATTTCCGGACCAACCCCCAATTTCTTTTTCCCACAAAGCCGGGTGCCATCAATGTCAGCTCCGCCTCTTCCCAGAGATAGTCGAGCAAGCCTCGCAGCGTGAGCTTCTTCGGATCGGCCTTCACAGTATGGTGGGAAGTCCCCTCGCCGGATGATCCCTGTCGCGCCTTGCCTTGTGTCAGTGCGAAGGCCAGCTTCAGCCGCGCCGCCTCCGATGCAGGATCCTCGATGATTGCTTGACCCAGGATCTCCGCCTTTCCCGACAGTGCAAGAGGCAGTTCATAGCGATCACAGTCGACCGCATGGTCCTTGCCGGTGTTCGGCATGCGCTTGATGATCAATTCCTCGCCGACGGCGGCGATGTACATCGGCACCCCGGGATGCCGACACAAACACAAGACGCGAGCCTGCTGATCCCGCGCCTGACGCAAGAGCGTCTGAATTTCCGGGTGCTGGGGGCCAACCGTGCGACCCAGAACAGCAAAGTCACTCATAAGGTGCCATCCGACTTAAGATTGTTCGCCTTATGATTAAATCATTGAACCGATGTTTCGTTCAACCCATTGGGTTCAACGATGCTTCCCATGGATTGACAGTGGTTAACCCAGCAGACTCGAATGGGCTGATGTTTCAGGTAGGCGACCATAGAGCCGCAAGCAGCGGCTGTGGCGGCGATGTAGCCGTCCGCGGCGTGATTCGCCTGGGATGGTGAAGCATGATGACAATCCGGTCCTCGACTTAGACTGTTTCATCGATGGCGTGCATGAAGAGCACGCGGTCATGTCCTCGTGCCGGACGATCCGACGAAGCTACGCCACTATGGTGACCTCTCAAGACCGGAACCGCGCGCTTGTGACGTTCTGTAATGTGGCGCACGAATTTGTGCCGTTTTATATGATCTTTGGAATCCTATTCGTCGCCAAGGCGTTGAAATAAGATCAAACAGGTAAAATCGTTCGATGGTCTCCTCCCATTTCCACCGGACGGTGTTCCTCCCTGAAGGCTTTAACCTTCTTTGGCCGGGCCGTATCCGAGCCCGGCCATTCTTTCTTCCGGGTTTCCTTGTTCAGCGCTGGCGGAAACGCGTTTTTCCTGGTGTCAATCATTCGCGACCAAGGCGGTTCGCACTCGCCGCCTTAGCGCTTTTCGCAGGGCTACGCAGGCGAGGTGTCGGTGGGACTGATGCTGCTGGCGGGCGCCAAAGCTAACGCGTGGCAGCAAGGATCGCAGGGTGATCGGATCGGTTCGCGCTGACGCAGGGACTTGCAGGGCGCATCATGTGAGGCTATATTGTGCCTCACATGAATGGAGAGTGGAATGCTGGCGTTCGGAAATGTAGCCGACGTGTTGGGGCTGCCTGCTAAGGAGGTGGCGGCGCGGTCGCCTTTCGGGCTGATCTCCCGGATCGAGAATGGACTTCCCATTGGGGTGGTCGAGCGCGTTGCCCATCTCGTTGCCCCGGGAGATGCTCAGTTCAAATACCGGCTGATCCCCAAGGCAACCTACGAGCGGCGCAAGACGGCGCATCGCCTGTCGTCGGATGAGGGCACACGATTGGCCCGTGTGGCGCGGGTCTGGGGGCTTGCTGTCGATGTCTGGCAGAACGAAGAGGAAGCACGCGATTTCTTGTTTCGGCCGCATCCGATGATTGAGGACAAGCGACCGATCGACATTGTTATCCTCAGCGAGTTCGGCGCCGAAATGGTGGTCGATATCCTCGGAGGTCTGAAGTATGGCAGTGCTGCGTGAAGGCGCAGACTCTCGATCGCACCCTATCGTCCTTTCGTGTCGGCGATCCGGCCGGCACCTACCCGATCTTCGACGCGACAGGCTCGACAGTCGCACCAGGGCGATGGAACACGCCCGGAAGTCCTATCATCTACACCAGCGAGCACTATTCGACGGCCCTCCTGGAAAAGCTGGTGCATGGCAGCGGCAGACTGCCGCCCAACCAGCACTACCTCGAAATCACAATCCCGCGCGGACTGAGCTACGAGGTTTTTTCGCAGCCGTCACTGCCCGGCTGGGACACGATGCCGGCGACGGTAAGCAAGGGATTTGGCGAAACCTGGTGTTTAGAACGGCGCAGCGTCATCCTGCTGGTGCCGAGCGTCGTGGCGCGTCTCAATAGCAATGTGCTGATCAATCCAGCGCATCCGGAGTTTTCAAGTATCCAGACGCGTCTCCATCAGCCTGTCTACTGGGACCGGCGGCTGTTTGGCGCGTAAGGGGAGGGGCTTCCTGCGCCCTACTATTCCAGAGCTATCGCATATGGGCTCAAAGCGTCGAGATATCGTCTTTTCATGCGTAGGACCGATCGCGCTTGAGCATTCCTCAGCGGTTTTTCTTGCCCATCCTGCGGGGTTACCACACCGGCCAATAGAGATGGGCTAATCCGTTCACTTCCGTCAGTGCAGGCCAAACTCGCGCAGCAACTCTTCACGGTAGCGCACGAACCTGGTTTCGCTGCGGTCGCGCGGGCGAGGCAGGTCGACGTCGATCAGCCGCGCCGCGCCGCCCTTCTCCCTGGGCAGGATCAGCACCCGGTCGGCAAGGTAGATCGCCTCTTCCAGATCATGGGTGACCATGACCATGGTGACGTTCTCCTCTCTCCAGATGCGGGCGAGTTCCTCCTGCATGCCGATCTTGGTCATGGCGTCGAGCGCCCCCAGCGGCTCGTCGAGCAGAAGGATCTCGGGCTGGACAGTGAGTGCGCGGGCAATGCCGACGCGCTGGGCCATGCCGCCGGAAAGCTGCCGGGGAAAGGCGTCGGCGAATTCGGCGAGACCGACGAGCGCGATGTAGAAGCGGGCCTTCTCCTCGGCGTCCGCCTTCGCGACGCCCCGCACCTCGAGACCGAAGGCCACATTGCCGAGTACGGTCAGCCAGGGCAGCAGCCGCGGCTCCTGGAAGATCACCGCGCGCTCGGCGCCGACGCCATGTACCGGCTGGCCGTCGATCGCGACGGCGCCGCTGTCGGCAGCCTCCAGCCCGGCCAGAATGCGCAGCAACGTGGTCTTGCCCGAGCCGCTGGCGCCGACGATAACCAGGCATTCCCCCGAACGAATGTCGAGGTTGAGCGTCCGCAGCACGGCAAGCCGGCGCCCGCCGAGGCTGAAGGATTTGGAGAGGTCGCGGATCGAGACCTCTCCGCCACGGTTGGAACCGGTCATCTCATCTCTCAGCTATTTCAGGGCTCAATTGGTCTTGGTTTCGCCGCGCCGATACAGGACGTCGGCGGCCTTCAGCTTTCCCTTGGCCAGGCGGCCGTCACGTTCCAGTACGGCCACCCAGAATTCGATGTCCCGGTCGGTCGCGTGCGCACCTTCACGCAGACCGAAGCCGGTCCAGTAGCGGGCGAGATCGCCGTTTTCGCCGCGCTTGTTGAGGATATTGGCCAGCACCTTGCGGGCTTCGTTCGGGTTCTGGCGCGACCAGTCTGAAGCGCGCGCCGACTGTTCGACGAAGTTGCGCGCCGCATCCGGATTGGCGGCAATGAAGTCGCGCCTGAGCACGACGAAACCGCCGGCGAGTTCGCCAAGCACCTGGGTGTCGTCGAACACGCCGCGCACGCCGCCATTCGCGACAAGTGCGCCGGCAAAGGTTGCCTGCCAATAGCCGAGCCCGGCTATGTCGACCTGGCGCGACCGCAAGGTCTGTTCCAGTTGCGGCCCGGGCACGACAATGAGGTTGGCCGCAGTCGGAGGCAAGCCGACGCTGTGCAGGGCCTCGCGCACCGTATAGTCGAGATGAGCGCCGAGCGTGTTGACCGAGATGGTCTTGCCGGCAATGTCGGCGATCGATTTGATCGGGCTGTCTTCCAGCACATAGAAGACGCTCTTCACATCCTTGTTGATGCCGTTGCTCGGATAGGCGGCGACGAAGTCGTTGCCGCCCGAGATCGAATTGATCACCGCCGCGGTGGCGGCCGAACCGATGTCGACGCTGCCGGAGGACAGCGCAAACAGCGATTCCGGTCCGCCGCCGGCGTAGCCGACATTCTCCAGCTCGATGCCGAGCCCCTTGTAGTAACCGAGCTCGTCGCCCAGCTCATGCGGAGAAATGCTGCCGCGGCTGGCGAGGTAGCGGAATTTCACCGGTGCGGTTTCGGCAAAGGCGAGCCGCGGCAGGCCGGCGGCGATGAGGCCGGCGGCAAGCGGTGCGCCGGCAAGCAGGGAACGGCGGGTGATTTTCATGATCCGGTCTTTCCTGATTTTGAGAGAGGCCTGGGTTGAGTTGGGAGCTGCTCAGTTGACTGGATTGCTCCAGCGGCAGAGACGCCGCTGCAGCGCGACCAGCGCCTGGTTGGCGATCAGGCCAAGCCCGGCGAGGATGACGATTGCCGCAAACATCAGCGGGATCTGGAAATTGTACTGCGCGTTCATCACCTGGAAGCCGATGCCCTTGTTTGCGCCGATCATCTCGGACGCGATCAGGAGCAGCAGCGCGGTGGTGGCGCTCAGCCGCAGACCGACGAAGATCGACGGCACGGCGCCCGGCAGCACGACGCGGCGAAACACGGTGAGCCGGCTCGCGCCGTAGACACGGGCCATTTCGAGCAGCTTGGGATCGACTTCCTTGACGCCGCTGGTGGTGTTGAGCAGCAGCGGAAACAGCGTTGCCCAGAAGATGACGAAGATCTTCGAGGTTTCGCCCAGCCCCAAGAGCAGGATGAACACCGGGTAAAGCGCCAGCGCCGAAGTCTGCCGAAATACTTGCAGGATCGGATCGAGCGCTGTTTCGACCGGACGCACCTGGCCCATGAACAGGCCGAGCGGGATGGCGACCGCAACTGCTGCCGCAAAGGCAATGCCGGCGCGCTGCAGGCTGATGGCGATGTCGCCGAGCAGGCTGCCGCCGGCAAGCCCCTTCCAGAGCGCGGTGATGATCATGTCGATCGGCGGCAGCACCGCCGCGTTGACCCATCCGACGCTGCTCGCCACCTGCCAGAGCGCCAGGAAACCGACAAGCACACCGTAGCGCGACAGGAAGCGGACAGCCGCCCTGCCGCCGAGGCGGAGAAAGTCGTGGCCGAGCTCTGTCTCGCTGCGACTGGCGCGGATCGTGATCGGCCGATCGATGTGCTGCAATGTCATGGCGTCATCCCTTCAGCTACGAGGATCATTCGGCGGCAAGGACGGTCGAGCGGGCGACGGTCCATGGATTTTCCGGCCGCCTGAGGCCGAGATTCTCGCGCAGGGTGCGGCCTTCATACGCCGTGCGGAACAAGCCGCGCCGTTGCAGTTCGGGAATGACCAGGTCGACGAAATCGTCGAGCGCACCGGGCAGCCAGGGCGGCAGGATGTTGAAGCCGTCGGCCGCCTCGCTGGTGAACCATTCTTCCAGCTGGTCGGCGACCTGGGTGGCGCTGCCGATGACTGTGTAGTGGCCTCGCGCCGTCGCCACCCACTGGTAGAGCTGGCGGATGGTGAAGTTGTGCTCGTCGGCAATCTGGCGGATCAGCGCCTGACGGCTCTTCATGCCTTCAGTTTCCTTGCTCGGCGGCAGCGGGCCGTCGAGCGGGTAGCCACGGATGTCGAGCGTCTGGCCGGCAAGTCCGTTGAGCAGCGCAACACCGTCCTCGGGCAGGATGAGGTCGTTGAGCTGCTGATACTTGGCGCGTGCTTCTTCCGTTGTGCGGCCGACGAAGGGCGCCACGCCTGGCATGATCAGCACCTGGTCGGGATCGCGACCGACAGCCGCCACGCGCGCCTTGATGTCGCGGTAGAATTCCTGCGCCGTCTCGAGCTTCTGATGAGCGGTGAAGATCACCTCGGCCGAGTGCGCGGCAAGCCGGCGTCCATCCTCGGACTGCCCGGCTTGTACGACAACCGGATGTCCCTGCACCGGGCGGGGCACGTTGAGCGGACCCTTGACGCTGAAATGCTCGCCCTTGTGGTCGATGTCGTGCAGTCTGTCCTTGTCGTAGAAGCGGCCCGACTGCTTGTCGCGGATGAAGGCGTCATCCTCCCAGCTGTCCCACAGCGCCTTGACGGTCTCGACATGCTCATGCGCCCGCGCATAGCGCTCGGCATGGTTGGGCTGGACGTCGCGGTTGAAATTGCGCGCGGTTTCGTCGCCGGCCGACGTCACCACATTCCAGCCGGCGCGGCCGTTCGACAATAGGTCGAGCGAGGCGAATTTGCGCGCCAGCGTGTAGGGCTCTTCATAGGTGGTGGAGGCGGTGGCGATGAAGCCGAGATGCGTGGTCAGCGGCGCCAGCGCTGCAAACAGCGTCACCGGCTCGAAGCCGGCGATCTTGCCGTTGCCGCCTTCACGGGCGCCAAGGCCGACCGTCAGATTATCGGCCAGGAAATAGGCATCGAACAGGCCCCGCTCGGCGGTCAGCGCCAGTTGCTTGTGGAACTCGAAATTGGTGGCGCCGTCGGCCGGCGCGTCTGGATGGCGCCAGGCGGCGATATGCTGGCCGCCGCCGGGCAGGAAGGCGCCAAGCTTGATCTGTCTGGGCATTATCAAATTCCCTCTTGTCGCATCAGTTGAAGAGACGTCCCCTCGTGTTCAGGCCGCCTTGATCCTCCCCGGCTTGGCTGCCTTGGTGCGGGAGACGCTGCGTCGTCCGTCGACCGCGACCGGCACGTCACCGTCGACAGTGGCGCGGTGGACGACCCGGCGCTGATCGCCGTAGTCGTTGACGGCGTAGTGCTGCGTGGCGCGGTTGTCCCAGATCGCCACATCACCCTGCTGCCAACGCCAGCGAACGGTGTTCTCCGGTGCGGTAACGTAGGATTGGAACAACTCGTAGACTCGGTGGAAGTCGCTTCTGGACAGGCCGACGAACCGCTGCACGAAATTGCCGAGTAGGAGGGTGCGCTCACCGGTCTCCGGATGAACCCGCACAACCGGGTGTTCGGTCTCGTAGATCGTAGAAGTAAACACCTCGTCGAAGTGTTTTGTTTCCGCCTCTGTCGCCCGCGGTCGCACCGCCGCGTAGTCGTAGGCGTTGCTGTGGACCGCCCAAAGATCGTCGGCGAGGCGCTTGAGCGTTGGCGGCAAAGTCTCATAGGCGGCGGCGGTATTCGACCAGATCGTGTCGCCACCGGCCGAAGGAATGACCACGCCGCGCAGGACCGAGAATTTTGGATAGCCGTCGACGAACGTAACGTCGGTGTGCCACTGATCGGCGCGCCCGCCGCCGCGACTTGAATCGAGTTCGAGGATTGAGGCCGTGCCGACGATTGCCCCTTGGGTCGGATGCGCAACCAAATCGCCGAGCCGCTGGGCGAAACGCTCCTGCTCGGCATCGTCAAGGTGCCCCTGGTCGCGGAAGAACACGACCTTATGGCGCAGCAGAAGCTGGTTGATCGCCGCCACAACAGCATGGGGTAGATCACCGGATAGACGAACGTTGCTGATCTCTGCGCCGACGCGTGCTGTGAGGGGAGCAACATCGGCTTCCGGAATGGTTGCATCAATGAAAGCAGGCTTGGTCATGGGTAGTCTCCAGGCGGATTGAGTTTGTGGCGGCGGCTGACGATTTCTCGAAGACCCAGACAGGGCTGGAGGAGGCGCTTCAGCCGAGATTTGCGTTAGAAACCCGGTTCGAAGCGCGCCACTGCCCGCGGGCGATAGCAATGTCCGCCTGAGGCGCGTCGGAATCCGAAACCAACTGGTCTCGAGTTCGCGACGCCAGATAGGGCGCGAATTGCCCGATCGCACGATCGAGCCGATCGGCCAGTGTCGGGGAGACGGAGGTTTGGTCGACGAAGTCGCGCTCTGAAGCATAGATCCCTGTCGCCAGCGTTCGTGCCTCGAAGAACCCGAAGAGCGGCCGTAGCTGATGCTCGACAATCAACGCGTGTCGGTCTCCGCCGCCGGTCGCGGCCAGAAGTACCGGTTTGCCTATGAAGGCGGTGGGCTCCAGCAGATCGATGAAATGCTTGAAGAGGCCAGCGTAACTACCTTTGTAGACCGGGCTTGCGACGATCAGTGCTTCGGCTTGCAGGAGATGGTCAACAAGTCTCCTTGCCTTCGTGTCCAGATCGGAGAGGCGGTGCGCGGCGCCGAGCGAAGGCAGGAACTGGCCAATATGTATGACCTCGAAGCTTCTCTCATATTGCTGCGCCGTCCGCCTCGCTATCTCTTCGACCAAAGCGCGCGTGCGGGAAGGAGAACTGAAACTGCCGGAAAATCCGACGATTGCGGGTCTGGTCATTTGGTCCTGTCCCTCTCCTTGAAACTGCGGGCCGCAGCCGCGACAAGGGGACAGAATAGTTATGTATATAAAATCTATAGAGAAAGCGAATTGCGTATTTTTGGCGGCTTGTAAAATTCCCTTCCTCCGCTTTTGGCGTTTGTGAGTTCTCCTTGAGCGACTGTGCAGCGAGGCGGGTTAGCGCCTTCACCGAGTGGTCGACAGTATCCTCTGACGGAAGACTTCGGCGCCGGTCTTCTGAAGCCAAGGGTTGGGTGTCGAGTAGAGATAGGCGCGTACCTGGGTGCCGGTTCTAGATGCTCGAAGGCACCCTTCGCCAGAACAAGTGGTGCCAAATTTGTGATCAAAGTTGATGGCAAGTTGGCCCGGTTCAGGTGTCTGCGCCGAGTGTTTCGCGCAGCAGAAGATCCAAGGGTAGGGTCTCGGGAGTCGGATCGTCCTCCCACAGCTTCGCGAAATCCCGGTCGTCGGGCGGTCTGTGAATGAGGACCTGGCGCTCAGGGTTGGCTTCGCGAACGCGTTCGGCCGCGCTGACGCCGGGCTTGTCCGGATCGGCGAAGACGACGATCCGCTGTACGCATTCGGGCAGCTGAAGAAATGGCAAACGTGGTGCTCCCAGTGAGCACCAGACGGGCAAGCCGTATCGCAGCATTACGGCATGGCCGGTCTCATAGCCTTCGGCAATACCAAGGACGTCGGCCGCTGGGGCGAGCCGCAAGGCAAAGCCCCGGCTCGGGCCGATGATGCGGCGTGGCTCGTCCAGCGCCGCCTTTTCTGGTCGTGTCGGGTGCAAGAGGGTGAGCTGCACCGAACAGATCGAACGGTCTGGGGCCTGCAGAGCAGCCACCAGCGCGGGAAAGCGGTTCTTTCCCAACCGATAACCCGGCAGAAAGCGCAAAGTTGGCAACGTCGCCGGCAGACGGCGAGAGGCAAGATAAGCTTCGCCGTGCGTGCCGGCGAGCGCAATCGCTCTCGACCAGAGCGCGAGCGCGTCCGCTGCTGTGGTTTTGGGCGCCGCCGGACGAACACGACGCAGAGGCTCGGCCGCGCGCTTCGACAAATCCAGGTCCGCAATGGCGGTCTCGATGTCGACGGGATCGCAGCCTGCAAAGCAGTACAGCATAAGACGATAATCCCCGTCACGAACAGAGAGGGAGGGATGGCGGTCGCCTTTCCCTTGCCCGTGACTTGGTACTGGGCAACGGCACAAGTAGCTCCCGCGCGCCGGAAACCCTCCTAAAGCGCGATATACCTGCGCAGCGTTTGGCCACGACACCTTTGTCATGGACCTGACAATGCCGCCAAGCCGCTATCGAATCAATAGAATAATCTAATAGCGCGTTAAACATTCCTGGCGAAATAGCGGGGCGTTTCAAGGGCCAGGACTTAGCCGTCCTGACGGCAGGGTCGCCTCGGCCAGGTAGCCCAAGCCTGCATCGCTGAAAGCGCGATTCGAAAACACTCGAGGTTGGCGACCAGAAGCCGCTGCATGAGGTAATTACGAGAAGCATTTGCGCGTGAACCGCAGCATGGTGATGTCTGCGCAGCAGGCGCGCAACCCGACCTTCAGACGATCGGCACATTGGCGGCGTTCCTGGGCGTCTCCAGTCTGGGCCTTTTGGGAATTCGGGACGCTGCCTTGCGCAAGCCTCGAATCATTTGGGGCTACCGAATCAGGAGATCACAGACCTGGCGGAATAGCAGGATCGTCTGTGTGCGTGATTGAGCAGATCCTGGCAAGGAGAGCCTGTTAGAGTTTGAAGCGGCCAAGGCGCTGATCGTTGACGCGGTACTGCCAGGCCAGTTTCGGATCCTGGGGGTTGACGCCGGACGTTGACCAAGCGGAGCGCTCGAACTTTGCAGCGTCATGCAAAGAAAGATCGTCATCACAGCGCGACAGTTGTAACGACGAGCGAAGACGATGACGTCCGATACTGTGGGTTAGAAATTTGATGGCACAGACGGCGGCGAGGGACAGGATCAAGAAAGCAGTGGAAAAGCTGAGCATGCGAAGGCCGGCTTCCTGATCGGGCAGGGCGAAGAAAGCGAGCACGCCGCCGGCGAAAATTGCGAACGCGAACCTCATGAACATGACAGCAAGTCTCCTATTTCGATGTCGATCATTATAATATCACAGAATGATCGTCATTATATTGATCAATGGAGATAGGATGACCCCTCATGGATCAAGCGTTTTCGAAGGCTGGGGGCATGGTGCCGTTTTTGGCGGTATCGGCTTCAGAGTATTACCCGGCGCCATTTCCATCTCGAACAGGCATAGAGATTGGTTCCGGGGCAAGCCTTGCGGCCCCGTCTCAGAGCGTAATCGCCAGAACCACGGGCGTCGAGGTCTCGCATGTGGTCGACCTGAACCAGGTCATACGAAGTGGTCGGGCAACGATTGCAGGGCCTGCCTGCCGCAAGGGCGGAGATCAGGGTTGTCCCTCCAGATGAGGTGGCACACGACAAAATCATTAGTAAGAGGGCCCGCGACATCCAATCGGATTCATTTAATTATTCATTTTCAACAGGGCATGCAGATCGTCAAATGCTATCGTGCGTCTGGAACGATTGCTGTACGCCGTCACTTTGCGGGAGGATGGGGAGGATGCCGCGACACTTTAATAGGGCAATGAGTTATCGTTTCGGCTACAAGCCCTGAGCACTAGACATTCTGCAAAAAAATGGCCGTCATATTCCGACCGATAAGCAGGGGGGCAGCTGTGCCGATATTTAAAAACAAGACAGAAGACAGCGATGGTTGGCTTTCGATCCTGCTCGCGCTGCGACTTCGCCAAATCGAGAACGAGTACCCGGACTATGCGAGTTTTGCCGACGCTACGGGGCTATCGCGCGGCACGCTCTACCAGTTGCGGGCGGGGAAGGGGAACCCGACATTGGTCACCTTGGAGCGGCTGGCGCGACACCTCAAGGTTCCGGTGTGGACGCTCATTGGTCGGACTGGTGACGACGACAGCGTGAAGCGGGACATCGAGACCTTCGGCTTCAGCTTCACCGAGATTGCGCGGCATATTGAGGCCACGCGTGCTGTGAAGCGCTCGATGACGGAGTTCAGTGGTGTTCCTTCTTTGAAAGAGGCAGCCAGCCCCGCTGGGGCAACCTCCGAGAAGAAGCGGCTGCCTCCAGCCAAAAAGGGACGCAGGGCAAACCAGTAGATACAAGAAAAGTAGAAGATGCTAAACTACCAGCGTAGATTCATTTGCTACGATTGGCAGAAAATCTATTGTATATTGCTTTGACTCGCACCAAGAAATCCGCCAGCGTCGATGCAAAGGCATCATTTTGCTGAAGGGTTCACGATGCAAGCGAATATCTGGCAAGTCGCAGGAGACAATGCGCTCTATAGGGAAGTGGCGGCGTTTGTCGATTGCCACCCGAAACCATGGGTGGAAGAGGTTTCGGAATTTCTGCGGAAGAAAGGCAAGCCCGAGACGATCACCTTGGTGATCGGACAGTTCATCGTGGCGGCTCTGTTCGAAGGACAATACGCGGATCTGCTGTACTGGTCGCTGGTTGCGGCCGAAGTGAACTGCGTTGTGATGGAGCAATGGCCTGATGATGTGCGCCAGGAGTTGGCAAGCCATCTGAAACGGGGATTTGTAAAGCTCTCGTCGCGCAATCTCTCCCATTGAAGGCGGCGGGCCGACGGGGGCATGGCCCTCAATGGGGAGACGGCGTCACACCTGACCAGGGGCAACGTTGATGTCGCTGCCGGCGGGACCGGGAGCGGATGAAGCGAGTTTTGTGTCACCACCGTTGGGCGTCGGAAAGTCGCCTGGTCCCATTTGGCAGACCGCTTGCGCGCCGCATCCCTGAGGAATGGATTGGCCGGCGGAATTGAGGGCGGCATAGCGGCGGTTTACGTCGTTCGTCCAGTTACGGCGCTGGCTTTCAGTGCTGCCGTTGTAACGATCGGCGAGGCAGCGAATACTTGACGTGCCGCCGCACGATTTGACGGCATCGCGAAGCGTCAGTACGCCGCCTTCAATGTTTTCCGACAAGATGCCCCGATCCATTCCGTAGGCCCGGCCGGTCGCCCCCGTAAGCTGCATCGGTCCAAGAACGCCACTGAAGGAGCCGGCACATGCTGACATCGCGCCTTCGTGAGCGGACACGGCAAGAGCGAGCTTGGGATCAACGCCATACTTGTTGGCGGCGTCGACAATCATATTGGCGATGTTCGGGCTGCGCTCCATCATCTCTTGCGTGGGCGGATAGCTCGGCAGACCCGCTCCGTTCGTACAAAGGGAACGCAAGGTTGTGTTGTCATTGAGGTCGCAAGAATTTGCATCATGGTCAAAGGAATTCGCTTGCGAAACAGGCGCTTGTCCAACGACCAGGAGCGCGGAAAGGAGTATTGGGTAGGGACGCAGCATCTTACTTCCCCGGGCAGAAATTATAGATGGCGCCATTGATGGAGAGCGCGTCGCTGGATGGGCGCGTAATCTTCATCGGCGTGATGACCGGGGAGCTGCTGCCACGCTCTGTACATGAGGCTTGGAATGCATCGTCTGCATGACGGGTGCCTGCTATCTTGCAGGTGCTTGCGCCGACGGTGATTGCGTCGCCGTCGAACTCGGCAAGTTCGAGAGCGCCGACGCCTTGGTCGAGATCGGCACATGTGTGCGTGGACGCTACATATGATCCCTGCGGAGCCTTGAGCGGATCAAGTGCTTGCGCGATTGCCGGCCAGATCAAGACGGCTAGAGTCGCGAAGATTGTCCGGCTGGCCATGGCAGATCTCCGGAACATCATCCCGCCGTGGCCGCCGGCAGGAGCCGCGGTCAAGGCCGCGCATCGCGCGCCGTCAGGGAAGCATTGATCCGTTGGCGATGGCCGGTGGCTGGCTGGTGTCCTGAATAACGTCAGGTTCTCCGTGCCGATCATGATTGCGCTCCTTGGGGATATCGAGGTTGCCGAAACACAACGGCGTGGACTGCTTCCTCTAGGGTTGCGGGACAGGGACCCGGAATTGGCATTCCGGGGCGATTTCACCTTGGAATACGATGCCGGCGCGAATGCTTTTGGCCTGAACATCATATGCACCCATCGCACCATTCCGAGCGAGGTCGGGGCGGACGTTATTCGGTTGCGCGCCATATTCGATGAAACAGCCGGAGCCAGCGTCAGCGACCGTTGATCGGCCGTTCTGGTAGATCGCCAAGCGCATGGGGCATCGTTTCAGTGTGGCATTGCCGACAGGGTCGGTGCGGATCGGCGAGCAGCCGGTGAGCGTGTGCAGGACCGAGAGGACGACGGTTTTGGTCGGGCTGCGAACGACGATGTGACTCTCGGAAGCCGGCGCGTTGGCGACCGCAAAGCGCGTATCGCCCTTGGCCACGTAGGCGTCGTTGTTCTTCTTCAGTCGGTCGGCCCATAGGGAGGCGTAGGGCACGGCTTCCGAGTTCGGGAGCTCGAGATCGGCATAGGCGACGGCGCGCCAGGCGTTCGGATCATGCGTGAGCGACTGGGCCGAAGCGTGGGGCGCCAATCCAAGGGCAGCCGCGACTGCGACAAATGTCAGGCGTGCATGCATTCCTTGCCTCGCTTGTGTGCCCTATGATTAAATCAATGTTGTGATGATTGTCGAGCGTGATATTTGGATGGAACAACAAGCCCGCCTATCGGGGCTGGATGAATTGCGAGGCCTGGCGATCGGGCTGGTGGTGCTGTCGCATGTCGGGCCGGTCTTCGGAGAAGGCGGGACGGTCGCCGCTCTGCTGTTTGCGCCGGCTTGGAGCGTCGGGGTCGACCTGTTCTTTGTGATTTCCGGCCTGGTGGTGGAACGCTCATTGCGAAGCCTGCGCCTCGAGCGCGGTGCGCTCGAGGCGGCCTCCGCCTTCTATGTCAGGCGTGCTATGCGGATCGTGCCGCTGGCCTGGTGCGTCGGCGCCATCCTCTCGATCGGGTTGATCATCCCGGGAAGCGGCGTTGAGCCTGCAGACGCGAAGGCGGCATTCGCCTTCATCTCGAATGCGCACTGGGCGCCCTGTTTCGGGGGCGCCACAGGATGCGGGAACGCCTTTGCGTTTGGGCCATTCTGGTCGATTGCCGCCGAGATGCAATTTTATCTAGTGGCTCCGCTCCTGGTGTTCTTGCTACCGCGGCGGGCGCTCCTCGCGCTGGCCGGACTCGTTCTCGTGGTCGGGACGTTCACGCTGCGGGCCTGGGGCGGGACGCTTTGGACGTTCCGCATCGATGCAATCGCGGTCGGGCTGGCGATCGGAGCAACCATGGGCACAAGCGCATGGCCCCGTCTGGCGGAACACCTGCGGGTGATCGGCAACATGGAAGCGGCGTTCTGGATGTCGGTCGCGGCCTTCATGTTGGCGATCTTGCCGCCGGCGATGCATGGCGTGGCGACTGCCGTGCTGGCGCTGATGTGCGGGTGGATCGTGACAAGGGCGACCTTGCGGGATGATGCTGTGAACTGGCCGGGGCGGATGCTGCGCCGCTTGGGAGGCATCTCCTATGCCCTCTATCTGATCCATCTGCCGGTGCTGGCGCTGTTCAACTGGTCGCTTGGCCAATTCCTGGACGCTCCGGCGACGGCAACGCTCTCGATCGCCGTCGCGATCGGGCTGTCTCATGTGCTGACGGTGGCAATCGGAGATCCGCTCCGGCAGCTCGGCCGCCAATGGTCAAATCGAACAGTCCGGGAGGTGTTGCCGTGACGGAAGAAAATCGTCAGTGGTTGCTTGGTGGTGAAGATGTCGATCAAATTCCGCGGGGAGCGAGGGCGCTGGCGGAGCAGCTTTTGACCGAGACCGACGGCGATGCCGTGGCAGCGCTCGTCGCGGCATGCTGCGTCATTGGAGCCATGCGCTCGGCGGTATCGAGGGGTATGGTGCGCAACGGATCGCCGTCAGGGGTCGATATCGCGCAAGTGCTGGACGTGTTCGTGCGAAGCGAGCTCCCAGCAGAAGAGCAGAACCTGACCGGTAGATGACTTCGGCCGCGAAGTAGCTACCATGTTGGGGGGCTGTGCGGCCTGCCGCTCGATCCCCCGGAATGCTGAATGCACGATATCCGCAGTTTGATCTTCGTGGACGACCTTCAGCAATGCCATGCACTGACACTGATTTCGCCAGGAAAGAGATTGAACTAAAGCCTTGCGAAACGCTTTGGCCGAACGACAGGATCGGTCTCGCATAGGGAAGCATGATTTTTCGGCCGGAGGTGAGCGATGCGGCCTCCATGCGTGAAGGTCGCCATGACTGCTGGCGCGACCACACGCAATACGCTCGAAGTCGCCGAAGACGGTCGTCGCAATCTTCGAACTGGGATCTGCACGAAGAGACGCGGTGGTGAATTGGCACGCTGCGTGACGACACATCCGGAGCGTCGTAAAAGCCGCTCGCAGCGTACCTCTCATACGCCCGCGGACAATCTTGCCGACGCCGGCGCCGTTGGTTTGGCCGTCGGCTTCTGTGCGCATCTGGCCAGCCGACACGCGGCAGTGTGACGGCCGCCGCTTAGTAGCGGTCGCCGAACCAGCCCTTGCTCTTGGGCGGCGAGGGTTCCTGATAGGCCCACGGGACAGACTTGTAGGACGGCCTCGGGTCTTGGACGCGCCAAGCCTTCTGCCAGTAATAGAAATTGAGGGGTACTCGGGCGAGCACGCGACCATCGGCAGACAGGAGGTCGGAAGCGCAGGCGACGACGGGGCCGTCGTAAAATTGCACGCGGCCAGTATAGCCGTTGAGCGCTCCGGGTCGGCAGGCAAAGACGCGAACGCCTGCAGCGATCGTGTCCGGGGCTTCCGCGGGGACGGAGATCGTCTTGACGCCTTCCTTGGTGATGAGCGTGCGCACAGGCACGGAGCTCCAATGCGAGCGGCGCAGGGCGTTATTCGCCTGAGCTTCGGTTGGGTAGCCGGCTCGCCGGGTAATGACCGGCGGGAAGCGCCCCCAGTCTGGCGCATATTCTTGCCGGCTGCGACTGACCCGATCAGGCTTCCAATAGGAGTCCGTAGCCGAAACGCGGCTGGCCGAATGTGAAGCATCCGGCACTCGCTCGGCGCAACCGGCGAGCAAGGCCGCGGATGCTACGAGGTGGAGGATGTGACGAAAAGAACGCATATCGTGCTCGGGGTCATGGGTTTGCAGGTGAGAATTTCCGGTGAAGCCAAGGCATCTGGAAGGTGCTGGCCCAAATGCCGCGATGGGTTTTGCGAGCCTGACGCTCGATCTGGGCGTAGAGGGGGATGCGGCGATCGAGATCATCGGGGAGGGTGACGGCTACGCCTGCTTTCAGCCTTTCGCCGGCGACGTCGGCCATTTCGCTGGTTGCACAACGCGCGACGATGACAGCTGCGTCTTTCCGGACCGGCAAGCAGACAAGCCATTTTTTCAAGGTGGCGGTTACGAGCCATGCCATGGCGACAACGCCACAAGGCAACGCCTGCTTTCCCAGCGTCGCGGTCTGGCCCTGGTCGCAGCCGTCGACGCCGCGATAGGTGCACGAAGCAAAAGTTGATTGCTGGTTCCCCATGGATCACTCCGCTTCAGATTCATTGAGTCAGTAAACTATGTTGCAAATCGCTGTGCAAGTGTCTCTGACTCATATCCCGCGAGGGGAGGAGGGTGCTCGTATCCGGATCCGCGCCCGATGGGCCGGGCAGGGCCTCGGAGTCGACTTGACGCGTTCAGGCAATCGATACTCTGAATGCGCGCTATACCGTGGCGGTCGCAGCGGCATCCGCTGGACGAACTCAGCGGCTTCGTGGCCGGCCTTGCCTGATATCGCTGCGAGCCTTTCGAAGCCGCTGTTCGAGCGCTAAATAGCGAGCCGTAATCGAGTTCAGCTTTGTGAAAAACTGCCTGCTCTGCGCAGGCTTGCCCGGCGCAGGCGGGGGGAAGAAAGCAAAAAGAGCTTCCCGATCAGCGTCTAATTGTTTTAGCTCCGAGCAGAGACGGCAAATTTCGTGGTCGTCCGTTCCGGAACTCCGATGTGATGCACGGCGCGAGGTACGCGTAGGGTTAGTCTGCCGACCCACATCGTTCGACGAAAGTAAAATCGTATCCAAGGCGTTTCCTCCACGCCGGGTTGTGGTCATCCAATCTGGAATAATGCGGGTTGCAACCTATGTATACTGGCGGTTTTGCCTGTCACTTTTGACAGGTCGTGAGACGCTGGAATCCAGCGAGGAGCAACCTAGTTCGATAGCCGCGCGAATGGCTTGGAGAGGCGCGTCGATAGCAAGGAGGTAAGCTGGATATGGCGAGATTTGACTCAAATTTTCACGATGTGACGGAGGGTATTCACGCAGTTACCTCTGCTGCGGACGCGGCGGACCTTCTGAACACAATTGTCGAAAGTTACGGTCTTGAGACGGCGACTTTTCTTACCGTCAGGCCGGTTTACGAGGAACCGAGTAAGCCGTTCTATGTGACCACCTATTCGCCTGACTGGGTGAAACGCTACATCGAGAAGGATTTTTTCGACATCGATCCCGTGCTTCGCTATGGGCTGCGTGCTGTGAAATTGGTTGATTGGAAGGAGATCGACCTATCGGACAAGCCCGTGCGCACGTTCTTCGGTGAAGCGAGGGAACATGGTGTCGGGAAGCATGGCGTCACGTTCCCGGTTAGGGGTGTCGACGGCGACCGCGGCATTCTGACCGTGACGAGCAACGAGAACGCAGCGGCGTGGCAGACGTTTCTCAAATCCGAGGTTCGCGAGTTCCAGCATCTCGCCGGTGAATTTCACAATGCTATCGGTCGAATCCAAGGAAGGCCACGCCATCCGACGGTCTGCTCCGATAGAGAGATCGAATGCCTGAAATGGTACGCGAGGGGAGAGAAGGTCAAACGGACCGCAGAGATACTGTCGCTATCCCCTCGCACGGTCCGATTTCATCTTGATCTGGCACGGGCAAAGCTTGGTGCCAGAAGCTTGGCCCATGCGGTTGCGATCGCGGCAGAGCGCGGCCTTTTCTTTCAAAGACTGTTCTGATCGGTAGCCAAGCGCTTCGCGGGAAGCCGCCGGCAAAACTCGTTCCGTTTCGTGAAGCTGGGAATGCTAGAACGACTGGATCATGGGGAAAGAAGGGAGGCGTCGCTCGGGACACCTGATCCGGAAAGGCACCGCGACGCTCCAAGGGTAGAATGCTGGCCAAACCAAGTGTCCTATTCGCAAACCACACGGTACCGCTTGCCGGGCTCGCTGACGTTCTTGCAGACAAGCAGCTTGTGCGGCTCGGAAGAGGAGAGCGGCGGACTTGCGGCCCGCGATGCACGTCTGTTTGACGTCTTGTGACTTGCCGTACGGCGCGGTTCGAGCCTTTCAGGCTCCTGTGGCGCAACCGGAAACACGCTGGTTTCGATCTGTGGCTGCTGCAGGCGTGGCGGCTCTTTGTCAAAGATTCGCCTGGCATCAAGCGATCTCGGAATAATCACCGTACCATCATCGCTGCGCGCGCAGCCGCTGCCCAACAGTAAAGCCATCCCCAGGAAAAAAGGCAGTGTCCGTCCAAACATAAGCACAACCCTTGGCGGGCATATACCCCGGCTTGCGGGTCGCCGATAACCGGCGCAATGGGCGCGAAGAAAGGGCGGCATTGCTTGCCGCCCTTTCGAAATTGTCGAGATGCGAGGACCTTTAAAAGCCCATGCCCCCCATGCCGCCGCCGCCGGGCATACCAGCCGGCATGCCGCCGCCAGCCGACTCCTTCTTCGGAGCCTCCGCGATCATGGCTTCGGTGGTAACCAGCAGGCCGGCGACCGAGGCCGCGTCCTGCAGAGCCGTGCGCACAACCTTGACCGGATCGACGATACCCATGGCGATCATGTCGCCATATTCGCCGGTCTGGGCGTTGTAGCCGAAGGTTGCCCCCTTGTTCTCAAGGATCTTGCCGGCAACGATCGATGCTTCCGCACCGGCATTGGCCGCGATCTGACGGGCCGGAGCCTGCAGCGCGCGACGCACGATGGCGATGCCAGCGGTCTGGTCGGAGTTGGCGCCGACAGCCTTGATGCTCAGCGAAGCGCGCAGGAGTGCGACGCCGCCGCCGGGAACGATGCCTTCTTCGACGGCCGCACGGGTCGCGTTGAGGGCGTCATCGACGCGGTCCTTCTTTTCCTTGACTTCGATCTCGGTCGCACCGCCGACGCGGATGACGGCAACGCCGCCCGCCAGCTTGGCGAGACGTTCCTGCAGCTTCTCCTTGTCATAGTCCGAGGTGGTCTCCTCGATCTGCTGCTTGATCTGGGCGACGCGGCCCTGGATCTCGGCCTTCTTGCCGGCGCCGTCGACGATGGTGGTGTTCTCCTTGGAGATCGACACCTTCTTGGCGCGGCCGAGCATGTTGAGGCCAACATTCTCGAGTTTGATGCCGAGGTCTTCGGAAATGACCTGGCCACCGGTGAGGATGGCGATGTCTTCCAGCATGGCCTTGCGGCGATCGCCGAAGCCCGGCGCCTTGACGGCGGCGATCTTCAGGCCGCCACGCAGCTTGTTGACGACCAGCGTGGCCAGGGCCTCGCCTTCGACGTCTTCCGAGATGATGACCAGCGGCTTTGAGGTCTGCACGACAGCCTCGAGGATCGGCAGCATGGCCTGCAGATTGGAGAGCTTCTTCTCGTGGAGAAGGATGTAGGCGTCTTCCAGATCCGCAACCATCTTGTCGGCGTTGGTGACGAAGTAGGGCGAGAGATAGCCGCGGTCGAACTGCATGCCTTCGACGACTTCGAGTTCGGTCTCGGCGGTCTTGGCTTCCTCGACCGTGATGACGCCCTCATTGCCGACCTTCTGCATCGCTTCGGCGATCATCGAGCCGACCGAAGCATCGCCATTGCCCGCGATGGTGCCGACCTGGGCAACCTCTTCCGAGGTCTTGATCTTCTTGGCGTTCTTGATCAGCGTCGCGACGACGTCGCTAACCGCGAGGTCGATGCCGCGCTTCAGGTCCATCGGGTTCATGCCGGCGGCAACCGCCTTGTGGCCTTCCTGGACGATCGACTGCGCCAGAACGGTCGCGGTCGTGGTGCCGTCGCCGGCGATGTCGTTGGTCTTCGAAGCAACTTCGCGGACCATCTGCGCGCCCATGTTCTCGAACTTGTCTTCAAGCTCGATTTCCTTGGCGACGGTAACGCCGTCCTTGGTGATGCGCGGTGCGCCGAACGACTTGTCGATGACGACGTTGCGGCCCTTGGGGCCGAGCGTGACCTTCACCGCGTCGGCGAGGATGTTGACGCCGCGCAGCATGCGCTCACGGGCATCGCGAGAAAATTTTACGTCTTTGGCAGCCATTTTTAGCTCCTGGCAGGGGCTTGAATTGAGCCCTAGGATTTAAGTGATGGTGAGGCCGATATTCAGCCGATGATGCCCATGATGTCGGATTCCTTCATGATCAGAAGGTCTTCGCCATTGAGCTTGACTTCGGTGCCCGACCACTTGCCGAACAGGATGCGATCGCCGGCCTTGACGTCCAGCGGGACGAGCTTGCCGGCTTCGTCGCGGGCGCCGGAACCAACGGCGATGATCTCGCCTTCCTGCGGCTTTTCCTTCGCCGTGTCGGGGATGATGATCCCGCCGGCAGTCTTGGATTCGGATTCAACCCGGCGTACGACCACGCGGTCATGAAGCGGGCGGAACTTCGACTTTGCCATTTTTGGATTTCCCTGGTGCGGATGTTGAACGGTTCTCCGTTGCCGGAGCGTGGTTAGCACTCAGCCGAAGCGAGTGCTAACGCGGCAGTGAGATAGGCCGTAGGCTCCTGCTAGTCAAGACGGAAGAGGGACGGGCGAAGAGCAAACGAGCGTGGAAGCACCGAGCCCTTTACGTGAAAACGTCGGAGATCGGACATGGATGGGGAGGCTCACCATTTGTAACTGAAGGCTTTATTCATTTGGCACGATCGGTGCAGCGGATGATCCGCAAACGTTCCGCGCGACAAATATGAGAGGTGAACGCCATCAGGACTCTTGCGGTTAACGGGTCCACTCGGTGTTTACGGTGTTGGCCGCCGCGCGGGCGCCAGGACTCCGGCCATCCCGATAGTCACCAATCCAATCTGCGGAGAACAGGAGGCAAGATGAGAGCGACAGTCAGCATGAACTCGAATTTGAAATGTTTGGCCAAAGCAACTGCCATCGCCTTGCTCTGGACGGTCACGGCTACGTCGGCGGACGAAGGTATGTCGATGCCGGGCCAGACTGCGGAAGTGGGCGCGGCCACGCGGCCGTCTGGACGCTGACCCGCTCAACGCGATCGTATCACTGGGCGGATGCTCCGCCTCGTTCGTCAGTCCACAAGGGCTGGTCGCAACCAATCATCACTGCGTGTTCGAATCCATCCAATACCACAGCAAAGAGGGCCAGGACTATCTCACAGACGGCTTTCTGGCGAAGAGCCCTGGGTGAAGAATTGCCCGCGGCGCCCGGCAGCCGCATCTATGTGATCGAGGACATGCGGGATGTGACCGCCGAAATGCTCAAGGGCGTCTCGGACAAGCTGAATGAGTTTGCCCGCTATGAGCGGCTTGACAACAATCGCAAGAGGCTGATCGCCGCATGTGAAGAACAGCCCAATCGCCGCTACGAGGTAGGGGCCTACTATGGCGGCGCCTCCTACTATCTCCAGCAGAAGCTCGAAATTCAGGACGTGCGCCTTGTCTATGCGCCCGCGCTCGGCATCGGCAACTTCGGCGGCCAAACGGACAATTGGATGTGGCCGCGCCACACAGGCGACTTCGGCTTTTTATCGCGCCTATGTCGCTCCTGATGGTTCCTCCCGGCCATATGCGCGCGACAATGTGCCTTACCGGCCCAAGAACTGGCTGCGCATCGCCGCTGAACGCGCCAGGATGGACATTCTGCTGAATTTTACCTGCGGCGCTGTTTCATGAACGCGCGCTTGGGCCCCCCATTTCTATTGGCCGCCTCGGCTCATGCGGGGCGGGCTTCTTGGCGTTCTGGGAGGATTTGCTCACCATGGTTCGTAGTGGCGGCGCGACCGTCCGGTGAGCGCCTCACCTGAGGCTACATGGCGGCCGTGGAGATTGCCTCAGAAGCGGCGCCCAATCGGAAACCTTAGCACCTCCGCGTTTTGGCGTGGCTGCTTGAACTCTTTGACGGCAACCGCCTCAATTAGCAGGTCCAAGGCTTCGCGTCCCCTTCGACTCATCGGGTCATCGCCACAAAGGTAGTCATACGCTCGATCTAAATGCACTCGGGCGGCCGAAAAATTGCTTGTCATAGGGCCCTCTCTACCCGCCCGCATTGCGGTCTACGAGGTGAAGGTCGCGCCATCGTCAATATCTACAGACAAATTTGAATTAAATCGGAGATGATCGGGGGAGTAGCCATGATGTCACCCACGGTGACTGAACCGGTCGACATCGACGCCGAGGTCTCGGCATTCCTCGCGCGGCTGGAGCCGAAGTCCCCTGACATGATGCCTCCGTCGAGCCCGCCGACGATCACTCGCTGGCGCTCCGGATCGTAATGCCGAGCACCCCGTTCCGAGACAACCTCTGACCGGCGTCATTCGATGCAGACGCGCGGAACCGGCCCGATTTTGCGGCGTAGAGCCAGAAGCGGCCGCCAGGTCCCAGGCCGGTTGGCTCCAAATCGCGCTAGGTCGTGTGGATCAGGTTTGTCCACACCACTTAGCTATACTCGGGGGGCGATAATGCCATCGAAGAAGAAATGGCGCAGGTACTGGGTATCGATCCGTCGGAGCACCCAATCCCGCCCGCAGCGCGGTTCGCAGCCATCTCAACCGATTGGTGGACTCCTGACTGCGGGATTTAAGGAGCTTTCCTCGCCTATAGCTAAATGGAAAGGCGCCGATCCCCCCGATTGAGCCAACCGCGACCCAACCTACTGGATTGCAGAGCGAAAAGAGCGCGTGCGGCTCGAGCGACTTGCGAGAAAAAGGAAATGGCGCCTCTGCATGACGGACTCCGACTGCCCGAGCTGCCTTGGCGCCGGCATCGCCTTTCAGTGCGCGCAAGGGGAGCGTTCCCGTGGCCAGTGCTGCCTTGCTGGAAGGGAGCAGGTGGGCTGTTCTAGCAACACGGTTGAGTGCCCGGGGTGCCAACAATGAACAAATGCGCAGGAACGCTCGATCCGGCGCCTTCGGCAGGCCTGAGACCCTACAACCTGTGCAAGTGCACAGGTAGCGAAGTGCGTCCAGGTTCGAGCACCATGGGCGTCGGCGCAATTTCCATGCCGACCACCAACGGAGATATCTGCGATGACCAGCAACATGCGGCCAATGAAAGCGAGCGAGATTCCCGCCTTCGTCGACAAGGTGATCGAGGCTGGCTGCGATATCTGCGCGATCGGTCACTTAGGCTATTCACTGGGCGATGTTGACGGCAAGGTACCCTGGCGCAAGGTAAAAAGAATCGTGGAAGAGTTTGGCGATCGTGATCACCTGCTACCGGAGATCGTTGCCTATCTTCGCTCGATTGGTCGATACATAGAACTCTCGTCGTCGACAAACGAGGGCCGGAGACCGCACAAAACAGGCACTCGAAGTCGGAACGCATAAAGGACGGGTCGGATACGATTGTCGAATCCGGCTCCTTCACCGACAATGACGAGCTGGACTTCGGGACGGGTATCGACGCCAACGAGCTGTGGTTTGCCCAACAGGGCAATAACCTCGTCTTCTCGTACTGGGCACCACGGACAAGGGTCGGCCAATGACTGTTCGCCGGGCAATGTCGTCGAAACTATCAAGTCCGGCGACGGCAAGGTGCTTAGCCATTCCGACGTGGCAACTCTGGGTCGCGGCCATGGCTGGTGTCGATCCGGCAACGTCGCACGCGGAATTCGACATCCAACCAAAGATGCGCGCTTTGCCGACGCCTAGCAGGTTGTGACCATTGCTGCGGCAATGCCGCAGTCCTGAATGGCTGATGAAAACAAGTCCAAATGCCCGGTGGTGCGCTTCCACCGCACCACCGGGGTCTTCGCCGGAGCCAAATGCGACGTTTCGCTGACTCCGCGCCCGGCGTAGAACGCCTTTCCGGAGGGTTCCCTCTCAACGGGTTTCGGCTGAACGACACTCTGTGTAGACATCTTTGTGACCTGATCCTGTTTCGTTGGTTGCTGGGAAGAAAGGTAGGGGGGGCCGTTCTCATCAATTAGCTGGCTTCAGAGATCAGACAGTGACGCACAATTTCAGCGCGTCACGGACGGATAGAGTCTCCAATTCGAGGAGGGCTTCTTTCAGACGCACGGCGTTGGTTCGGCCGATGACGGTGCCAGCGAGCGCGAGGAACTTCGCTTCGACCTCCGCCTGCCCAAAGGCGGGTCCGCCGGGGGCACCGGTCGGTATCTCGGCCTCGGCGGAAAGAGTTTCGCCATTCTGGAGGATGACGCTGACGCGGGCCGGCAGGAGCTTTTCCGCATAGAACTTATCATCGGCTCCGGTGAGGGTTGAAAGGCTGATCCGCTCCGCCGTCTGTTTCACGGCCTCGTCAGCCAGATCGTCTTCCCGGAGGCCCGTCGCGGAGGACTTGTTGTGCAGTTCGAGGGCGAGCGCATAGGGGATATGGAACGCGGCCTCGATGGTCGATTGCGGCCAAGGGCCATCAAAGTCTCGAACGAACTCGCTAACGGTTTCGACGTGAATGCCTCTGATATCGGCGTGGTCAAACCGGTGGCGAGTCTGCAGCGCACGCAGACAGTCGATCGCGGTGTGGATCCAGCGGCAGACACCATAAGGCTTGAAGCCGGTCTCGAGGATGAAATAGCGCTCGCCCCAGTGGTCGAGCATGTGTCGAGGCTCGAAGCGATCGGACCCAGCCATGGCCCAGAACCCATCCTCGCCGTCAAAGATCGTGCGATTGCCATGGAAACCGGCGCGGACGAGATCCACCGCCGTGATTGCGCCCTTGTTCGCCCATCCGTAATTGTTCTTCAAAAGGCTCATCGGCCGTGAGTGGAATTTGCGCAAGAAGGGGAGCGGAGCATGCATCGGCGTTAGCCCGTAGGCATCCGCAATTTGGATGGCGCTGAATCGGTGCAACAGACTTGCCGCGGTGCAGGCACCGAAAATCTGCCACGTGGCGTAGCCCTTGACGTGGCGGTCACGGTTCTCGCTGGGACGCATGGCAGTGCCAAGGTGCAGGGACATTTCGTAGCCGCCGACGATCGCTGCAATCAGCTCTTTTCCAGAGCTGCCGAGCTCTTCGGCAACGGCTAGAGCAGCCGGGATGATGGAAGCGCCGGGATGCCCGAAAAGGACGTAGGAATCGTCCAGACTCAGCATGCTGGCACTGTGCGCGTTGGCATGGGCGGCATTGGCGGGATGGAAGCGAAACGACGTACCAAAGACGGTGCTGCAGCCGCCGGAATCGATGCGCTCGAGGTAGGGCGTCATCTGCTTGGCCCCGCGCGTTGTGCTTCCCGCGATCATGCAACCGACATGATCAAGGACGAGAAGCTTCGTCTTGTCGCGTACGGAGGACGGCAGATCGTCATAAGTGAGACCTGTCAGTGTATTGGCGACGTCCAGTGTCAGCGACATGATTTTCAACCTTGTGATGCAAAGTCATCCGCAAAAACTGCTAGGCGGCGGCGTTGAAGGTGAAGGCCCGTTCGACGCGATCGCGGCCACGCAACTTCGTCTTCGCGTGTCCGGCGACCGTCTTGATCCATCCGAACGCCTCTTCAACGCGCTTGCGAATACGATGACTGACAGCATAGCCGCTGTGCCGCGTCGTGCGCCCGTCGATCGCCGAACTACGGCCGCTGGTGTTCTGCGCCACATGCGGCGTCACCTTTCATCGAACGCAGCTCATTGATGAAGTCCTGCGCGTCATAGGCCTTGTCGGCACCGAGTGTGATTGTTTGCGGACGGTCGGCACGCGGTTCCATCATGTGCAGGGCCGCCACCCGCTCGGCATGCCCGTCGGCAAACGTCAGGCAGGCGTCGACCAGAAGGCCGTGGCGGTTCTCCATCAGCCCATGTCCCATGAAGCAGAGCTTCGCCTCCTTGCCCCGCCCTTTGCGGTAGAGCTTTGCGTCGGGTTCGTGGTCGAGGAGTGCGTCTCGTTCGATCGCCTCTCGCCGTGGAAGTCCGCTTCCGCACTGCGTCCGCCGCCGAGAGAAGTGATCCGTCGACAAAAGCTTCTTCCCTTGAATTCAGTGCAAACCGGACCGGTGGCCAGCAAGTTTTTCGCCAGCTCCAATCGAGGTCGCTACTCTATTTGTCCGCTAGGCTAGACATCGGGAAACAAAGCACCAAGCCCGTGCAGATTATGATCTGGCCTTATTGGTTATGACCGGCCGAGCTTCGACTCTCTTCGCGCGACCAGGGAATTCGTTCACATTCTAGAAGTCGGCCCAGTTATTGGGCGTCTTGCCCTTGGGGAACACAGACGTGTTAGCCGTAAGCAGCGTGGCACCGACGGACGCCATACTGGGAACAGACACCGTCAATGCCAGGAGCCAAGGCCAGCGCCATCGTCTACAGCTTGGTGCTGACCTGCCGCGCCTTACGCATCGAGCCGCTCGCATGGTTGCGCCACGTTCTCACCGAACTGCCTCAAGACCTGCTGCCCTTCAACTTCCTCAAAACCGCCGCCGTCAGACCCGGCGCGATGCGCTCGTCTGAAAGCGATCACTCGTCGCAAGGGTTGTCAACGTGCGTGGAAATGAGCGCTTACAGTTCGTCAGCAAATAAGGCTCTTATATCTTCATCAGAGATGTGCTTTTTTCGATCTGCCAAAGCCTTAAATCGCACGAATACATGTGCTAAGGTAGGTTTTGAGGGGTGGTAGCCAAGCTCCTGCACCTTCCGTGCGAATGCGTGGCGGCCGGAATGTTTACCCATCACGAGCGACGTGCACTTCACACCAACACTCTCCGGCGTCATGATTTCATACGTCTGCGCCTTCTTCAACATACCATCTTGATGGATTCCGGCTTCGTGCGCAAACGCATTCCGACCGACGATCGCCTTATTGTACTGTACGGGAAATGAGGTTACCTCACTCACCAACTTAGAGGCGCGAGCGAGCATCTGAGTCTCAATATCGGTCCGGTATGGCAGCACGTCGTTGCGAACCTTAATGGCCATCACCACCTCTTCCAGAGACGCGTTGCCCGCACGTTCACCAATTCCATTGATCGTGCACTCAACCTGTCGAGCGCCGGCGCAGATTCCAGCGAGCGAGTTCGAAACAGCCATCCCAAGATCGTCGTGACAATGGACCGAGAACTTAGCCTTATCAGAGTTGGGTACGCGTTCCTTCGCCATCCTAACCATTGCGGCGTATTCTTCCGGCATGGAATACCCGACTGTGTCTGGTAAGTTGATCGTGGTGGCTCCGACGTTGATCGCCGCCTCGATGCAACGGCATAGGAAATCGTGGTCACTACGCGTGGCATCTTCGCAGGACCACTCGACATCGTCAGTATGAGTTCTTGCCCTTGTTACTTGGGCGATTACCAACTCGTAAACCTGCTTCTCTTCCATTTGAAGCTTCCACTTCATATGGATTGGCGAAGTGGAAACGAAAGTGTGTATGCGGTGGCGAGTTGCGGGCCTGACCGCCTCAGCACAACGATCAATATCTTCGCGTCTGGCACGCGAGAGCCCGCATACCACGGCATTCTTTGTTTGCTTCGCAATCGCATGTACTGCTGCATAGTCTCCTTCCGAGGCGGCTGGATACCCCGCCTCGATGACATCAACCCTCATTTCGTCAAGCATCTCCGCTATCTGAAGTTTTTCTTCAGGGGTCATTGCAGCGCCCGGCGCCTGCTCGCCGTCGCGCAAGGTTGTATCGAAGACAATGATTCGGTCCTTCTCAGGCGTCGATATTATAGAAGTCATAGACTCGCCCCGTCTTTGCTCAGTTGTGTCTCATCATAATAAACTCTATGCTCAACCCAGTTCACACGCGTGCCGGCAGTGGTACGCTATCATCCGGCCCACGCCGGCGAGCATGGCGACCAACGCCGTCAGCTACACCATGCCTATGGACGCGATCGTTCCAAGGACGTTTAGTGGCGACGAGACACCATAGGGGTCTGTTTCACAATTATCGGAGAGACCTTCCTCCTCGAACCACTGCTCCACCACGCCATCATTGATAAGGGCAGCGTAGCGCCAAGAGCGCATACCGAAACCGAGATTGTTCTTGGCGACGAGCATGCCCATCTTGCGCGTGAACTCGCCCGACCCGTCCGGGATGAGCTTGACCTTTTGCAGATTTAAAGCTTTGCCCCACTCGTTCATGACGAAGGCATCGTTGACGGAGACGCAGTAGATCGCGTCAATTCCCTCCTTCTCGAATTCCTCATAGAGCTTTTCGAAATCGGGCAGTTGATAGGTCGAGCAGGTCGGGGTGAACGCGGCGGGCAGCGAAAATAGGATCACTCGCTTACCGCTGAAATAATCATCGGATGTCTTGTCTTCCCAACGCCACGGGCTTGGCCCCTCGATCGATTCATCGCGAACACGCGTGCGAAAGGTGACCGACGGAATCTTATTTTTCACGGCCATCACTATTGCTCCTCTAAAGAAAACTGGCGGTTTGCATCTCGAAACTGAGTCGGGTGTCGGGACATTAGGAGAGGCTTTGCGACTCCCACCTCCTCGCCACCTGGTGTGAGGGGGAACTTGACTCCTCGTCCTCGCCACCCGAGCGATCAGGTCCGTATGGGGTGATCTGAATGCTGTTCGGGCGGCTCGGTTAGGCCCTCTGAGCTGACGGCGCTGGAAGGCGCCTCGATCAGCTTCTCGTGGAAAAAGTGAGCAGGGATCAGAAGTATCGCTCTCGAAACAGGCCTGTGATGCGTTAAGCGTGAGCATGTGCAAAAGCCCCAGTTCGCGGAACTGGTTCCCCGTATTGCAGGTCGTTGCCAATGACACGCCGACCTTGACCTGGGTTGCGATGAGATGGAGTGCTTCGGTACGAATACGGTGATGAATTGTTAATCGGCGTTCGTTGAGCGACACGCGTTGGCGCGGCGGCACCCGACCAAGCATGCGCAATACAGCCACCGACCATGGACTTCTGGAGTGGACCATGTCTCGTTGTTCACCGGAGACGGGTGCGGTCTTCTTGTGCGCTTTTGAGGGGCTTCGCGGTGTCAGCAATGGTCTTGTCTCTGGCCGTCTAGAGGTTCTACTCTGGGTTCCAGAGAGACTGAAGCAAACGCCATGCCATTTGACGTAAGGCTGGGGAACCACGCTACTTTTGCAGCAGCGAGGCGTCCCCGGAACAATCCGAAATATCTCCTTTTGTCCGAAGCTGGACAAGAATCTCGGAACTCGGTCAAAAGGATGGGTTCGGGCCGCCACTACGAACAAGTTCATTTCAAAGCCAGCAGCCCGGAGAACCGACGGTGAAGGTACTTTCGCTGTCGTAAAATCCGAGGTCCTGGGTGACGCTCGACGGCTCAGGCTTCGGTGCAGCAGACCTCGCGATATTACCGGTTTATGGGGTCCGCAACACAGCGGTGCTCTGTCTTACCCCGCTGCACTCTGGAAGCGGGGCAAAAATCATGGCGGCGGTGTGTCAGATTGACTCGGGTTGGGGTGGCCTGATTCGTCCGGGAGGGGTGTGCCAGGCGGCGGTATTGAAGCGACTGACACCGATCTTCGAGCCGGTCTTCGCAGAACGACGGGTGGTGGGAGCGCACTGCGCTGGATCGCGACGGTGAGCTAAAAACGTGTTGGGAACGCGCCCGAGCGTCTTGTTGTCGGCGATACGCACATCGACGAGCTCGCGGATCAGGCCGTAAGGCGTGGAGTACCAGTGTCCGTCGACCTCGACATGATAATCGGGCGCGACACGGCAACGCTTCCAGCGCGCAAAGACGTATGGCAGGTCTGGCAGCTCTCCCAGCTTCGGCCTGTCGATCTCGGCGAAGAGTTCGGCGCGGCTGGAGCAGAAGCCGCGCATCTGGCGGGCGTTGAGTTCGGCGACGAGCAGGCGGATGGCGGCGTTCAGCTCCGCCAGGCAAAAGAAGCGCTGGTTGCGTAGCCGCGCCAGGACCCAGCGCTGGGCGATTCGCACGGCGACCTCGAGTCCGTGCCCGGCAAAGTCGTCGACCCGGCGCTGGGTGCATTGCTTGTCGAGCTGATGACGCCGATGACCCTTGAGGTCACCCTGGCGGTGCAGCGCGAGCAAAGCGCGCGCTCTGTTGAGTGGAGCATGCATGCCGAACTTGTCGAACAGGATCGTCGCCAGCAGCTGCGGGCCGATGAAGCCGCGTGGCGTGACATGGAACGGCGCCGGCGGCTGGCTGATCTTCTCGCAATCGCGGCAGGTGAACTTTTCGCGCACCGTCTCGATCAGTTTGAACCGGCGCGGGATCTCTTCCAGCGTCTCGGTCACATCCTCGCCCAGCTTCGACAGCAGCGCTCCGCCGCAGCAGGCGCAAGTGGTGGGAGGCTCGATGACGACGCGCTCGCGCTCGATATTCTCTGGCCAGGGTTTACGCACTGGCCGCTTGCGCGTGAAGGAACCCACGCTCCGGCTCGTCGCCGCCGCGGCAAGCTCGTCTTCGCTCGTCGCGATCACGCGGTCTTCGAGTTGCACTTCCAACCCTCAATGAGCCGTGCCGTGCGCTCTGAGCGCTGCCCGTACAATTCGCGTTTCAGCTTCTCGACACGCAGCTCGAGATGCGCAATCGGCGCCTCGGTGTCGGACAGCATGGCTTGCACTTTGGCCGCTTCGGCCTGCCAGTTGGAGGCCTCCGTCTGCGCCACGTCGCGCTTGGCTTGAACCCGCAACCGTGCTTCGCGTTCAGCCCCCAGTGCCGCCAGGGCACTTGCCAGGTCCGAAGGAAGATCATCCGGCTTCAGCGTCATGAGGCCACTGAATCAGATTTGCCTGCAATTTCAAATGGTAGCCGATCCGTGTCGGCCGCCATGTTTCCTGAAGGTTGCGCCAATCGATCCCGGACAAGAGATAGCTCAACTGCACCGTCGAGATTGTAGTGCTTCCGTCTGCCAGAGATGGCCAGAGGAAGCGGCCACGCGAAAGACGCTTGTACCTCACAAGAGAATGCAGCCACGTCCGGCACAGATCAGCTGCTAGACGTTATGACCGTGGTGTGAGCGGTGGCCCGCCCTTAGTCTTTGCAGCTGTAAGCAAACGGGGGTTGCTCGAGAGTGCCGAGCCGAGCCCCAGGCAAAGGAAGGACGGGCCGTGACAGAAAATAACGTATTTTACGTCGGTGTCGATGTGTCGAAAGCCAAGCACGCGCTAGCGGCCGCCGAAGGCGGACGGGATGGAGAGGTCCGGTATTTCGGCGAGATCGAGGCGACGACGGCGGCCGTGGAGCGCTTCGTGCGCAAGCTGGAGAGAAAGCATCCTCGCCTGCATTTCTGCTACGAGGCCGGGCCGACCGGTTACGGGCTTTACCGCCAGCTCGTCGAGCTCGGCCACCGCTGCGATGTCGTTGCGCCCTCGCTGATCCCGAAACGTCCGGGCGAGCGCGTCAAGACGAACCGGCGCGATGCGGTCAGCCTGGCGCGGCTGCTGCGGGCCGCGGAACTGAAGGGAATCTGGGTTCCCGACGCGGTGCATGAGGCGGTGCGTGATATGGTGCGCGCACGCTCCGCGGCGAGCGAAGATCTGCGCAAGAAGCGCCAGCAGCTGCTCTCCTTCCTGCTGCGCCATGGTCGCGTGTTTACCGGCCACAAAAATTGGAGCCGCGCGCATGCCCGCTGGCTGGCGGCGCAAAAGTTCGGCCATCCGGCTCAGCAGATTGTGTTCCAGGACCAGGTCGACGTGATCACCGATGCGCAGCACCGGCTGGAGCGGCTGGATGCCCAAGTGGCCGAGCTGGCGCCCAGCTGGTCGATGGCGCCGGTGGTGGGACGCCCGCCCGCCGAGACCGACATGCAGCGCCACTTTCAAGTCAGCCCGCCCTCCGTCCATCAGATGATCTTGACGCTCGAGCGAAACCGCCTGATTCGCCGTCAACCCGGCGTCGCCAGAAGCATCCAAATCCTCGTTGCTCCGGAGGACTTGCCCATCCTAGATTGGCTCGGAATCAATCAGTCATAATCACTGTGCCGAGGTACTAGCAGGCTTCTCTGATTGGGGTCGGTGAGGTCAAGCGTTTCCTGTCTTTTTCCGGACCATGTCGCCCCGCGGGTCACTCGCTTCTCTTCGCGGTCGGCGCGGAGCCGCCGCATGATGGGGTCAGGAGAGCGAGGCGTCTCAATCTGTTGAACGACCTTGGGAGACTTCGCCCAGGATCGTGCCTGCTAACGAGATCGCCTTGCCCATCGTCCCCACGGAACGATCCAGATCACCCTCGCGGGCGAAACCACTGTCTGTGTTCGTTTTTGTTCCTTGCGCTATTTCATGCCGATCCGGCGGCTTCCTTTCCAAAGCGGAATTCGGTTGCGTCGGCCCACATGCGGTGCAGGATGACGGCCAGCTTGCGGGCCACCGCCACCCGCGCCCGCGCCATGCCGCGGCGTCTGGCGATGTTCATGCCCCAGGCGCGCAAGCTCGACCACTTTTTGGAACGCACAAGCAGTGAATGGGCTGCCTCGTAGAGTGCTGTGCGGGCGAGCTCGTCGCCACAGCGGCTGAC
>NZ_JAMYPH010000023.1:0-47500 GCF_040320265.1 Mesorhizobium sp. M0751
GCATGATCCAAGATACCTGAAACCGCCGGGCCTTGCTCGCGCAAAGATGCGATTCAGCTAACAAAATCAAACGCTTGTCGTTTGCGGACGGAAACTAGTCTAGAGATCGACCAGCCGCCTGACATCGGCGGGCGATGCGCCCGCCTTACGCTGGGCGGCAAGGCCGGTATCGCCAAGGCTCTTCGACAGTTTTCGTCCATCCGGGCCGAGGATCAGGCGATGGTGAAAATAGGCCGGCTGCGGCAGGCCAAGCAGTTGCTGAAGCAGCCGCTGCACGCTGGTCGCGGAATAAAGGTCCTGGCCGCGCACGACATGGCTGACGCCCTGGAGCGCGTCGTCCGTGGTGACGGCGAGATGATAGCTGGTCGGGATTTCGCGACGCGCCACGATCACGTCGCCCCAATCCTGCGGACGGGCTTCGACGCGACGCGTCGCGGAGAGCGTCTCGTCCGTATATTCGGCCCATGACAGGTCCTTGCCGGCGCGCGCTATTGCAGCATCAACGTCCAGCCGCCAGGCAAATGGTACATTTTCGGCGATGCGCCGCTTGCGTTCGCTCGTCCTCAACGCCTTGTCGGCGGCGGGATAGAGCGGCACGCCGTCCGGGTCGCGCGGCCAGTCGCGACCGCGCTTTTCGCTGTCGGCGATGAAGGCGCGGATCTCACTTCTGCTCATGAAGGCCGGGTAGACAAGCTCTTCCTTGATCAGCCGCTCGAGCGTCGCCCGATATTCGGCAAAATGCTCGGACTGGCGGCGCACCGGTTCTTCCCAGCCAAGCCCCAGCCATTTCAGGTCGCGAAAAATGCCTGCCTCGAATTCCGGCGTGCAGCGCGTCGTATCGATATCCTCGATGCGCAGCAGCAGGCGTCCACCCGCCGCCTTTGCCAATTTCTGATTGAGCAGGGCCGAATAGGCATGGCCGAGATGCAGTTCGCCGTTCGGGCTCGGCGCGAAGCGGAATGTCAGCAGTGTCATTGTCCGGCGGCAATCGGGTTGTGCGGCGCTTTCGCCAATTGCTACTTTGCGCCGGTGGCGTCGTGCGTCCAGAGGGACGCGTGACGAAGCGTGCGGCACTTTTGATTTTGGAACAAGCAGACATGCAACGCATCGCCAGTCTCGACGACATTGCGCAAGGGCTGGATAGGCTATGCTTACTCGACCCACGCCTGGAACAAGTGCGCGGCATGGCCGGCGAAGTGCCGCTCAGGTTGTCGGAGCCGGGGTTCAGGAGCCTTGCCTCGATCGTTGTTTCGCAACAAGTGTCCCGCGCGAGCGCCGATGCCATCTTCGGCCGGCTGACGAAACTGCTCGATCCGCTGACGCCGCAGGCGATCCTTGCCGCCGACGAGGCGATCTTTCGCGAGGCCGGGCTGTCGCGGCCCAAGCAGAGCGGTCTGATTGCCGTCGCCCGGGCGGTGGCCGGCGGGCTCGACCTCGATCACCTGTGCCGGCTAGATGCAAGCGAGGCGATCGCGGCCATGACCAAGGTGCCGGGCATCGGCTCGTGGACGGCTGAAGTCTACCTTTTGTTTGCCGCCGGACACCCGGATATCTTTCCGGCGCGCGACGTTGCTTTGCAGAGCGCGGTCGGCCATGCGCTCGGCATCGACCCGCGTCCGCCGGAGAAAATGCTGATCCGGCTTGCCGAATCATGGAGCCCGTGGCGCGGTGTCGCATCGCGGCTTTTCTGGGCTTATTATCGCGAATTGAAGGGCAGGGATGCCGCGCCTCCGGCCTGAATCCGCAAAAAAGCATTGAAATCATGCGTTTTTGAGACCCGGCATGATCGACAATCCGCTTCACATCCCTGTCATGTCGGGCTTACAGTATCCGCGTCGACCGGTTCTAGGGTGAAGGAGGTCAACGACGTGACGGTTGCCGTATCTCCGGATGGGCTTCCAGCGCTGGTGCTGAATGCGGATTACCGTCCGCTCAGCTATTACCCCCTGTCGCTCTGGTCCTGGCAGGATGCCATCAAGGCGGTGTTCCTCGAGAGGGTGAACATCGTCGCCGAATACGAACACGCCGTCTCTTCACCGACCTTTTCGATGAAGCTGCCGAGCGTCGTCAGCCTGAAGGCTTACGTGAAGCCGTCGAGGCATCCGGCGTTTACCCGTTTCAACGTCTTCCTGCGCGACCGTTTCCAGTGCCAATATTGCGGCACGCCGGACGATCTGACGTTCGACCATGTCATTCCGCGCCATCGCGGCGGCGCCACGACCTGGGAGAACGTCGTCGCTGCCTGCTCGCCCTGCAATCTGAGGAAGGGGGGCATGATGCCGGCCCACGCCAAGATGTGGCCGCTGCAGAAGCCCTATCAGCCGACGGTGCATGATTTGCATAATAACGGCCGGCTGTTCCCGCCCAACCATCTGCACGAAAGCTGGATGGATTATCTGTACTGGGATGTCGAACTGGAGCCGTGAGATCATCCGATAATTCGGGATGCTGGCCGTCTGCAGCGATTGTCTGCGCTTCCGATGCTCACGGACTAATGTCCGCTGCGCTTCGGTTCTCGCCAATCACTCCATACGACTCAGCCTGCCGAATTCTTGGATGATCCCGTGTCGCGCTAAATCAGTCGCGGGCGAAGGCGCTGCGGAAGGCTACGACTGCCAGGACAAAGCTGGCGATGGCGTTCCAGCCGGCCAAGGATAGGCCGAGGATGCGGAGCGCCGCCTTGTCGCAGGAGGGCGGGACGAATTTGTCGAGCGCGTCGAGCACGCCCTTGCCGCCGGTGTCCACCGGCCCGGCGGCGGCGGTGCAATCGGTCGGGCCTGGCCACCACGCCCATTCGACGCCGGAGTGATAAACGCCGAGATAGACGCCGTAGAGCATCAGCAGGCCGCCAATAGCCAGCAGGCCACGGCTTACCCAGGCGGGTGCGTGAAGAGCCGACGCCAGCACCGCCAGCAGCATCAAGGGCACGCCGACGTAGTAAGGCGTGCGCTGCTCGAGGCAGAGCTTGCAGGGGATGTAGCCGCCGAGATACTGGAAGGCCAGCGCCGAGCCGACCGTGGCGGCCATGGCGACAGCGAGAAACAGGGCGGTGCGCAGCCGCTGGCGTCCGGTATCGGGATTCACGGTCGCTGTCATCGGACTCAGTCCATTCGGTTCGATGCCGTTCAGACGGCGTATTTGACGACGATATAGAGCAAAATCAGGGCAGCGGCGGCGGCGCCGGCAATCTGGCCAAGGCGCTTTTCGATGAAGTGGCGGATCGGCTCGCCATAGCGGCGCAACAGCCAGGCGAGAAACAGGAAGCGGGCGCCGCGGGCAACAATTGCCAGCACGATGAAAAGCAGCAAAGGAACGCCGATGACGCCGGACAGGATCGTCACCACCTTGATCGGCGGCAGATGGGCGAGGCCGGAGGTGACCAGCATCAGGATGATGAAGCCGACACCCGACGAGACGCGCATCGCCTCGAACTCGTCATATTTGCCATAAAATTCGAGGATCGGCCGCGCCACCGCATCATAGGCATAATGGCCGATGAACCAGCCGGCGATGCCGCCCAGCACCGAGGCGACGGTCGCGACCAGCGCGTAACGATAGGCGCGATCCGGCCGCGACAGCGCCATCGGCAGATAGAGCACGTCGGCCGGCACCAGGAACACTGAGCTCTCGACGAAGGCGATGAAGGCCAGCCACCATTCGGCGGATTTGCTCGCCGCCAGCGACAAGGTCCAGTCGTAAAGTCCGCGAAGCATCGGCACTCCTAATGCACGCCCAAACCAGTAGCGGTCTTGGGATCACGACATGGCACAAACAAGACTTGGAAGCGCCCCGCATCAACCTCGTCGGACAGCGTGCGCTTCAATGACATGCGCCGCCTGTCTAGAAAGATTTTCCGCGCTGCACAATGGCAGCTGCTTCACGAAACCGAAAGCCTGGGCTTGGGCTAGATAGGTTCCCGGGAATTGGCCAGTTGACGAACAGGCCTCCAACCGTATAGTCCGCGCCCATCCAGGCCGCCCGGCCTGAGCCCCTATGGCGGAATTGGTAGACGCGCTCGACTCAAAATCGAGTTCCGCAAGGAGTGCTGGTTCGATCCCGGCTAGGGGCACCATTTTCCCATCCGTCGAGAGAGCTCGGTTTGGTCGTTATCCCAGGAGCCTCCTGAGATAACTGAGGCCCCGAGCGCTTTCGACAACCCAGACTGTATCGGAGGTAGCTATCACATCGGCCCCGGCACCATCTTGGTCGGCTGCTCCGGCATCGGAAATGCATAATTGTCGCATTTCACGTCCGGGTTCGTCGGGCTGAACATTCCGAGCGGGTTCTCCTTGAACAGCCAGGCGTGAAGGTCGTAGTGGTGGAACTCCTTCGGGATGAGCGGATAATGCCCCTCCATCGGCCCCATGAATGTCTGGCCGAAAAGCTTCGGCGGCTCCTTGGTGTCCGGCGTCAAGGGCACGAGCCATTCCACACCGACCAGGCGCAATTCGCCGCCGACCGGCTCATAGATCAGCACATTGGGACGCGTCGGATCCGCGGTCGGGCCGACAGTCGTGACGTTGACGAAATGGATCCCCATCGCACCCTTCGGATAGTCCATCGCCCCCTCTACCTTTTCGCCGCTGTAGAAGACGCATCCAACCGTCGATAGATAAAGCTCGCGAATGGCAACCTTGTAGTCTTCATACCTGGACAGCGATTTACGCAGGGCATCGATCTCGGCCTTGTCGGGGTCGGCGGCCCGAGGCGCCGCAGCGTTCAGACAGGCGCCAACGAGACCTGCCAAGGCGACGATACCGAGATGCCTGAGGTGAGTTGTTTTCGTCATGCATTCCTCCCAGATTTTCTCTTCTGGCCGTGCAGGACCGAGGCGGCAGTGATGCTGGACGCGCGGCCGTAATTGATCGCCTCATCCCGGTTGGGACTGCGTCGATGCTAATCCTTTCCGCTGATCGGGAGAATTAACCCTGACGACCTAGGCCCGAGCGGACCGATGGCGCGGAGACCAGGGCAATCGCATAGGGGCAAGTACCCCCTCACCCGGATTGCCAACCGAATTGCGAAGGGCAATTCGGGGCAATCCGACCTCTCCCCGAGGGGAGAGGAGGAGATCGCCAGCGCTGCGTCCGCCTCTTCTCCCCAAGGGAAGAAGGTGGCCGCGAAGCGGCCGGATGAGGGGGACTCCATATGCAATAGCCCATGGTGCGGACCGGACCAACGGCCGATCCGGTCGCATCCCTAGACCCGATGCACTAGCGCCGCCGCAGCAGGCTCCTCATCCGGTTGCGCAGCAGGCGGGCCATGTTGCGGGTCTCGCGGTAGAGGTGGAGTTGCGAGGCCGCCTGGCGGGCGGGGCGGTCGGCATCCGGCGTCAGCCCGATCACCAGCGTGCCCATCGGCTTACGTTCGCTCCACAGCCGGCTCATCACCGGATGGTCGGGCACCGCGCACGAATCGGTCATCATGATGTTGGGGTCGTCGAGATGCTGCCTGGTCACCTCGATCATTAGCAGCGTGCCCGGCGAATAGGCGGCGAGCGTCTCGTCATAGGCCGTCTTCCAGGTGTAGGCGACGCCGGCCTCGACGAAGACGACCAGGCAGGCGATCGTGCGGCCGTCGAGCGTCAGCGAATGGATGCGGCAGAGATCCTGCTCGGCCAGCCGGTGCACCGCCTCGCGGGCGAACGCGGCGCGGTAGCGGTCGATGGCCATGGCCGTGCGCTCGCGGCCTTTCCAGCCGGCAGCCTCCAGCGTCAGGAAGTTTTCGATGGCGTGGCGGATCTCGTCCGGCCCGCGCGCGACGACATGCTCCAGCCGGCCGAGATCGGCGAGGCGGCGCTTCAGGCGGCGAAACTCGCGATAATGGTGGGCGCGCAGCGAGGCCTTCAGATAGTCCTCGCCATCGAGCTCGCTTTCGAGCACCGGGCGGTCGGCCTTGCCGGTGGTGACCAGCGTCAGGCCGCGCGTCTCGGCGACGCTGGCGAGCAGGCTCGCAACCGGGCCGTCCAGCCTTATGTCGGGCAGCACGAAGACCTTCGGCAGCTTGAGATGCGGCCTCGACAGCATCGAGAAGAAATCCTCGATGACGCCGATCGGATCGTCGCGGTCGACCAGCGGCGTGCCGATCGGGCCGAACGGGCTCGACCAGGTGCGCATGACGGGAACCCCGAGCGGCACCATCGGCCGCTCGACCGAGAACGGCACCAGCAGGCGCAGCCGGTTGCGATACTGGTCGCCGTCGCGGATGACGGCCAGCCGCACCTCGCGGTCCTCGAGCCTCGGCATCGCCGGCGCCAGGAAGCGCGGATTGAAGAAGACGTTGGGCTCGATCGTGCGGGTACAGAGATAGTCGAGCTCCTCGACCAGGTCGAAGCCGGCGGAGGCCGGATAGATGGCAAGCCTGCGCTCGGGCCGGTTATTGGCGAGGATCTCGACATGGGCGGGATCGGCATCGCGGGCAAGCCCGGCAAGACCGGACACCATGGCGCCGGCCGGGCCGCCGCTGGTTTCCTCGAGCAAGGGGACGGCAGCCATCAGGCGGCTCCTTTGGCGGGCACGAAAATGGCCATGGCGATGCCGAGCTTGCGCCAGACCGTAAAGGACAGTGCACCGGCCTCGAAGATCATGGCGAAGACGGTGGCCATCGCCGCGCCCCACAGGCCGAAGAGCGGGATCAGCACGACGCTGAGCGCGATGTTGAAGGCCAGCGTCATGGCATAGACGGCGGCGCAGATGTTCTGGTTGCCGCTCATGGTGAGCAGGCTTTCGCAAGGGCCGACGGCGGCCCGCGCAACGACGCCGAACACCAGCAGGAACAGCAGCGGATAGCCGGCGGAAAATTCCGGGCCGAACAGGGTCAGCATCGGCTCGCCCAGCGCCAGCACCAGCAGCGCCATCGCCAGCGACGGCCAGAAGGTCCACGACACGGTTTCGCGGGCGAAGGCGGCGAGCTTTTGCGGCTCGCCATGAGTGAACTGCGCGTAGCGCTGGGCGACACCGGCCTTGACCGCGAAATAGACGAAATGCACCAGCGCCAGCGTCTTGACCGTGGCGAAATAGACGGCGACGTCGTTGGGATCGAGATAGGCGCCGACCATCAGCACGTCGGCATTGGTGAGCAGGAAGAAGAAGCTCTCGACCAGGAAGATCGGCAGCGAGACGATGAACCATTGGCCGAAATGCAGCTTCATCGGCCCGGCCGGAATTCTTTTGTCTATCCGCGAGGTGACGCCGATGAGCTGCCCGAGCGTGGTGGCATAGGTGGCGGCAATCGCGGCGAAGATCGCGGTTTTGGCATCGGGCGCGTAGCCCGCCAGCAGCATCAGCGCCATGAACGCCAGGATCAGCACTGGCCGCACCAGAAAGGTCGGCGACAGCGCAAACAGCGCCCAGGAATTGGCTCGCGCCAGCCCTTGCAAAAGGTCGGACATGGCGATCATCGGCAGGCAGATGATGCCGAGGATGAACGGCACGACGTAGTAGTCTTCGATATAGGCCGACAGCAGCCAGACGCCGAGCGCGCCGATGCCGGCGATCACCGTCGAGGCAATCAGCACGAACAGCCGGCTGGCCCGCACGATACCGCGCAATTCGGCCAGCATGCCGCGCTCGCGATATTCGGGGATGAAGCGGATGATCGAGGTGTGGAAACCGAGGCAGGCGAGATTGCCGACGATGACCATCGTCACCCACACGAGCACGAAAATGCCATATTCGAACGAGCCCATCCAGCGCGCCATCAAGACCTGGCTGACGAAGGCGATGACGGCGCTGACGATGCGGACCGAAAAGGCGATCAGCGACATGCGGCCGGCTTCGCCGCGCGCGCCGGCGCTGAACAGCACGGCATCGATCAGGCCAAGCAGCGGCCCGATGCGCAGCGCAAGGCGCTGCGGCAAGAACCGCCCGGCTGTCGTCGCCGCGGAAAAGCGCACCCCGATCACACTCCGTTTTCCGCCTCTTTTCTGGCTATGCGTGTAGCGAAAACACATTAAGAAACGGTTGGGTGGGGTCCCCTTCGCCCCGTCTCTATACGGGGAGAAGGTGCCGGCAGGCGGATGAGGGGCGGGTGCGCTGCTTCATATTCATCATTCGCGCAACCCTTCACCCTGCTCGGTAGTGTCTCAGTTTGAAATACGCGGAAACGCCTATCTCGTTTGCCCCATATGCGAAAACGCCTATATGCTTAGCGGAACGCATGGCAGCAACAATGGTCTACACTGTCATCTGGTATGGAAGGCAGGGCATCGTCGACAAGGTGATCTTCGACGAGGAGAAGACCGCGAAAGATCATGCAACCTCCATGTTCCAAACCCGAAAGGGTGACGATGGAATCGTGTCCGTTGAAGTTCGTAAGGACAACGGCGCTGTCGTCTTTAGCCATGCGGAGAACTAGGAATGCCAACCGGACCTAAAGGCCAGAAGCGCCCGGCCGACATTATCGGCACTGCCGTTCGCGTCATGCGCATTGCCACTGGCGAGGAAGCCGACGACGTGACTGACGACAGCAAGGACCTGCCGCGAAAGCGCTGGGCGCGAAAGGCGGCAAGAAGCGGGCCGAGATTATGTGGCCAGAGCGTCGGGCCGAGATCGCCAAATATAGCCGCCAGTGAAAACCTGATCGCAGCATCTGCCGAAATAGGCTTTTGCAAGAATCTCTATCCCAGAAGAGGGATGCGTGGAATTCAACCAGCTAGGTGACCTCGAACGCCGTGCCCTGCGTCCCGGCAACGTCCACAGTGCCGACAGCAGGAAGGAGGTTCTGGCACCACTTACCAGCTGACAAAGAAGCTCATCAAGATCGGTGCCGAGGTTATCAGCCATGGGCGTTATGTCGCCTTCCAGATGCGGAGGTCGCTATCCCGAGGCAACTCTTCACCGAAATCCTGCGGCTGATCGCGGAACTCCGGCCATCGCCCATCCATCACCGGCGTGTCCGGCTCGGTTGTCATGCGTTCCATCAAAACCAGGGGAGAATTATGCCTTGAAGAAAGCGAAATCGATATCCTCGGCCAGCAGCGGGGCAGACATCACGGCTTTGGCGGATCACCAACGCCATTTTTGCCGGGGTCTGTTCTTGCAACTGGTGCCAGTTTGCGCAAACCTCAGTCTCAACAGACTGGTAATCCGGTGGATGCCTGATTACCTGAATCTGGGAGGGGCGAAGTGTTAGGCGAGCCCATTACCGTTCTGATGGTCAATGAGTATCCTGACTACATTGATGCACAAGTATGGGCTGCTGAGCTGAAAACCCGTGTGCCGCAGCTGGAGTTCAGGCTTTGGCCAGACGCCGGGAACAAAAGTGACATAGATATTGTGCTGATCGACAAGGGCGCCAGGCCTGGCTTTTTTGATGCCATGACGGGGCTAAGCGCCGTCGTCTATTTGGGAGCCGGTGTCGAGGGTATTGATCTTCAGAGCTTTCCCAAGAGTGTTCCGCTCATCAGGCTCGCAACGCGTGAGCAGGCTTCGGAAGTGGTGCAGTACATCGTCCTTCGCGTTCTCTGCCAGCAACGGCATGTTGCGGATTACATGAGTCTACAAGCCCGCAAGTTGTGGAATCCGATCGCGCCGCGGAAGATCTCCGAGACAAGACTTGTTGTGCTGGGTGCGGGCCGGATCGGTGGCTGGGCCGCAAAGCTGTTTGCGGACTTTGGCTACGACACAGCAGTCTGGTCTCGTCATCAAAAGACGCTTCCCGGTATACACAGTTACTTTGGCCGTGCCCAGCTTGCGGACGCACTCACAAATCGGGACTACGTTATCTGTTCACTTCCCCTGACTGGTGACACTCGTGGGATACTGAACTCGAGTGCCTTTGGAAAAATGAAGCGAGGTGCCTACCTTGTGAATGTCGGCAGGGGCGCGCATGTCAACGAAGCCGACCTGATCCGCGCTCTCGACGAAGGTCAGCTTTCTGGCGCTTGTCTTGACGTGTTTGAGCGTGAACCGCTGGAGGCTTCATCGCCGTTGTGGACCCATCCCAAGGTGACCGTCACACCTCATGTCGCGAGCTTCTGGGTGGATTCTGGAATCGACCAGGCCGCCGATCTCTGCGGTCAAGTCGCAAGAGGAGAGCCTCTGTCCAACGAGATCGACCTCGAACGGGGTTATTGAATCGAAGTAGTGTCTTTACCCACTTTAGCAGGTTCCGATCTTCGTGAAGCGCGGACATCAGCGCGTGCGTCAGCCGGCTATTAGATTTCAAACTGAAACACCACCGACGGTCGAGATACAGAAAATTCGAAATGCGTATTTTGGTATCGGCGGGACAGCGCCCCCTGTGGCCTGCCGGCCATCTTCCCCTCAAGTGGGGAGATCGACTAGTCGCAAACGCCTCTGCTGCCCCTCATCGCCCTTTCGGGCACCTTCTCCCCGTATGACGGGGAGAAGGGAAGTGGGTGCTTACGCAAACGCCCCATGACAATGCTTGTACTTCTTGCCCGACCCGCATGGGCAGGCTTCGTTGCGGCCGACCTTGCCCCAGGTGGCCGGGTTCTTCGGGTCGCGGTCTTCGGGGGCAACGATGGCATTGGTCTCCTGGCGGACCAGCACGGCCGTCTCGCCGCCTTCGAAATCGTCTTCGCCGGTGCTGCCGTCGATATGGCTGCCGAACATGTCCGGGGCTTCGGGCGGCGGCGCTTCCGCTGCCTGGCGGACCAGTTCGACGCGCATCAATTGCGCGGTGACGGCCTGGCGCAGATTGCCCAGCATCGCCTGGAACAGCTCGAACGCCTCGCCCTTGTACTCCTGCAGCGGATCGCGCTGGGCATAGCCGCGGAAGCCGACGACCGAGCGCAGATGGTCGAGGTTGACGATGTGCTCGCGCCACAGATGGTCGAGCGTCTGCAGCACCACGGAGCGCTCGACATAGCTCATCACGTCGGGGCCGAATCGCTCGGCGCGATCCTTGGCGGCCGCTTCGGCGGCCTGGCTGATGCGCTCGCGGATGTCGTCCTCGGCAATGCCTTCTTCCTTGACCCAGTCCTCGACCGGCAGATCGAGGTTGAGGAATTCGGCGATCTCGGCCTTGAGCCCGGCGACGTTCCACTGCTCGGCATAAGCGTTTTCGGGGATGTTCTTGGCGACGATCTCCTCGATGACGCCTTCGCGCATCTCGGTGATGGTCTCGGACAGGCCTTCGCCGTCCATCAGCTCGAGGCGCTGTTCGAACACCACCTTGCGCTGGTCGTTGGAGACGTCGTCATATTTCAAGAGGTTCTTGCGGATGTCGAAGTTGCGCGCCTCGACCTTCTTCTGCGCCTTTTCCAGCGCCTTGTTGATCCACGGATGGATGATCGCCTCATCTTCCTTGAGGCCGAGCTTCTGCAGCATGCCGTCCATGCGCTCGGAACCGAAAATGCGCATCAGGTCGTCCTGCAGCGACAGGAAGAATTTCGAGCGGCCGGGATCGCCCTGTCTTCCTGAACGACCTCTAAGCTGGTTGTCGATGCGGCGCGATTCGTGGCGTTCGGTGGCGAGCACGTAGAGGCCGCCGGCGGCGAGCGCCTTTTCCTTCAGCCGGGCGATGTCGTCGCGGATTTCCTTTTCCCTGGTCTCGCGCTCGGGGCCGGCCGGCATGTCGCCAAGCTCCTCGGCGATGCGCATGTCCGCATTGCCGCCGAGCTGGATGTCGGTGCCGCGGCCGGCCATGTTGGTGGCAATGGTGATGGCGCCGGGTTTGCCGGCCTGGGCGACGATCGCCGCCTCGCGCTCGTGATGGCGGGCGTTCAGCACCTCGAAATCCTTGAAACCTTCCTTGCGCAGGCGTTCGGCCAGTTGTTCGGACTTTTCGATCGAGGTCGTGCCGACCAGCGTCGGCTGGCCCTTGGCGCGGGCTTCCTTGATCTCCTTGACGATCGCCTTGTATTTTTCCTCGACCGTCCGGTAGACCTCGTCGTCTTCGTCGATGCGGATGACCGGCAGGTTGGTCGGGATCTCGGTGACGTCGAGATTATAGATGTTGGCGAATTCTTCGGCCTCGGTCAGCGCGGTGCCGGTCATGCCTGCGAGCTTCTTGTAGAGGCGGAAATAGTTCTGGAAGGTGACCGAGGCGAGCGTCTGGTTCTCCGGCTGGATCGCCACATGCTCCTTGGCTTCGAGCGCCTGGTGCAGGCCCTCCGAATAGCGGCGGCCGGGCATCATGCGGCCGGTGAACTCGTCGATGATGACGATCTCGCCGTTGCGCACGATGTAGTCCTTGTCGCGCTGGAACAGCCGGTGCGCCTTCAGCGCGTTGTTGACGTGGTGGACGATGGCGACGTTCTCGACATCGTAGAGCGACTCGCCCTTGAGCAGGCCGGCATCGCGCAGCATGTTCTCCAGCTTCTCGGTGCCTTCCTCGGTGAAGATCGAGGTCTTCTGCTTCTCGTCGATCTCGTAGTCCTGCGGCTGCAGCTGGATGATGAAGGTGTCGATGGTGTTGTACATTTCCGAACGGTCCTCGAGCGGACCGGAAATGATCAGCGGCGTGCGGGCTTCGTCGACCAGGATGGAATCGACCTCGTCGACGATGGCGTAGCTGTGACCGCGCTGCACCATCTGGGCGCGCTCGTATTTCATGTTGTCGCGCAGATAGTCGAAGCCGAGCTCGTTGTTGGTGGCGTAGGTGACGTCGGCGGCGTAGGCGACGCGGCGCTCTTCGTCGGACAAGCCATGGACGATGACGCCGACCTTAAGGCCGAGGAATTTATAGACGCGGCCCATCCATTCGGAGTCGCGCGTGGCCAGGTAATCGTTGACGGTGACGACGTGGACGCCATTGCCGGCGAGCGCGTTGAGGTAGACGGGCAGCGTCGCCACCAGCGTCTTGCCTTCGCCGGTCCGCATCTCGGCGATGCCGCCATTGTGCAGCACCATGCCGCCGATCAGCTGCACGTCGAACGGCCGCATGCCGAGCACGCGGCGGGCGGCCTCGCGCACGGTGGCGAAGGCCGGCACCAGCAGGTCGTCCAGGCTGGCGCCGTTGGCGATGTCCTGGCGGAATTTGTCCGTGCGGGCCTGAAGCTCGGCGTCGGAAAGCGCCCGCATCTCGTTTTCCATGGCGTTGATCGCCTCGACCCGTGGCCGGGTCGATTTGACCCGACGATCGTTGGAGGAGCCGAAAACCTTACGGGCGAGACCGCCGAGACTGACCATCCAATGGCCCTTTCGATAGCATTCCAAGTCATTGCGACGGGCGCCGGCCGGCCCCATCAACTCCACGTGAACGCGGACAAACGCAAAAAGCGCCCGGAAAACGGTTCTGGACGCAAAGTCGTTGGACAGATAAGAGGGGGCTCATTCGATGTCAACGCCGCGCTCGCCCTGTAGACCGCGCCAAATTCCGCCACAATCCTGCTGGTCTGGAAGCCATTCCGCTCTAGCTACCCCGCTTTGGAGATAATCGTAATGTCCTTATTGTTCCGCTGTGCGTCGCTCGCCAGCCTTGGTCTGGCATTCGGACTGTCGGCCCTGTCGCTATCGCCATTGATGGCGCAGGAAGCCGCCCCTGCCCAGCCGGCAGCACCCGCCCCGGCGGCCAAGCCGGTCGATCCGAATGCCGTGGTCGCCACCATCAACGGCCAGACGCTGACCGAGGCAGACCTTGGGCTTGCCGAGGGCGAGCTGTCGCAGCAGTTCGCGCAGCTTCCGCCCGAGCAGCGCCGCGCCGCGGCGCTGTCGGCGGCGATCGAAATCCGCGTCATGGCGGCTCAGGCGGTGACCACCGGCCTCGACAAGGATCCCGACTTCCAGCGCCGCATGGCCTTCCTGCAGCAGCGCGCGCTGCATGGCGAAATGGTCGAGAAGGGCGTCGTCGACAAGGTTACCGATGCCGAGGTCCGCGCCCGCTACGACCAGGAAATCGCCAACACGCCGCCCAGCAATGAGGTGCACGCCCGTCACATCCTCGTGAAGACGAAGGAAGAGGCAGACGCCATCATCAAGCAGCTCGACGGCGGCGCCGACTTCCAGAAACTCGCCAACGAGCACACCAGCGATCCGAGCGGCAAGACCAGCGGCGGCGATCTCGGCTGGTTTGGGCCTGGTCAGATGGTGCCGGAGTTCGACAAGGCGGTGTTTGCGCTGGCGGTCGGCAAATACACCGAGCAGCCGGTGCAGTCGCAGTTCGGCTGGCACGTCATCAAGGTCGAGGACAAGCGCACCAAGCAGCCGCCGGCCTTCGACCAGGTCAAGGACCAAGCGCGCCAGGCGGTCATCCGCGACAAATATTTCGCGCTGGTCAAGTCGCTGCGCGCCAACGCCAAGGTCGACATCCCCGATGCGAACCTGAAGAAGACGGTCGACGCACTGGAAAGCGCCAAGTAGGCGAGGGCGATCACATCAATTATTGATGTCAACGCCGCCCCTCATCCGCCTGCCGGCACCTTCTCCCCGTATAGTGACGGGGAGAAGGGGTGGTCACAACCTTGGTGCGCTTCTTGCAACGCTTGAGGTTGGCGAAATCAATCGCGAAGGCGTCCTTCTCCCCGTCACTATACGGGGAGAAGTGCCCGGCAGGGCGATGAGGGGCGGCGCCGACGCCAACAATTTATCTGATGTCTCTACCGCAACCGAGTGTACTCGCCCTGTCGCTTCTATTTGGTAGGGCGAGCGATGATGCGTCGACGACGCCGCCGGACCGCCGAGGCGTCGCCGGCATCGCCAGCGACAATGCCTTTCAAGATATAATGTACCGCCCTGCGTAAGGTCGCTTCGTCCTCGTCCAGCCGGTCTGTCAGAAGGTGCGCCCAGGCAAACGAGGCGATCAGGTCGGCGACGACCGTGGCATCGACATCGGCCGCCACCTCTCCCCTTGCCTTGGCGCGTTCGACCATCTGGCCGGTGTGGACACGACGCCCTCTTGCGTATTCGGCGAGGGCGGCGGCCGCTTTTTCGTCCGACTGCGCCTCGGCAATCAGCGATCTGAATACGCTGCCCGACGATGTGTCGCGCCAGTGCGCGAACAAGCTCTTCAGGAAGCCGACGAGATCCTGCTCAAGGTTCCCGGTATCAGGATTGTCGACGCGCTTTTGCCGCTGATAGACATCGAGCAGCAGAGCGGCCTTGCTTGGCCACCAGCGATAGATCGTAGGTTTTCCGGCGCGTGCGCGGCGCGCCACCGCCTCGATCGAGAAGCCGGAATAGCCGGCTTCGACCAGTACTGCCTCGGCGGCATCGAGAATGGCATCGGCGCTTTCGGGGCTGCGCCGTGCGCCGGCTGACTTGCGCCCGGGATCGGTGGCTCCGCCCATTTCTTTGTCCTTACCCGCGATTTCTGCAGCCATCATATACAACTCTTGACGAAACGAAACGATCCGTTTTATATGTAACGAAACGTTCCGTAACGATAGAGAGAACAAAATGGCTTCGACCGCCGCCACCCGCTTTTCGCGCCTGCGCTTCGCTTTGCTGGTGCTGCTCGGCGTCTACCCGCTGATCACAGCCATTTTGTACGTGGTTTTTCCGCTGACGCAGGAATGGCAAATCTGGCAGCGTACACTGGTCATCGCGCCGCTGATGGTCTCGATCATGATCTGGGGAGTGATTCCGGGCGTGCAGCGGGTGTTTCGCGGGTTCATCAACCCTGCGGTCCGCTGATGTTCATTCCAGCGCTTGCGACGTTTCCGACGCAACCCGCCATGCGCCGTAAGTCATAACGAGTTCCAGCGTCACCTGCGCCTTGCCGGTCAGGCGCTGCGCCGATTTGTTCTTCGGCACATAATCGTAGCTCATGGCGAAAACCACGTCGGCACGTTCCTTGCCGTGCGGCGTCACCTCGAGGCTGCCGGGCTCGAGGCCGAACGACCACGACGCCCATTGCGCGAACCAGTCGGTCTTGACCTTGACGATGGCCTCGCTGTCGTAACGCGTGCCGTAGATGGTAGCCGACGCACCGTAAAGCCGCTTGACGGTTTGGCGCATTCTCCTGGCATCAGGCGCCAGATAGTCCTCGCGCAGGAACTTTTCGATGGCACCCTTGTCGCCGACGGAGCGCTCGAGCGCAGCCACCTGCGACGCGGGCGCCGGGCTGACGGCCGGTTTCGGTTGCTGGGCAGTGTCTCCGCCCGGAACGAATTCGAAGCGCTCGAGCAGCGATCCCTGCTCCCAGGGACGCTGCGCCTCGCGCGTTGCGGAAACGACGTCGCGGCGCACCGCGATCATCATGTCGTTGATGCTCTGTCCGGGCTCGGCCATGTGCCGCAAAAGTGCCGCGGCAAAGGGCGAGTTGCGCCCCGTCCCGTCCATTGCGACGGCGCCGGGTGCCGTCGAGAAGGCGATGAACGAGCCGCGTGTCGACTCGAACTGGGCAAGGCCTGCGAGAGCCGTCGCCGAGCGTGTCGTGGCGCTGCGGCTGAGGCTTCGGGCAAACGGGTTGTTGCGGCAGGCATCGAGGAAGACCAGGCTGACCTTGGTCTGCTGCTCCATGATGTCGAGAACCTCGTCGATCGGCACCGCCTCGAGCTGCAGCTTGACCGGCATATCCAGCCTGGCGTCGACCGGCACGATGAAATTGCGCCCGTCGACCTGCAGGCCATGGCCGGCATAGTAGAACAGCCCGACACCGGCGCCTTGCAGCGCATCGGAGAATTCGCCGATCTTGCGTTCGAGCTCGCGCTTGCCGAGATCGTTGCCTTCGATCACCTCGAAGCCGATGGCGCGCAGCTTGTCGGCGATGTCGAGCGCATCGTTGACGGGATTGGCCAGCGTACCGGCTTCGGCGTAGCTGCCATTGCCGACCACAAGCGCTACGCGCCGCGCCGTCTGCGCATCGGCCCGCAGCAGCAGAAAGCCCAGAAACGCTAGTGCCAAGACCACAAGCCTGCCCATGGGGCAGTATCATAGCGCTATGGGTCGCAGCGACGCCAACAAATTTGCAACAGCCGGCTTGCTGCATGAGGCGATGTCAGGCTTCCGGCAGCCGTAACGGCTGTGAAACGCCTTGCGCCAGCGCGTGCTATCGGGCAAACCGGCGTTCCTTTCGCGATTTTTCCCGCCCGGGGTCTTCCATGTCCACACAGGTTTCGCCGCTCGCGCCGAAGAAATATCCCAAGATGCCGGTGATCGAGGGCGTGCGCATCGCCACCGCCGAGGCCGGCATAAAATACAAGAACCGCACCGACTTGCTGGCCATGGTGTTCGACGCCGGCACCACCGTCGCCGGCGTGTTCACCAAATCAAAGTGCCCGTCGGCGCCGGTCGATTTCTGCCGGCAGAACCTCGTGGCTGGCAAGGCACGCGTGCTGGTGGTCAATTCCGGCAATGCCAATGCCTTTACCGGCCAGAAGGGCCGCGCCTCGACGGCACTCACGGGCGAGGTGGCGGCGAAGGCGGCCGGCTGCACTGCAGGCGAGGTATTCCTGGCCTCGACCGGCGTCATCGGCGAACCGCTCGACGCCGGCAAGTTCAACCATCTGCTGGCCGGGCTGGTCAAGGACGGCAAGCCGGAATTGTGGGCCGAAGCCGCCAAGGCGATCATGACCACCGACACCTATCCCAAACTGGCGACCGCGACGGTCAAGCTCGGCGATGCCGACGTCACCATCAACGGTATCGCCAAGGGCGCCGGGATGATCGCGCCGGACATGGCGACGATGCTTTCCTTCATCGCCACCGATGCGCCGATCGCAGCACCGGTGCTGCAGGATCTCCTGTCGCGCGGCACGGCCAAGACCTTCAACGCGGTTACCGTCGACAGCGACACCTCGACCAGCGACACGCTGCTGATGTTCGCCACGGGGGCTGCCGCCAGGCGCGGCGCGCCGGCAATTTCCGATCCCAAGGATGCTCGCCTCGGCGCCTTCCGCCGTGCCCTCGGCAAGGTATTGAAATCGCTGGCGCTGCAGGTGGTGCGCGACGGCGAGGGCGCCCGCAAGCAGGTCGAGGTCACCGTCACCGGGGCCAAATCGGCCCGCTCGGCCAAGCGCATCGCGCTGTCGATCGCCAATTCGCCGCTGGTCAAGACGGCAGTCGCCGGCGAGGACGCCAATTGGGGCCGCGTCGTCATGGCCGTCGGCAAGGCCGGCGAACCGGCCGACCGCGACCTTCTGTCGATCTGGTTCGGCGACAACCGCCTGGCGTATCAGGGCGAGCGCGACGCCGCCTATTCCGAGGCGGCGACTTCGGCGTATATGAAGCGCGACGAGATCCGCATCCGCGCCGATATCGGCATCGGCCGCGGCAAGGCGACGGTGTGGACCTGCGACCTCACCAAGGAATATGTCGCCATCAACGGCGATTATCGGAGCTGATGGCGTTGGCTTCCAGACATCCGGCAAGCGTGTTGGCGATCGTGCGCCGCTATGAGGCGGCCGGCTTTCGCGCTTGGCCGGCGGCCGCCGTCCATTATGACGGCACCTGGGTGGTGCGGCTGACGGCCGGCCACCCGGCCAAGCGGCTGAATTCGGTCAATCCGCTCGATCCAGGCGACATCCAGCACATTGCCGAGCGCATCGGCCGCGCCAGCCGCCGCTTCGACGCCTATGGCAGGCCGCTGACCTTTCGCATCTCGCCGCTGTCGGGGCCGGATCTTTCAAAGTACCTCGACAGCGAGGGCTGGAGCATATTCGCCGAATCGCTGGTCATGCGGCTGCCGCTGGCGGACGCCGCGCTCGACGACGCCATGGACCAGATTCCGTTGAAGGACATCAGCCGTTTCATCGGTGCCGCACTTAAGGTGAGCGGTTCGGATGTGTCGCTGCGGCCGGGCCTGTCGGAGATCATCGGCGCCATTCAGCCGGAGGCCGGGCTGTTTGCGCTGGAGGCCGGCAGCGAGCCGCTGGCAACGTTGATCTGCGTGCATGACGGCGATCTTGCCGGACTGTTCGAGATCGCCACCGACAGATCGGTGCGCAACCAGGGCCATGGCCGCCATCTCATCCGCTCGGCGCTGAAATGGGCGCGGCTGCGCGGGGCGCGGGAAGCCTGGCTGCAGGTCGAGGCGGACAACGCGCCGGCGCTGGCGCTCTACCGTTCGCTCGGATTCGATGAAGTCTATCGCTATCACTATCGCCGGCCACAAGGCGCATGAGCGGCTTGGATACTGTCGGCAAGCGCCTGCTCCTGGTCGCCGCCTGCGCGCTGGTCGATGCCGACGGGCGCGTGCTGTTGGCGCAGCGGCCCGAAGGCAAGCAACTCGCCGGCCTGTGGGAGTTTCCGGGCGGCAAGGTCGAGCCCGGTGAGACGCCGGAACAATGCCTGATCCGCGAATTGTACGAGGAGATCGGCATCGAGACCGACATCCCTTGCCTGGCCCCACTCACCTTCGCCAGCCATTCCTACGATGATTTTCACCTGCTGATGCCGCTGTTCGTCTGCCGTCGCTTCCGCGGCATTGCCCAGCCGAAGGAAGGCCAGGTGCTGAAATGGGTGCGGCCGCGCCAGATGCGCGATTTTCCAATGCCGCCGGCCGACGCCCCGCTGATCCAGTTCCTCATCGATCTGCTGTAACGGCCGACCTCCCGCAAACCAGGTAGCTCCACAACGGGCTGCCAGCAGCGTTAATGAAAGATTTATCTGGCCGTGAAAAATTGACGCAAGACGGTTACGCCGATTCCACCGCTGGGGAGCGATTTGCATGAGCTTCGACAAGGACTGGGACTCGCCTTGGTCCGACCGCCTTCCCGGCGCCGCCAATGCCGGCATGGGAATATTGCGCATCGCCCTCCTGTTCGGCTCAGCCGCAGTGGCTCTGGCCTTGATCGCGACGCCCTACCTCGACAGCCGGACCCGCTCGCAGTTTGCCCGCGACGGCCTTGATACGATGAGCACCGGCTCGATCGGCCAGCGCGACAGCTATACGTTGCGCAAGAGCGTGCTGCAGCCGCTGCCCAGTTCGGTCTGCGTCATACGGGCCGATGGCAGAAGCAGCGGCGACTGCTGACTCCTCAACAGATCTCTAGAATGCAGCGGGTTCACCGCCCATTAAGCCTGTCGCGTTAACCTTTCTTAACGGGTCGGCGCTAGGTTAGGGCAAGAGGGATGGGCGCCCATGAAAATCTTGCTGCAACGATTTTTAGAAGACGAGAGGGGTGCGACGGCTATCGAATATGGTTTGATCGTTGCCGTGCTGTCGCTTGCCATTGTCGCTGGCATTGGCCAGGCTGCCGGCGCCATCCAGTGGTTGTTCAGCGACAACAGCAGCAAGCTTGCCAACGCTTTTGGACAGTGACCAGCTTAGTTTTTGCGTGGGATAGCTTAGCTTTTGCGCAGAGATTCCGCTCAGGGGCCACCGGGGTTTTCCAGGATTGTCTTCAGCGATATTTTTGCGGAGCCCGGCTTCAGCGGCTTTTGCTGAGAGGCATCGGGGGCCCAGCCTGACATCCAGACCACCGAGAAACTCGCCCTGACGCGGCCATCGGCATCCGAAAACCGCTCCGTATAGATTTCGGCGGCGCGCGCGAACAACGCTCGGGTGCCCGGCCGCCTGCTGCGGTCGACAAGCGCGCTGGTCTCGCCCATGGCGCGCAGGTCGGCGGCCAGGCCAAATAGCGAATCGTAGCGCACCGTGATCGTCTCGACGTCGGCAACCGGCAGCGCCAGGCCGGCGCGCTGCAGCAGCGCGCCGGCGTCGCGGACGTCGGTGAACGGGATCACACGCGGGCTGGCGCCGCCATAGAGTTCGGTCTCGGCGGCAAGCAGGCTTTCGCGCAGTTCGGAGAGCGTGCCTGTGCCGGCGAAGGCGCCGAGGAAAAGCCCGTCCGGCTTCAGTGCCCGGCGGATCTGCACCAGCATGCCGGGAATATCGTTCATCGCCTGCAGCGACAGCAGCGACACTGCGAGGTCGAGGCTTTCCGGCTCGAATGGCACGGTTTCCAACGGCGCCAACAGTCCTGGCTGGCCGCCCAGGAAAGCGGCGTCGGCCTCGACGCGCACGTTTTCCGTCACCTTGCCGCTTTCGGCGAGCACCTCTGTTGCTGCCGGCGTCTGGCAAAACAACGAGGCCGCTTTGCCGAAGCTGCGTTCGACGGCGCCGAGCCGGTCAGCAAGATCCTCGGCTGCCCGCCGCATGAGGAAATCCGCGCCGGCGATGGGACGAGTCAGTGCCCGGCGCTTGCGCGCCAGCCAGAGCGAGGTGTCGATTACAGGCTGCAATGGGCAGGTCCTTGTGCTTCGCTCTCTGATATAGTGATGCGGAGGACCAACCACGTGGCCGATCCCATGCCAGAGATCAAGCGTATTGCGATCAAGCGCATTGCCAGCAAGGCATTGGGCTGGCCAGCGCGCCTCTTGTTCCCACCGGTCTGCGCCGGCTGCCGCCGCCATGTCTCGCAGCCCGGCGTGTTGTGCGGTGCGTGCTGGCCGAAACTCAGGTTGCTGGAACGGCCATGGTGCCCGGTGATGGGCACGCCGTTCACCCACAGCATGGGTGAAGGGTTCCTTTCGGCGGAGGCGATAGCCGACCCGCCGCCGTTCGAACGCGCGCGGGCGGCGGTTGCCTATTCCGGCGTTGCCCGCCAGATGGTGCAAGGGCTGAAATACCAGGACCGCACCGATCTGGCGCCGTGGATGGCGCGCTGGATGCTCCGCGCCGGTGCTGAGCTCATCGCCGAGGCCGACGTGGTCGTGCCGGTGCCGCTGCACTGGCGGCGTTTCTTCCGGCGGCAGTTCAACCAGTCGGCGGAACTGGCGCGGGCGGTGGCGCAGCTCGGGGAGCGGCCTTTCGCGCCATCAGCCATCAAGCGCGTCAAACTCACGCGCCAGCAAGTCGGGCTGGAGCGGCGGGAACGCGAGGAAAATGTTCGCGCCGCATTCAAAGTGCCTGACGAGGCGGAGATCGAAATCGCCGGCCGGCGGGTGCTGTTGATCGACGATGTCTACACCACCGGGGCCACCGTCCGCGCGGTCGCCAGGGCATTGAAGAAGGGCGGTGCCGGCGCGGTCGACGTACTGACCTTCGCGCGCGTGCTGCCGGGGGACTTTCGGGCCGACGAATCGGCGCCTATATAGCCTACATGACAGCGGAACGAGGCAGGGTTGCTGACCGATGGTCGATGTGACGATCTACACGCGGATGATGTGCGGCTATTGCACCGCGGCCAAGCGGCTGCTCGACAGGAAGGGTGTCGCCTATACCGAGCATGACGCCTCCTTCTCGCCGGAACTGCGCCAGGAAATGATCTCCCGGGCCCATGGCCGTTCCACCTTTCCGCAGATATTCATCGGCGACACGCATGTCGGCGGCTCCGACGATCTCCATGAATTGGAGGCGGAAGGACGGCTGGACAGATTGCTCGCCAACGGCTCGACCAGATAAGGACATGACCATGGGTGCCATCAAGTCGGGGGATGCTTTCAAGGCGGCGGCGATCCAGATGCGTTCGGGAACCAGCCCGGAGCGCAATGCGGTCGATCTGGAACGGCTGGTGCGCGAGGCGGCAGGTCTTGGCGCGACGTACATCCAAACCCCGGAAATGACCGGCGCGCTGATCCGCGACAGCCAGGCGCGGGCCGCTTCCTTCACCTCCGAAGACAAGGACATCATCGTCTCGACGTCGCGGAGGCTGGCCAAGGAGCTCGGCATTTTCCTGCATATAGGCTCGACCGCCATTCTGCGCGCCGACGGCAAGCTTGCCAACCGGGCGCTTTTGTTCGGGCCGGACGGCGCCACGATTGCCACCTACGACAAGATCCACATGTTCGACGTCGATCTCGACAATGGCGAGAGCTGGCGCGAATCCGCCGCCTATGAGCCGGGCACCGAGGCCGTCGTCGCCGAAATCGATGGCGCGAAGCTCGGCTTTGCCGTCTGCTACGATCTGCGCTTTCCGCAGCTCTTCCGGGCCGAGGCGCTGGCCGGCGCCGATCTGCTTTCGGTGCCCGCCGCCTTCACCCGCCAGACCGGCGAAGCGCATTGGCATGTGCTGCTCAGGGCGCGCGCCATCGAGAACGGCGCCTATGTGGTTGCCGCCGCGCAAGGCGGAGTGCACGAGGACGGCCGCGAAACCTATGGCCATTCGCTGATCGTCGATCCCTGGGGCCGCATCGTCGCCGAGGCTGCCCATGACGAGCCGGCGGTGATCGTCGCCGAGATCAACCCGGCGCAGTCAGTCGCCGCGCGCAAGAAGATACCGAATCTCAAAAACGCACGCGATTTTGCCGTAAACGCCGGTTCGGCGGAGGCAATGCCGCTCAGGGGTGCTGCCTCTTGATCCGCTTTTCCCTGATCTGCGAGCACGAGCACGAATTCGAGGCCTGGTTCCGCAGCAACGACGATTTCGACACACAGAAGAAGCGCGGTTTCGTCGATTGCCCGACCTGCGGCTCGCACAAGATCGACAAGGCGCTGATGGCGCCGGCCGTCTCGACCGGGCGCAGCCGAGAAAAGATTGCGCTCGCCATGGGCGAGGCCCAGAAGCAGGCGATGGCGCAGCTCAAGGCGCTGGCCGAAAAGGTGCGCGAGAACGCCGATTATGTCGGCGACAAATTTGCCGAGGAAGCGCGCAAGATCCATTTTGGCGAGAGCGATCCGCGCGGCATTTATGGCGAGGCGACGCTGGAGGAAGCCAAGAGCCTGGCCGACGACGGCGTCGAGTTCATGCCTATTCCAAGTTTCCGCGACGACCGCAACTGATCCGTCAACCTGCTCCGGACATAGCGAGGCATCTCTTCGCCAGGCAGCGCCGTGAAGGTCGGGGCGGTGCCGAGGGGCGGCGATGCCGCCACCCCTGCACAAGCGTTCGCAGTTTCAGGCCGAGCAGCAAGGATGGGGCTCGCGGGCAATCGTTTCGCTGCTTCTTTCATGCCCACTGTCTGACGGGCTTGCTTCACTGGACGGGCTTGCTTCCGCATAGGCTGCAAACTGGCGTTCAAGCGCCTTGACCGCACTGCTGCGCCAGCCTTCCGCCAGGGGCTCCGACATGGGATCGGGGAAGATTTCCTCTTCGCCGTTCTCCACTCCGTCCAGGATCGCCCGCGCAACAGACTCCGGAGAGGCCTTCGCGATGTCCAGGCCCCGTGTCATGTCCGTGTCCACCGGGCCGGGAAGGACCCTGTGGACGCTGACACCCCGTCCGGCCAGGAGCGTGCGCAACGACTGCGACAGCGAGAACGAGGCCGCCTTCGAGACTGAGTAGGCCGGACTGAACGGCACGGCGGCAATCGAGGCCAGCGACAGAATGTTGACGATGGCTCCCCGCGACCGGGCCAGCAACGGCAGCAGAGCCTGGGTAACGTCATACGAGCCGAAGAGGTTTACGGCGAGCTGTTGTTCGAGCACACGACGGTCGCTGAGGTCATCGAAGGGCGATACGCCGGCGTTGTTGATGAGGATATCGAGAGTATCGATCTTCTCGACGGCCTCCCGGATCTGCGCAGCGTTGGTCACATCCATGGTCAGGGACGTCACACGCCGGTCAGGATGGGCCATCGGTTGGCGGGTTGCGGCGAAGACGCGCTTCACGCCTCTGCTCAGGGCTTCCTCGACCAGTGCCCGACCGATGCCCCGATTGGCTCCAGTCACCAGGATGGTTGTACCTTGGATCATCATAGTGTCTCTCCTAGTGCTTCTCGTTGCGTTCGAGCCTAGTGCAGAATCGCGCCCGCAACTCAGGTTGGCTACAGTCGCCGTTGCCGATACGACTGGTTGGTGAGATGGACTTAGCGCCGGATGTCGAAGCCGGGGGAGTGACAAGTGTGACGGGATTCCGATGGACTCGCTGATCACGGCCGCGGCGCATGCGCTTGCGGCGGGCGATCCGCTCGGCGCCTTGAAGCGGGTTGCGCTGCGCGACGATGCGCCGGCACTGGCGTTGCGCGGTATCGCGATGGCGCAGCTTGGGGACCTGGTTCGGGCGAAGGTTCTCCTCAAGAGGGCGGCGCACGCATTCAGCCCGAGGGAGGCCGTGGCCCGCGCGCGGTGTGTCGTCGCCGAGGCCGAGATCGCGCTCGTCTCGCGCGACCTTACCTGGCCGGCCAAGGCACTCGACGCCGCGCGGGCAACGCTTGAAAAGCATGGCGACCGCGTCAACGCCGCGCATGCGCGCAACCTCGACGTCCGGCGCCTGCTGCTGATCGGCCATCTCGACGAAGCCGAGCGCAGGCTGGACGGCTTCGATCCCTCGCCGCTGCCGCCGGCATCGCGGGCCGCCCACGAGCTGGCTGTCGCCGGCATCGCCATCCGCCGCTTGCGGACCGGCCCTGCGCGCGCCGCCCTCGGCCTGGCGGCGCGAGCGGCGCGCGCGTCCGGCATCCCCGCGCTGATCGCAGAGGTTGAGAGCGCATCGCTGGTGCTGGACACGCCGGCCGCACGCCTTGTCGCGCGTGGCGACGAACGGCCCCTCCTGCTCGATGAAGTCGAAGTGCTCCTGGCGTCGGGGGCGCTCGTGGTGGATGCATGCCGCAATGTCGTGCGGGTCGCAGATACCGTCGTCTCGCTGGCGACCCGCCCGGTGCTGTTCGCGCTGGCTCGCGCGCTGGCCGAAGCCTGGCCGGGGGACGTGGCAAGAGCGACGCTTATTGCGCGCGCTTTCCGCGGAAAGGACGCCGACGAATCACATCGAGCGCGGCTGCGCGTCGAAGCCGGGCGGCTTCGCGCGGAGCTTCGGAGCTTGGCCGATGTGAGCGCTACGAAGCGGGGCTTTGCGCTGGCGCCGCGCCGCGCCGGTGAGGTCGTCGTGCTGGCGCCGCCCGTCGAAGAAGAGCATGCCGCCGTACTCGCCTTCCTCGCCGACGGCGAGTCTTGGTCGAGTTCGGCGCTGGCGATTGCGCTTGGAGCCAGTTCGCGTACCGTGCAGCGGGCGCTCGAGCAGCTCGCCCTCGCCGGCAAGGTGCAGTCGTTCGGCCGCGGGCGGGCGCGTCGCTGGATGACCCCGCCGCTGACGGGTTTCCCGACAATCTTGTTACTCCCCGGCCCACTGCCGGGCTACTAGGATGGAATCATGGAACGATCCGCAGCCGAAATCCTTCGAGAATATGGACCCTTTCCGGGTGTCGACCACGTGGACGGCGTTACCTTCGATGGCGAGCATGTCTGGTTTGCCTCAGGCGACAGATTGAACGCCTTCGATCCGGCGAGCGGCAAAGTGGTGCGCTCGATCGATGTAGCGGCACACGCCGGAACGGCTTTCGACGGCCAGTACCTCTATCAGATCGCCGAGGATCGCATCCAGAAGATCGATCCGAAGAATGGCCAGGTGCTGGCGTCGATCCCGGCTCCTGGCAATGGCGGTGATTCCGGGCTCGCCTGGGCCGAAGGAACGCTCTGGGTCGGGCAGCACCGGGGCCGAAAGATTCATCAGGTCGATCCCGAGACAGGAGCAATCCTTCGCACCATCGTTTCCAACCGCGTCGTTACCGGGGTCAGCTGGGTCGACGGCGAGCTTTGGCATGGCACCTGGGAGGGTGAGGAGAGCGATGTCCGGCGGATCGATCCTGAAACGGGAAAGGTCCTGGAGAAGCTCGATATGCCGCCGGGGACAGGCGTGTCGGGGCTCGAATCCGATGGCGGCGACCAGTTTTTCTGTGGCGGCGGAAACAGCGGCAAGATCAGAGCTGTTCGCCGGCCCAAACGAGGCTCGGCGGCCAGGATCTGAGTTTTTGCCGTCCGTGGTCGTTTGATTTCGGGACCATTCAACCAGATCAAGAGCTAACTGGTTTTTGCGGTTCTTAGCCCGGTTGTCCGAACCAGGTGTTCATCGCGTCTTGAAGACCATCCTGCGTCCCGTCGCCTACCCAAGCAACATATCCATCGGGTCGGATTAAAACTGCGATCGGAGCGGAGACCAAGCCTAGCGCAGGCAACTCCCATGGATCGTCACATTTGGCGTAAACCAACTTAATGCGGTCTGACCACGGCTTGATGTCGAAGCTGCCCGGCGCGCCGAGATTCAAGAGCACTGGCCGCGCATTTTGGAGGAGCGCAAATACGCGCATGGGACCATCAGGCGTCGCCAGGTCGAGGTCAGGCATGCGGCGGCCGACCAGCGGATGCCCTTGGCCGAGGTCGTAATGGATACCAAGTCCGGACATCTCGGCAGCGATCCGTTTGCGAGGCTCCTCCATCCCAAGGAGCTCTGATACGATTTCACGCAAGGCTTCAGTGCGATCATCAGTACGTTGCAATGCGACCTGTGCCATTGTCGTGCGCAACACGCGGGCCGCAATCGGATGCCGCTCGATGTGATAAGTGTCGAGCAAGCCTTCAGGCGATGTTCCTTTCACCACTTGGGCCAACTTCCAACCGAGGTTCACCGCATCCTGCACACAGGTATTGAGGCCTTGTCCGCCCACCGGGGAATGCACATGGGCGGCATCGCCCGCTAGGAGAACCCGGCCCTTGCGGTAAGCCGCCGCCTGCCGCGACATGTCCGTGAACCTGGAAATCCAGGTTGGGCTATGGATTCCGTAATCTGTTCCGCATGCGGCGACGAGTGCTTTGCGGAGGTCGCGCAGCGTGGGCTCGGTCGTGGCGCCGACATTCTTTTCAGTGACCATGACGCCAATGGGACCTTTATCGGCAAAGACGACCTTGCCGTCACGAATTTCGTACTCTTCCCTGCCAAAGGCGTGGATGCCAAGTGCCGTGCGATGAATGCCCAGTGGCGGCTCCTCCGCCATCTCGGCCTGGGCGAGGATGCTGCTGGTCGTCGCATCCCATCCTCGAAATTCAATGGCAGCAGCTTTGCGGACCAGACTGCGGCCTCCATCACACCCGACGAGATAGCTTGCCCGCAGCGAGGCACCATCGGACAGTTCGATGGTGACGCCGGCGTCGTCCTGCACGAAACACGTCAATTCACGGCCGCGATAGATCGGCACTGCCAGCTCGCTGACCCATCCAGCTAGAATGCGCTCAATGTGTTTCTGCCTCAGCGCCAGCCCGTAGTTGTGGCGGGTCGGAAAATCGCTGATGTCTAAACGCATCGCCGCGAATCCCGTGACTTGGGCTATTTGTCCTTCGGCGAGGAACCGGTCCGCGATGCCGCGCTGATCGAAAACTTCGAGAGTACGTGAGCTCAAACCGCCAGCACGCGAACCGGCAAGCTCTTGGTTCGGGCGGCGTTCGACAATGGCTACGTCGATGCCTGCCAACGCCAACTCGCCTGCCAGGGTTAGGCCCGTCGGACCTCCTCCGGCAATCACGACTGCATGTTCTGTCATCGGCAAACTCCCCTGGCAGTTACGACTCCCAATGCAATGATCGCAGAGTCCTGGTGGTTGCCGTTTGGGCTAGCTCAGGCTCGCTATCAGTTTTTCGAGCAGGCGGGCGAGCATGATCTGCTCCGGGCGTACTAACCCAGAAAGTATCTGGTGCTCGTTGGCGACGTGAGCGGTAACCGCCTCGTCAATCAACGCCAGACCCTTTTTAGTCAGCTGCACGACAATGCCGCGGCGATCGTCGGGGTGCGGCCCGCGCTTGATCAGGCCGGATTTCTCGAGCCGATCGAGGCGGTTGGTCATCGCGCCCGACGTCACCATCGTCGCCTCGTAGAGAGCCGTCGGCGTCAGCGCGTATGGCGGCCCGGAACGACGCAGCGTCGCCAGCACATCGAATTCTCCGGATTGCAGCCCGTAACTTGCAAACAGCGGCGCCAGCCGCTCTCGTGCGATCAGCGAGGCGGCCTCGTTCAACCGTCCCAGCACGGCCATCGGCGAGACATCGAGATCCGGCCGTTCCTTTTTCCATTGCCCGATCGCTTTTGCTGCGCGATCCATGTCTCTCACCGTTATGTATCTTGACGTGAAGAATCTTTACCTTATCTTACCTCAGCTTGCGATATTGGCCAAGTGCCGCGAACGGACGACGGGACGGTGCGATGAAATTTCTCTGGGACTCGGCGCTTGGCCTTCTGGTTGTCACCGGTGGACTGCTCGGCCTGACGCTGCCGTTCGGCAAGATCGCGACGGCGGCCGGCGTGGCCGCCATGGTCTGGGCCTTCGTCATCTCGCTTGGTGCCGGCGGCGTGCTTTTGTGCGCATTGCTGCTCAACGGGAAGCGCATGCGGCTTACGCCGCACAGGCTGCGCTATTTCTTCGTCACCGCGGCCGTCTCATATGCAATCCCCAATCTGCTGATGTTTTCAGCCATTCCGCATCTGGGCGCCGGCTACAGCGGCATCATGTTCACGCTGTCGCCGGTCGTCACGCTGGTGTTCTCGATGCTGCTCGGCGTCAGGCGCCCGACCATGCTGGGCATCGTCGGCATAGTCGTCGGTTTCGTCGGCGCAGTCATGGTGGCGGTGACGCGCGGCGAAGCGGGCCAGCCGGCCGAATTTTTCTGGGTTGCGATGGGCCTGCTCATCCCGGTCAGCCTCGCCGCCGGCAACATTTACCGCACCGTCGACTGGCCCGAAGGCACCGGCCCGATCGAGCTCGCCGTCGGCAGCCACCTGGCAGCAGCCTTGATGCTGTTTGCCGGCATTCTGGTCCTGCTTGGCGGCAATGCATTCGGCTCGCTCGGCGGCGTGCCGCTGGTCGCTGCGGCACAGGTGGCATCAGCCTCGGCGATGTTCGCCTTCTTCTTCCGCCTGCAAGCGGTCGGCGGCCCGGTCTATCTCAGCCAGATCGGCTACGTCGCGGCGGCGGTCGGGCTGTTTGCCGGGACCCTCTTCCTCGGCGAGCGCTATCAACTGCTGACCTGGGCCGGTGCCGTCATCATCACCGCCGGCGTGTTCATCACCACCAAGGCTCAAAGCCAGAGGCCATAGGGGCCAGAAGGCGTAAGCTTCAGACGGATGCCTTCTCCGCCAGCACCACGTAGTTGACGTCCATGTCCTTCGAGCGCTGCCAGCGGTCGGCGAGCGGGTTGTAGGTGACGCCGGTGCGGTCGACGACGGTCAGGCCGGCGCCGGCAAGCGCCTTTTCCAGTTCCTCGGGGCGCACCAGCTTGCCGAACTGGTGGGTGCCGCGTGGCAGCCAACGCAGCACATATTCGGCGCCGATAATGGCCAGGCCCAGGGCCTTCAGCGTGCGGTTGATGGTGGCGACGAACATGATGCCGCCAGGCTTGACCATCTCGCCGCATTTGGCCAGGAACAGATCGACATCGGCGACATGCTCGACCACTTCCATGTTGAGGATGACGTCGAATTTTTCGCCGGCGTCGGCCAGGTCTTCCGCGGTCGTGGCGCGGTAATCAACGCTCACGCCGACTTCCGCCGCATGCAGCTTGGCCACTTCGATGTTGGTGACTGAGGCATCGGCGCCGACCACTTCGGCGCCAAGCCGCGCCATCGGCTCGCACAACAGCCCGCCGCCGCAGCCTATGTCGAGGAAGCGCAGGCCTTCGAACGGCCGTGCCGCACGCGGATCGCGGCCGAAGCGGGCTGTCACCTGGTCGCGGACATAGGCAAGCCGGATCGGGTTGAACTTGTGCAACGGGCGGAACTTGCCGTTCGGGTTCCACCATTCGGCGGCAAGGGCGGAAAAGCGTTCCACCTCTCCGGCATCGATCGTCGATCGTCGGGGCTCTGGCATGGTGTGGTCTCCTCGGACGCTAGGAAGTCGGGCGCGAGGCTGCGAATGTCAAGGCGCGAAATTCACCGTCGGCGGCGCGATGCGCGCGATGCCTGCCGGCGGCGCCTTTCGCCTGCTGCATTTGTGTCAGCACGTGTCAGTTGATGGTGTGCCGGAAGGAAACACCAATGCTTTGGCGGACGAAGCAGAGACATCGGGACCGGAGGAGTGCGCATGATGCGAGCGGTTGCTTCCATTCTTTGGCGCCGGCTTGACCAGGAAGGCCACGACGCTTGCCTGCTGTCGGAAGCGAGTTCCGGGTGGAACCTCAGGGGACACGCGCTTTTGGTCCAGGATGGCAAGCCGTGCGGCATCGCCTACGAGGTGGACTGCGATGCCGACTGGCATACACGCTCGGCGCGCGCCGACGGCTTTCTCGGCACGCAAGAGCTGCATTATGGGATCGACCGGCTGACCGAGCGCCAATGGACGCTGAACGGCGAGCATCAAGCGGAAGTCGACGGTCTCATCGATATCGATCTCGGCTTCACGCCCGCCACAAACCTTTTGGCGCTTCGCCGTTTTGCCCTCGATGTCGGCATGGCGACGCCCGCCCCGGCAGCCTATCTGACATTTCCCGAACTCAGGCTCGTTCGCCTCGAGCAAACCTATCAGCGCGTCGATGCTGCACACTACGCCTATGCCGCCCCGATGTTCGGCTACCACGAGACGCTAGAGGTCTCGCCGCTCGGTTTCGTCCTCGACTATCCGCGCCTGTGGAGAGCCACGGCACAGCTGGGCTGAAGCGCGCACCATTTTGGGAAGAAGTATGCGGGCGCCATGCTGCGCTGGTGTGTCGCCCGGCCGGCAGCGGCGGCACGCCTTGCGAAACGACTGTCATTTGGCTAAGGAGGCCGCGCATTGAGCGCCCGGCCACAGCTTGGCGCATTTTTCCGCTTTTCGGCCTTCGGTCCGGCATCCAGTCAAAGGCATTTCGCTTCCATGGCGCGCATCGTGATGAAATTCGGCGGGACCTCCGTCGCCGACATCGCCCGCATCCGCAATGTGGCGCGCCATGTCAAACGCGAGGTCGATGCCGGCCATGAGGTCGCCGTCGTGGTCTCGGCGATGGCCGGCAAGACCAACGAACTCGTGCAGTGGACGCGCGAGGCGTCGCCGATGCACGATGCGCGTGAATATGACGCCGTCGTCGCGTCCGGCGAGCAAGTCACCGCCGGCTTGCTGGCGATCGCGCTGCAGAATATCGGCGTGCATGCCCGCTCCTGGCAAGGCTGGCAGATCCCGATCAAGACCGACAACGCGCATGGCGCGGCGCGCATTCTCGATATCGACGGTGCGTTCCTGATCAAGCGCTTCGGCGAAGGCCAGGTGGCGGTGGTCGCCGGTTTCCAGGGTATCGGGCCGGACAACCGGATCGCCACGCTCGGCCGCGGCGGTTCCGATACCAGCGCTGTCGCCATCGCGGCGGCGGTCAAGGCCGACCGGTGCGATATCTACACCGACGTCGACGGGGTCTACACGACCGATCCGCGCATCGAGCCGAAGGCGCGGCGGCTGGCCAAGATTTCCTTCGAGGAAATGCTCGAAATGGCCTCGCTCGGGGCCAAGGTCCTGCAGGTGCGCTCGGTCGAGCTTGCCATGGTGCACAGGGTGCGTACCTTTGTGCGGTCGTCCTTCGACGATCCCGATGCACCCGGAATGGGGGATTTGCTCAATCCGCCGGGAACGCTTATTTGCGACGAGGAAGAGATCGTGGAACAGCAGGTCGTCACCGGAATTGCCTATGCCAAGGACGAGGCGCAGATATCACTGCGCCGCGTCGGCGACCGGCCGGGCGTCGCCGCCGGCATTTTCGGGCCGCTGGCCGAGGCCAACATCAATGTCGACATGATCGTCCAGAACATTTCCGAGGACGGCAAGTTCACCGACATGACCTTCACCGTGCCATCCGGCGACGTCGACAAGGCGCTGGCCGTGCTCGAGCGGCTGAAGGCGACGATCGGCTACGATGTGGTGCAGTCGGAAGCCGGCATGTCGAAGGTCTCTGTCATCGGCATCGGCATGCGCAGCCACGCCGGCGTCGCCGCCACCGCCTTCAAGGCGCTGGCCGACCGCGCGATCAACATCCGCGCCATCACAACGTCCGAAATCAAGATTTCGATCCTGATCGACGGTCCCTATACGGAACTAGCAGTTCGCACTTTGCATTCCGTGTACGGTCTGGATAAGCAGTAGCAGACTGCATCGGCCCGAAAATCGGAATCGATTTTCGGAAGGCAGGATGCAGCGGATCGAAAGTCTTGGAGCGGCCTTCATGCGTCCAATTGGACGATGGCGCTCTAATTGAGTTGTTGCGTTTGTGCCGCTGTGCAGGGCAACCTGCACCGGTTGAAACGCTATTGGAGAAGAAGCCGCGATGCGTGATTCGGCCAGCGGCCCGCGCGTTTTGCTGAAACGGCTCCGCGAGCTCATGCAAGAGCCGCTGGAGCCGCAGGAGCGGCTTGACCGAATCGTGCGCGACATCGCCTCCAACATGGTTGCCGAGGTCTGCTCGCTTTATGTGCTGCGCGCCGATTCGGTGCTCGAACTCTACGCCACCGAAGGCCTGAATCCGAACGCCGTCCACCTGGCGCAGCTCAGGCTGGGCCAAGGCCTGGTCGGCACGATCGCGGCCTCGGCGCGGCCGCTCAACCTCTCCAACGCGCAGGAGCATCCTGCCTTCGCCTATCTGCCGGAGACAGGGGAAGAGATATACAATTCCTTCCTCGGCGTGCCGGTGCTGCGGGCAGGGCGGACACTCGGCGTCCTGGTTGTGCAGAACAAGACCATGCGCCATTATCGCGACGACGAGGTCGAGGCGCTGGAAACGACGGCGATGGTGATCGCCGAGATGATCGCCACCGGCGATCTGGAGCGGCTGACAAGGCCCGGCCTCGAGCTCGATCTGCGCCGCCCGGTAAGCTTTACCGGCCTGTCCTTCAACGAAGGCGTCGGGCTCGGCCATGTGGTGCTGCACGAGCCGCGCATCGTCGTCACCAATCTGTTCAACGAGGACAGCGAGGAAGAGGTCAGGCGGCTCGACGCCTCCCTCGGCTCGCTCAGGCTCTCCATCGACGACATGCTGGAGCGCCGCGACGTCGCCTTCGAGGGCGAGCATCGCCAGGTGCTCGAAGCCTATCGCATGTTCGCCAACGACCGCGGCTGGGTGCGCCGGCTCGAGGAGGCTATCCGCAACGGCCTGACGGCCGAAGCGGCGGTCGAAAAGGTGCAGAGCGACATGCGTGCCCGCATGCTGCACATGACCGATCCGTATCTGCGCGAACGAATGAGCGATTTCGACGATCTCGCCAATCGGCTGCTGCGGCAGCTTATGGGGCGCGGTCCGGAGGATGTCGCGGCCTCGCTGCCCAAGGACGCCATCATCGTCGCCCGCTCGATGGGGGCTGCCGAGCTGCTCGATTATCCCAGGGATAAGCTGCGCGGGCTGGTGCTGGAGGACGGCGCCGCGACCAGCCATGTCGTCATCGTGGCGCGGGCCATGGGCATACCCGTCGCCGGCCAGATGAAGGGCGCCGTTTCCATGGCGGAAAACGGCGATGCCATCATCGTCGACGGCGAGGAAGGCGCGATCCATCTGCGCCCGCAGCCCGACCTCGAGGCGGCCTATGCTGAGAAAGTGCGCTTCAGGGCGCGGCGGCAGGAGGTCTACCGCGAACTGCGCAAGAAGCCGTCGGTGACCAAGGACGGTGTCCAGGTCGATCTTCTGATGAATGCCGGGCTGGCGGTCGATCTGCCGCAACTGGCCGAAGCGGGCGCGGCCGGCATCGGCCTGTTCCGCACCGAGCTGCAGTTCATGGTCGCCTCGACCTTTCCGCGCGCCGAAGCGCAGGAGCGGCTCTATCGTGACGTGCTCGAAGCGGCGCGCGGCAAGCCGGTAACGTTCCGCACCATCGATATCGGCGGCGACAAGGTGCTGCCCTATTTCAAGGGCTCGATCCAGGAAGAGAACCCGGCGCTCGGCTGGCGCGCCATCCGCCTGACGCTCGACCGGCCCGGATTGCTGCGCACCCAGATCCGCGCGCTGCTCAAGGCGTGCGGCGGGCGCGAACTGAAGCTGATGCTGCCAATGGTGACCGAACTCGGCGAGATCGCGCAGGCGCGCGAGATCATCGATCGCGAGGTGCGGCATCTGTCGCGCTTTGCCCATCATTTGCCGACCAGCCTCAAGCTCGGGGCGATGCTGGAGGTGCCGTCGCTGCTGTTCCAGCTCGACGAGCTGATGAAGGCGGTCGATTTCGTCTCGGTCGGCTCGAACGACCTGTTCCAGTTCGTCATGGCGGTGGATCGCGGCAACACCCAATTGTCCGACCGCTTCGACCCGCTCTCGACGCCGTTCCTGCGCGTCCTGAAGCAGATTGCCGACGCCGGGGCGCGCAACCATACGCCGGTGACCCTGTGCGGCGAACTTGCCGGCAAGCCGATTTCGGCGATGGCGCTGATCGGCCTTGGCTACCGCTCGATTTCGATGTCGCCGGCATCGATCGGCCCGGTCAAGGCGATGCTGACGGAACTGCCGCTGAGCGAGCTGGAAGCGTTCTTCGACGACAATCTGATGGCGCCGGCGCATGGCCTGCCGATGCGGGCGCTGCTGCAAGCCTTTGCCGACGACCGCTCTATACCGCTATAGACTTCGCCATGATCAACCTGCCCCGCGACCGTATGGATCAAGTCGTCAAGCGTTTCGACATGCTCGAAGCGCAGATGTCGGCCGGGCCGGCGCCGGACGCCTATGTCAGGATGGCCTCCGAATATGCCGACATCCAGGAGATGGTGGCAAAGATCAGGGCATTGCGCGCCGCGGAGCGCGAACAGGCCGATCTGGAGGCGATGCTCGCCGACAAGGGCACCGACGTCGAGATGCGCGCCTTGGCCGAGGCCGACCTGCCGGAGGTCAAGGATCGCATCGAGGCGCTGCAGAAGGACATCCAAATCCTCCTGTTGCCAAGGGATGCCGCCGACGACAAGAACGCCATCCTCGAAATCCGCGCCGGCACCGGCGGTGACGAGGCGGCGCTTTTCGCCGGCGACCTGTTTCGCATGTACGAGCGCTATGCCGCGGCGCATGGCTGGCGTTTCGAGACGGTGTCGGCCAGCGAGGGTGAGGTCGGCGGCTACAAGGAAATCATCGCCACTGTTTCGGGCAAGGGCGTCTTTGCCCATCTGAAGTTTGAATCCGGCGTGCACCGGGTGCAGCGCGTGCCGACGACCGAGGCGGGCGGACGCATTCATACCTCGGCGGCGACGGTCGCTGTGCTGCCGGAAGCCGAAGAGGTCGACATCGACATCAGGGCCGAAGACATCCGCATCGACACGATGCGCGCCTCGGGTTCAGGCGGCCAGCACGTCAACACCACCGATTCGGCCGTGCGCATCACCCATCTGCCGACCGGCATCATGGTGGTGCAGGCGGAAAAGTCGCAGCACCAGAACCGGGCGAAGGCCATGCAGATCCTGCGCGCCAGGCTCTATGATCTTGAGCGCAGCAAGGCGGACGAGGAACGTTCCGAATCGCGCAAGTCGCAGGTCGGCTCGGGCGACCGCTCGGAACGCATCCGCACCTATAATTTTCCGCAGGGTCGCGTCACCGATCATCGCATCAACCTGACGCTCTACAAGCTTGACCGGGTGATGATGGGCGAGCTCGACGAGATCATCGACGCGCTGATCGCCGATCACCAGTCGAAGCTGCTCGCCGACATCGGCATTGATGGCTGACAGCCTGCCCGCCACGCTGGCGCCGCTGCTGCGGGAGGCGCGAAACCGGCTCACCGCAGCCGGGGTTGCGGATCCGGCGCTCGATGCCAGGCTGATCGTCGAGCATTTTTCCGGCACCAGTCGCACGCAGGCCATCGCCGAGCCCGGGCACGCGGTCGATGCGGACGTGACGGCGGCAATCGAAGCCGCCTTGCGACGGCGCATCGCCGGCGAGCCGGTACACCGAATCCTTGGCTACCGCGAATTCTACGGCATGCGCCTTTCGCTTTCGCCGCAAACGCTGGAGCCGCGGCCGGATACCGAAACGCTGGTCGAGGCTATACTGCCCTTCGTCAAGGCGATGGCGGCACGCGAAGGCGGTTGCCGCATCCTCGATCTCGGGACCGGCACCGGTGCCATTGCGCTGGCGCTGCTCAGCGCCGTTCCGGCCGCGACCGCCACCGGCGTCGACATTTCGCAGGAGGCGCTGGCCACAGCCATGCGTAATGCCGGGGAATTGGGGCTCGCCGGCCGGTTCACGGCGCTCGAATCCGACTGGTTTGAAAAAGTTTCTGGCCGGTACCATGTAATTGTCGCAAACCCTCCCTATATACCCTCAGACGACATTGGAAATCTGCAGGACGAGGTCCGCGGTTTCGATCCACGCCAGGCCCTCGATGGCGGCGTGGACGGTCTGAGCCCCTACAGGAAGATCGCCGCAGGAGCGGCAGCGTATTTGGAACTCCAAGGCAGGATTGCGGTCGAGATCGGCCATACGCAGCACCAACAGGTTACGGAGATATTCTCCGCGGCCGGGTACCGTTCGATCGGGGCGTTTCGTGATCTCGGCGGAAACGACAGAGTTCTTGTGTTCGAACGGTGGAAGCCGTGATGCAGTGCGAAAAAAGCGCTTGGCAATACCGGGGAATGCGGCTAGGGTCGCCTTAACCGGATGAGACGAAGCAGGCAGTGCTCTTAGCGATTCGGTTTTCCTTGGAAATAGCTGCCTTCTTGCGCAAACGACGCCCAAGCTTCGTGCGGGAATCGTCCGGCAAGTGAAGTAACCGGAACAGGATGGCACGTGGCGCCAACGCAATTGATGCGGGCGAACGCCGGTGAAGGAACAACGGCTGGCCGCATGAGCGCCTCCGTTCGTGAAGAGTTTTTCGAAAATTTCAAAGTGAAGAGAGTCTAATGAGGCCACAACAGCAAAACAGGCGCATGCGCGGTCGCAACAACAATGGCGGCGGCGGCAACAACAATAACAACAACAACCGTAAGGGGCCGAATCCCCTGACGCGCAACTACGAGAGCAACGGCCCGGACGTGAAGATCCGCGGATCGGCTCAGCAGATTGCCGAGAAGTACGCAACCCTTGCCCGTGACGCGCAAAGCTCCGGCGACCGGGTGATGGCGGAAAACTATCTTCAGCATGCAGAGCACTATAACCGCATCATCGCAGCCGCTCAGGCGCAGATGCCGATCCAGAACGCCCAGCAGAATCGCGACGATTTCGACGATGATGGCGACGAGGATCGCGACGAGTTCGACAATGCCGGCAACAACAATGCCAACGAGACGTCGGGCTCGACCGTCAATCACGGGGCCGGCCCGCAGCCGGTCATCGATGGCACACCGGCCGAGCTGGCGCTGAACCAGGAGAACAGCCGCGACAATCGCGGCGGTCGCGATAACCGTGACGGCCGCGACAACAATGGCGGACGCCATCGCGACCGTCGCCCCAATGGCGGTTACGGCCAGAACGGCCAGCGCGGCGAGTATGGCTCGCGCGGCGAGCAGGGTGGCCAGCGCGTCGAACAGCCACGGCGCGACGAGACGCCGGCGCAGGCGGAGCCCGTGCCGGCCGCTGAGCCGGTCTTTGTGGGTGGGCCCGCACCGCAATTCGACAATTTTTCGCCGGCGGGTCTCGCCGCCCAGGCCGAGCTCAACGAAGCCGCTGCCGAAAACAGCCCGGCCCGCCGCCCCAGGCGTCCGCGTCGCCCGCGCCTCGATGTCGAACAGGCAAATGGCGGCAACGACAACGCCGGCCCTGAGAGTGCCGAGACAAGCAATGCCAAGACGGGCAATGCCGAGACGGGCAATGCCGAGACTGGCAATACCGAGACTGGCAATACCGACGCTGGCAATGTCGATGCAGCGTCGGCTGAAGGCCCCGGCGGTCAAGCTGTGATCGCAGACGTCGAGAATTGATCGAAAAAACGTTCAGCCGACCTTAGCGCATCCTTTACCCTGGACGGCGGAGAGAAATCTCCGCCGTTTGTTTTGTGCGCTCGCGATATTATGCGTCCGCCAGTGTCGAGGCGTCTTGAGGGTCCGTGGTTTGCGTCCCATATCTTGCGTGAACAGGATCCGGCTCGAACGGGCGGGTCCGTCACCGCAATCTGATCCGGTGCCGCGAAGCGGGCCGGTGACGGAAGGAGACAGGCATGAATCTTGAAAAATATTCCGAGCGCGTGCGCGGCTTTATCCAGTCCGCGCAAACCATGGCGCTTTCCCGCAATCACCAGCAATTCACCCCCGAGCATATCCTCAAGGTCCTTGTCGACGACGACGAAGGCCTGGCTGCGTCGCTGATCGAGCGCGCCGGCGGCAATGTCCGTGACGTCAAGCTCGGTGTTGAAACGGCCCTGGAGGCAATGCCCAAGGTCGAAGGCGGCAATGGCCAGCTCTATCTGGCGCAGCCGCTGGCAAAGGTGTTTTCGACCGCCGAGGAACTGGCCAAGAAGGCCGGTGACAGCTTCGTCACCGTCGAACGGCTATTGCAGGCGCTGGCCATGGAAAAGTCGGCCAAGACCGCCGACGTCCTGTCCAAGGCGGGTGTCACGCCGCAGGCGCTGAACCAGGTCATCAACGACGTACGCAAAGGTCGCACTGCCGATTCGGCGAGCGCCGAGCAGGGCTACGACGCGCTGAAGAAATACGCGCGCGACCTGACGGCGGACGCTCGCGCGGGCAAGCTTGATCCGGTCATCGGCCGTGATGACGAAATCCGCCGCACCATCCAGGTGCTGTCGCGTCGCACCAAGAACAACCCGGTGCTGATCGGCGAACCCGGCGTCGGCAAGACGGCGATCGCCGAAGGGCTGGCGCTGCGCATCGTCGATGGCGACGTGCCGGAATCGCTCAAGGACAAGCAGCTGATGGCGCTCGACATGGGGTCGCTGATCGCCGGCGCCAAATACCGCGGCGAGTTCGAGGAGCGGCTGAAGGCGGTGCTTTCCGAAGTCACGTCTGCCGCCGGCGGCATCATCCTGTTCATTGACGAGATGCACACGCTCGTCGGCGCCGGCAAGGCGGATGGCGCCATGGATGCGTCGAACCTGCTGAAGCCGGCGCTGGCCCGCGGTGAACTGCACTGCGTCGGCGCCACTACGCTCGACGAATACCGCAAGCATGTCGAGAAGGATGCGGCCCTTGCCCGCCGCTTCCAGCCGGTGTTCGTCAATGAGCCGACGGTCGAAGACACCGTCTCGATCCTGCGCGGCCTGAAAGAGAAATACGAGCAGCACCACAAGGTGCGCATCTCGGATTCGGCACTGGTCGCGGCCGCAACCCTGTCCAACCGCTACATCGCTGACCGCTTCCTGCCGGACAAGGCGATCGACCTCGTCGACGAGGCCGCGTCGCGGCTCCGCATGCAGGTCGATTCGAAGCCCGAGGCGCTGGACGAGATCGACCGCCGCATCATGCAGCTCAAGATCGAGCGCGAGGCGCTCAAGGTCGAGAAGGACGATGCCTCGAAGGACCGGCTCGCCCGGCTCGAGAAGGAACTCTCGAACCTCGAGGAGGAATCGACCGAGCTGACCTCGAAATGGCAGGCCGAGAAGCAGAAGCTCGGGCTTGCCGCCGACCTCAAGAAGCAGCTCGACGAGACGCGCAACGAACTTGCCATTGCCCAGCGCAAGGGCGAATTCCAGCGCGCCGGCGAACTTGCCTATGGCAAGATCCCGGAACTCGAAAAGCAGCTGCAGCAGGCCGAAGCCAGGGATGGCAAGGCCGGCATGGTCGAGGAAGTGGTCGGCCCCGATCACGTCGCCCATATCGTCTCGCGCTGGACGGGGATCCCGGTCGACAAGATGCTGGAAGGCGAGCGCGACAAGCTGTTGCGCATGGAAGACGAGGTCGGCAAGCGCGTCGTCGGCCAAGGTGAGGCGGTACAGGCGGTGTCCAAAGCGGTTCGCCGCGCGCGCGCCGGCCTACAGGACCCGAACCGGCCGCTCGGCTCGTTCATGTTCCTCGGGCCGACGGGCGTCGGCAAGACCGAATTGACCAAGGCGCTGGCCAGCTTCCTGTTCGACGACGAGAGCGCCATGGTGCGTATCGACATGTCGGAGTTCATGGAGAAGCACTCGGTCGCCCGGCTGATCGGGGCGCCTCCCGGCTATGTCGGCTATGAGGAAGGCGGCGCGCTGACCGAAGCAGTACGGCGCCGGCCCTATCAGGTCGTGCTGTTCGACGAGATCGAAAAGGCGCATCCGGACGTCTTCAACGTGCTGCTGCAGGTGCTCGACGACGGCCGGCTGACCGACGGGCAGGGCCGCACCGTCGACTTCCGCAATACGCTGATCATCATGACGTCCAATCTCGGCGCCGAATATCTGGTCAATCTCGGCGAGGACCAGGATGTCGACGTCGTGCGCGACGAGGTGATGAATGTCGTCAGGGCTTCGTTCCGGCCGGAATTCCTCAACCGCATCGACGAGGTGATCCTGTTCCACCGGCTGCGCCGGCAGGATATGGGCCAGATCGTCCAAATCCAGCTCAAGCGGCTGGAAAACCTGCTTGTCGACCGCAAGATCTCGCTTTCGCTCGATCAGGAGGCGATCGACTGGCTGGCGGCCAAGGGTTACGACCCGGCCTATGGCGCACGGCCGCTGAAGCGGGTGATGCAGAAGGAATTGCAGGATCCGCTGGCGGAAAAGATCCTGCTCGGCGAGATCCTCGACGGCTCGACCGTCAAGGTCACGGCCGGCTCCGACCGCTTGAACTTCCGCTCGAAGCCGGCAGTCGTGGCAACCGAGGCGGCCGCCTGACTTCAAGCCAAGAGCCTGTTCCATCCCGATCGAATCGGGATGGAACTCCTATCTTCAATTTTGACCATGATCTTTTCCGAAAAATCGGCCGACCTTCGGTTCAAGGTCTAACACCACTGGCGGGGCGCAGATGACGTTGGACGACTACAACAGTTTCTGCGCCTCGCTGCCTTCGACGACCCACGTCGTGCAGTGGGGCGGCGCGCATGTCTGGAAAGTCGGCAGCAAGGTGTTTGCGATCGGCGGCTGGAGTGAAGGCAAGGAGCCGTTCGTCACCTTCAAATGCTCCGATATCGCCTATGACGTGCTGAGGGAACAGCCCGGCCTTCGGCCGGCGCCGTATCTCGCCTCGCGCGGCATGAAATGGATCCAGCGCCGGACAAGCGAAAGCATGGATGATGAGGCGCTGAAGGATTATCTGCGCGAAAGCCACCGTCTTGTCGCGCTGAAGCTGACGAAGCAGGCACGCAAGGAATTGGGGCTCACTGTCGTCTGATCGGCCAGAAATCCGCCATCTTCATGCCCGGTTCATATTGGAACCTTATGGTTGACAACTGATTTGCCGTCGAAGGGGTTCGCCTGCCGCATCGGCCCGAAGATCGAATTCGATTTTCGGAAAGCGCGATGCGGAGATTCAGGCGTTAGAGCGTCGTTTGCGCGTCCGAAAGGACACGCGGCTCTGAGGGGACAACGTCGACGGCGGCATCTACGGACCGGAGAATCTTGGCCACCATGTTTCGCACCATCTTCACCCTTTCAGCGCTTGCTGCCGGGCTGCTGGCGTCTAATGCGATGGCCTCACCCCTGGCGGACACCGCGCCGGGGGTTGTTCGCGCTACCGATGCGGGCGGCGTCCTGATCGCCCAGAACGGCAATCTCGATATCTACTACGATGCCAGGGGAAACCGCGTCATCGTCGATGCGGAGACCGGCAAGGTTATCGCCATCCAGCCTCCCCAGACCAGGCTCGACCGCCGTGCGTTGCGCCGCGAGCGCTTGCGCAATCTCGGACCGGTCGAGGACGACCGCTATTATCTCGACGACCCGCAGGACATGGCGCGCTACCGCCGCAGGCAGTTGGAAGACGAGGGCAGGATCATCGTGCCGCCGGCCGACGACTACGATTTTAATGGCGACAATTCAGTGGAAGCGTTCCCCGAAGCGCCGCGGGATGACGGCTACGGCAACGATTATCCGGAGGCGCAGCCGGTGAAGCCGCGCATCATCGAGCGCCAGCAGCTCAACGAGGCCTCGATCGAGCCGGTCGAGCCGACAGTGCCGAACGAGCAGGCGGCCTTGCCGCCAGACACAGCCCCGCCGCCAAGCACTGGCGGCAAGACGGCGGTCGACCCGTCGCTTGCGCTCGGCGCCCGCGAGGACGTAGCGGCGCTGCAGGTGCTGCTCGACCGTGCCGGTGCGTCGCCCGGCGTCATCGACGGACGCTTCGGCTCGAATGTCGACAAGGCTCTCGCCGCCTATAATGAGATCACCGGCAGCAATCTGAAATCGACCGACGCGATCGGCATCCAGGCCGCCCTGGCGCAATCCGGCGGCGATGCCTTCGCCTCCTATACGATCACGCCCGAGGATGCGGCCGGTCCCTATGTCGCCTCGATACCGGAGGACTACAGCCAAAAGGCCCAGCTCGATCGCATGGGCTACACGTCGGTACCCGAAGCGCTGGCCGAACGCTTCCATATGGATGAAACCTATCTGAAGAAGCTCAATCCGGACGCGAATTTCAATCGTCCAGGCACCATCATCAAGGTCGCCAATTTCGGCAGGCTGGTGGCGACGCCGGTGGCGCGCATCATCGCCGACAAGTCCAACAAGCAAGTCCGCGCCTATGATGCGGCGGGCAAGCTGGTCGCAACCTATCCGGCGACTATCGGCTCGTCGGACACACCGTCGCCGTCCGGTACGCATACGGTGTCGCGTGTCGCGCTGGATCCCAATTACACCTATAACCCGAACATCAATTTCAAGCAGGGCGAAAACGACAGGATCCTGACCATCCCGCCGGGGCCGAACGGCCCGGTAGGCTCGGTCTGGATCGCGCTGGACAAGCCGACCTACGGCATTCACGGCACGCCGGATCCGTCGAAGATAGGCAAGACCGAAAGCCATGGCTGCGTGCGGCTGACCAATTGGGATGCGCGCGAACTCGCCAAGATCGTGACGGCCGGCGTGACGGTGGAGTTCGTCGAGTAGGGTATGTTGATATTCAGGTGATGCCGGCCTGCAAACGGCGGCTTCCTGCGCTTCCGGTGCTCACGTACCCAAAAGTACGCTCCGGTTCTCGGAAGCCACCATTTTCGGCTCGGCCTGACCTGAATCTCAACACACCCTAAAGCGGACAGGCGTCGCTCCATTCACCCGATGACCTTGCGCAGCAGTGGCGCGCGCAGCGCTGCCGCGTAGATCAGCTGCACCACCAGGATGAAGCCGACGCTGAGCAACGGGCTGATCAGGCAGAGTGCAGCGCCGACGGCCCACAGGATCTGTGCCTTGACGATGCGCAGATAGACCGTTCGGGTGGTCTCCGCGTCGACACCTTCGGCCAGAAATCCGTTCTTGTCCGCATAGCGCCAACTGGCAAGCAGCGTCAGGCCGAGCATCAAAAGATTGAGCCAGTAGACGAGCACCGCAGTCCTGAATTCGAGGAAGTCGGCGAGAAGGTCGGTCGAGAACGGCAGCAAGGCGATGAAGCCGAGGAAGCAGAGGTTCAGCGTGGCAAGCCGCCGGTCGGATTTTGCAATCAGCCCGTGTTGTGCCTGCTGACCGAACCAGAAGATGGTCAGCGTCAGGAAGCTGAGCGCATAGGTCAGGAAGCGCGGTGCCAGTGCTGTGATCGCGGTGATCAACTCGCGTTCGGAATGCACCGTTTCATGCGCCGGCACCCTGATCTCGAGAACGATCAGGGTGAGCGCGATGGCGAACACGCCGTCGGTGATGCCGACGACGCGCCCGCGCCCTTCCGCCGAGGGTTCGAGCGGTCCTTTCATGCGGTATTTCCCCCTTGTCCGTAGCGCTGCGAGAAGCTTAGCACGGCATCTGTCGTTTGCACCCGGAGCGCCGTGATCCTGCCTGTGTGGCCAGGTTGGCCTGGTTTCAACGAGAACACCGTGCTGGCCGGTTGTCGCCGGCGCGCCCGCGATCTAGGTAAGGCGGCATGCACATGCCAACCAAAGTCGGTACCGGTGCCGTTCCCCTGACCGGCTCGCTTCCCGCCGATACGTTCTGTCCGCAGGCGCAGCGGCGGTTCGTGCTGATCGCCGCGATCCTGGCTTCCGCGCTCGGCTTCATCGACGGGTCGGTCCTGGCCATTGCGACGCCGGCGATCCGCGTCGATCTCGGCGCCAGCCTTGCCGAGGCGCAATGGATTTCCAATGCCTATGCATTGACGCTTTCAGCCCTCATTCTCGTCGGCGGCGCCGCTGGCGATCGCTTCGGCCTGCGCCACTCTTTCGTCGCCGGCATCGTGCTGTTCATTGCCGCCTCGCTTGCCTGCGCGCTGGCGCCTAACCCGGCGATGCTCATTGCATTTCGGGCTATCCAGGGTGTCGGAGCGGCCATCATGGTGCCGGGCAGCCTGGCCATTATCGCCAAAGCCTATCCGAAAAAGGAGCGCGGCCGGGCGATCGGCATCTGGGCCGCCGCATCTGCACTGACGACGGCGCTCGGCCCGGTGCTGGGCGGTTTCGTGCTGTCGGCGTTCGGCGATGGCATCTGGCGGGCGATCTTCGCCATCAATCTGCCGCTCGGTCTTGTCTCGATCTATCTTCTGCTGGCCAAGGTCCCTGCCGACGCGCCGGCGGAAAAGCGCAGCCTCGATCTCGGCGGCGCTGCACTCGCCATATTGGCGTTCGGAGCTCTCGCTTACGGCCTGACCTCGATGAGCGGCGACGGGGAGGGGCTGATGTCCGGCCCGAGTATTGCCGCCGGTGCGGTTTTGCTCGTCGTGTTCATCGTCTTCGAGCGCCGGCGGCGCGAGCCGATGATCGATCTGTCGCTGTTTCGGATCGGCGCGTTCGCGGGCGCCAATGTGGCGACCTTCTTCCTTTATTTCGCGCTGTCGGCCAATCTGTTCTATCTGCCGATGCTCATGATCGCCGGATGGGGGCTGAGCGCGGCCGAGGTCGGTTTCATATTCCTGCCGCTGTCGGCGTTGATGGCACTGTTGTCCGGACCGGTCGGCCAGTGGTCCGACCGCATCGGGCCTCGCTTTCCGATCGCCAGCGGCAGTCTGGTTGTGGCTCTTGCCTTTGCCGGACTTGCCTTGCTGGCCTATTGGGGCATCCATAATTTCTGGCTGGGGGTATTCCCGCTGATGGCGTTGATGGGGCTCGGCATGGCGCTGGTGGTATCGCCGCTGTCGACCGCCATCATGACGGCGGTCGAGGACAAGGATACGGGTGCGGCCTCGGGCATCAACAACGCCGTCTCGCGCATCGGCGGCCTGATTGCCGTGGCGGCGATGGGATCGCTGGCGGCCTGGGTTTATGCTGGCGTGCTCGGCACCGGTGCCGGCTCCGGCATTCCGGGTTTCGGCGAACCGCCGCCAGCCGGCCTGGCGCCCGGCCTCGATGCGGCACGACTTGCCGCCAGCGACGCGGCATTCGCCGCCGTTGCCGCGGTGACCGCGCTGCTTTGCCTGCTTTCGGCAATCACTGCGTGGACGACGGTTTCGGGCGAGCGCCTGCCATGGGCGCGCGACACGGCGAATCAGCAGGGCTGACGACGAAAAACGTCGGCTCAGCCTTCGATCTTGGCGCTCGCGACCTTCAACTGATTGCTGTCTTCCTGCTTGAGCAGGTCGTCGATGCGTTCGCGCTCGCGCTTGAAGGCGACGAGGTCGTCGCCCTTCAGCGTCTTGCCGACCGGCAGGCGGACGCGCATCGAATCGACCTTGGTGCCGTTGACGATCAGTTCGTAATGAAGATGCGGACCGGTGGAGAGGCCGGTTGAGCCGAGATAGCCGATAACCTGACCCTGGCGAACGCGAACACCCGGCTCGATGCCTTTGGCAAAGGCGCTCTGGTGATTGTAGGACGTCTCGTAGCCATTGGCGTGACGCAAGATGATCTGTTTGCCATAGCCACCGGCCCAGCCGGCCTTTTCGACGACGCCATTGCCTGCGGCGATGATCGGCGATCCCACGGGAGCTGCCCAGTCGGTGCCGGTATGCATTTTCACATACCCCAAAATGGGGTGGCGCCTGGCACCGAACCCGGACGTAAATCGGCCATTGGGCAAGGGATTGCGCAGCAGAAACTGCTCGGCGCTGCTGCCATTTTCGTCGAAGTAGTCGGTGCTGCCGTCCTGCATCTGGAAACGGTAGAAATTTCTTGTCGTGCCGCCGAAAGTCGCGGAGACGTAAAGCAGCTCGGATTCGTCGGACGCCTGGTCGTCGCCATCGGGCTGCGAGAACAGCACCTCGATGCGGTCCGTGGGATTGAGGCGCGACTGAAAGTCGACACTGGATGCCAGCAACTTGATCAGCCGTTGCGTCATCGCCTTGGACATGCCGTAGGAATAGGCGGTGCGGTAGATGCCGTCATAGATGTTCGGCAGATTGCCGCGCACTATGGGCGCAGGCGAATCGTCGAACGCCGTCAGCAATTCGGGATTTGGCTCCGGCTCCTGCGCCGGCACGTACTGGTCGTGGTCGTCGAGCGCGATGGTGACGATGTGCTGGGTCCGGTCGTACACGCTGGTGCGAACGATCTTGGCGACATCGCCATGGACCTCGAGCCCAACGCGCAGCACGGTTCCTGCCTTGAGGGCCGTGGCATTCAGCAATTTGGCGATCGCCTCGGCCATTCCGGTGGCATCCTCGCCGGTATAGCCCGAATCAGCGAAGGCCTCGGCAATGTCGAGATCCTTGGTGAAGGGGATGATTTCCTCGGCGAAGGCCGGCGCCTGGTCGTCGACGGCGTCACGCGGCGACACCGAGACGTTTTCCGGGACGATCTTGACGTCATAGGAGCCAGCCATGCTTTCGGCGAAGCCGTCACCGAATCGCTGCGGGTCGACATAGTGCAGCGAAGCGACCTGGACAGCGCCGTCGCTCAGATCGGTGCCGGCCTCGCGCACGACCTTTTCCACCTCGTCGGCAGAAAGGTCGCTCTTCTCGTCGAAGGCCGCTGTCTCGATCGGGAAATCGACGGTCTTCAAGCTCATCTCGCTTTCGACCTTGGCGCCATAGATCTGGCTGGCGGTGGCCGCTGCCGGCTGGGCGGCATTGTCGTCGCCATTGCCAAACACCTGCATCGGGTCGAAAGGCGGATAGGCCCGGCTGGTCGTGTGACCGGCAGCAAGCGCCATCTTGATCTGCAC
>NZ_JAMYPH010000023.1:52500-84076 GCF_040320265.1 Mesorhizobium sp. M0751
GCGTGACCCTTTCATGCGCAAGCATGGGAGGGTGGCACAGACCAGGGGGTAGCGACTGTTTATCAAAAACACAGGGCTCTGCGAAGTCGCAAGACGACGTATAGGGTCTGACGCCTGCCCGGTGCTGGAAGGTTAAGAGGAGGGGTGCAAGCTCTGAATCGAAGCCCCAGTAAACGGCGGCCGTAACTATAACGGTCCTAAGGTAGCGAAATTCCTTGTCGGGTAAGTTCCGACCTGCACGAATGGCGTAACGACTTCCCCGCTGTCTCCAGCATAGACTCAGTGAAATTGAATTCCCCGTGAAGATGCGGGGTTCCTGCGGTTAGACGGAAAGACCCCGTGCACCTTTACTATAGCTTTACATTGGCATTCGTAGTGGCATGTGTAGGATAGGTGGTAGGCTTTGAAACCTGGGCGCCAGCTCAGGTGGAGCCACCCTTGAAATACCACCCTTATCACTATGGATGTCTAACCGCGGCCCGTTATCCGGGTCCGGGACAATGTATGGTGGGTAGTTTGACTGGGGCGGTCGCCTCCTAAAGAGTAACGGAGGCGCGCGATGGTGGGCTCAGAACGGTCGGAAATCGTTCGCTGAGTGCAATGGCATAAGCCTGCCTGACTGCGAGACTGACAAGTCGAGCAGAGACGAAAGTCGGTCATAGTGATCCGGTGGTCCCGCGTGGAAGGGCCATCGCTCAACGGATAAAAGGTACGCCGGGGATAACAGGCTGATGACCCCCAAGAGTCCATATCGACGGGGTTGTTTGGCACCTCGATGTCGACTCATCGCATCCTGGGGCTGGAGCAGGTCCCAAGGGTATGGCTGTTCGCCATTTAAAGCGGTACGTGAGTTGGGTTCAGAACGTCGTGAGACAGTTCGGTCCCTATCTGCCGTGGGTGTAGGAATATTGAAAGGATCTGTCCCTAGTACGAGAGGACCGGGATGGACGGATCTCTGGTGGACCTGTTGTGGCGCCAGCCGCATAGCAGGGTAGCTATATCCGGACGGGATAACCGCTGAAGGCATCTAAGCGGGAAACCCACCTTAAAACGAGTATTCCCTGAGAACCGTGGAAGACGACCACGTTGATAGGCCGGGTGTGGAAGAGCGGCAACGCTTGAAGCTTACCGGTACTAATAGTTCGATCGGCTTGATCGTTCTCATTCCTAATGCCCATCGTGAACACGATGGATGGCACGGAAAACAGCTTCTCGAGCAACGTGCGTTTTGCCGACCTGGTGGTTATGGCGGAGCGGCTGCACCCGATCCCATTCCGAACTCGGCCGTGAAACGCTCCAGCGCTGATGGTACTTCGTCTCAAGACGCGGGAGAGTAGGTCGCTGCCAGGTCTGCCAAGCGCACGTTGTTTAATCTTCTCCTTACGAACAGGCCCGCCAACGGGACTCCGGGCCGCGCAAGCGGCCCTTTCATTTGGCGGAAGCTTGAATTCGGTGAGCCAAGGCTTACCTTTAGGGTTGACGCGGGGTGGAGCAGCCCGGTAGCTCGTCAGGCTCATAACCTGAAGGTCACAGGTTCAAATCCTGTCCCCGCAACCAAATTCGAAAACGGCCCGCCTTGTGCGGGCCGTTTTCGTATGCGCTGAAGTACGGCAACAGGAGACTTAGCATTCCGCGGCCAATTTTTCGCGTATGTGTTCCGATCCACCTCTCATACGTCGGGCGAATGGCCGATCGGGATTTACGACGCGCCAAAAGGGCGCGCTGCCGTCTTGACTGATATGCACCAAGTGCCGCCGCACAGTCACTGGGCAGCAGGCGTCTGCTCCGTATTTTGCCGCGAGCTTACGTCGTAACTCTGCAAGGTCGACAAGTGGCCAGGTCGCGCAGCCCGCAGCTCGTCAGCGACCATTTTCTCGGTTGGGATCAGCATGCTCTGCGTAAGGGTTTTGCCTTTCCGTCGCGTTTTGACCACCGGCAATTCGCTCATAATTCACCTCCAGGAACTCCCCTACAGAAGACGAACAAGAATGCCGCAATCCGACAAAATCTCGGATTGATTTGATTGCCGTGGCTTGAGGCGACAGCCATGAACCTACAAAGATGCCGCCCGGCCGGCACCAATTCCTCGCGATGCACACATCAAAACCCCGCTTGCCTTATGGCGCCGGTTTTTTTGGCTCCGTGCTGCCCAACGGAGCGGAACTCTACGTCGTCGCCGACATGGCTCGAGCTGCAGCTCTAACCGGCATCCCGGTTGGTCAAGGCGATGTGGCAGCAACCGGAACCGTGGCCCGGCGTCCAGGTGACGTTGTCGAAGCGCACTCCGGCGGCCTCGAACAGACCACGGTCGAAGGCGCCGGCGATGCGGCAGAGCGTGGCGAGCTTCTCGTCGCCGACGCCGGCCTCGACCCAGGCGTCCTTCAGCGGACAGCGCCTGACCTTGACGGCGATGCGATCTTGGCTGCGTTCGACGTCGGCCGGATACATTCGGCCACCATCCGGGCTGACGGCCAGGAACGCCTCGCCGATTGCCGGTGCGTCGTTCGGGCCGAAATCGGCGAAGGCCGCCGCCGCAACTTCCCTGCCGCGCCGTTCGATGGTGCGGATCATGATCGCCTCGGCTTTTTCCGCGCCCACTTCCGCGGTCAGCTCGTCGAGCAACAGACGATAGAGATCGGCGCGATTGCGGAAGGCGGAATCGAGTTCGCGCGACAGTTTTTCGGCTCGGGCTTCGGCGTCGGTCATGATGCGTCCTGTTCGATCCTTGACAGTCTCGGCGCTGCCGCCACCAGCGCCTTGCCGATCGCGGATTGCGGCGCGTCGATGACGGTGCGGGCATCGCCGCTCTCGGCAATCCGCCCGGCGTCCAGAATGGCGATGCGGTGGGCGATGGCACGGACGACGCCGAGATCGTGCGAAATGAACAGATAGGCGATGCGCTCCGCGCGTTGAAGGTCGAGCAGCAGCCGCAGGATCTGCGCGCGCACCGAAACGTCGAGCGCCGATACGGCCTCGTCGAGCACGACCAGCGACGGTTTCGTGGCGATAGCGCGGGCGATTGCAACGCGCTGGCGCTGACCGCCGGAGATTTCGTGAATGGCGCGGCCGGCGAGACCGGGGCTGAGGCCGACGCGTTCCAGCAGAGCGGCAATACGGCGCGGGCGCTCGGCACGAGAGGCGACGTGATGAATGCGCAAGGGATCGTCGAGCACACGCGCCACCGTGGCGCGCGGGTTCAAGGCGGCGAGCGGATCCTGAAACACCATCTGCAGGCGAGCGCGCCGGTCGCGCAAGGCAGCGCCGTTCAGCGACAGGAAATCGCCGCCTTCAAATTCGATACGGCCGGTATCGGCTTCGATGAGCCGGAGCACCAGACGAGCTATCGTCGACTTGCCGCTGCCGGAAGGTCCGGCCAGCGCCAGCGTCTCGCCGGGTTCGATGTGGAAGGAAACGTCGTCGACCGCGGCGATGATCTTGCCGCCGCGACGGTATCGTTTGGTCAGGCCGGAAACGGCGAGCAGCGGATTGGTCATGTTCGCCGCAAAAGCGGCTCGGCGTCGAGGCCGAGATGAGCGTCAAGCAGCACACGAGTGTATGGGTGACGCGGCGCATTGACGATTTGGGCCGTCGAACCCAGCTCGAGCAACTCGCCGTACCGGAACACCGCGATGCGCTCTGCAAGCCCGGCGGCCAGCGCGATGTCGTGGCTGACGAACAGCAGCGTCATGCCGTCCTCGGACACTAGTCGCCGGATCAGCCCGACGATCTCGGCCTGCACGATGGTGTCCAGCGCGCTGGTCGCCTCGTCGGCGATCAGCAGCTTCGGCCCGGCCGCAATCGCGGCGGCGATCGCCACGCGCTGCTTCTGGCCGCCGGAGAGCTGATGTGGGTAGGCTCTCAGGGCGGCATTGGGGTCGGGCAGACGGACGCGTTCTAGCAGGGTTTTTGCCCTGGCGTAGGATTGCGACCAAGTAAGGCCGAGATGGGTGTAGGCGACCTCAGCGATCTGCATGCCGATTGGCATCACCGGGTCGAGGCTGGCGGATGGATCCTGGAAGATGAAACCGATGTCACGGCCGCCGATTAGAGCATGGTCGCGAAGACTGGCAGGTTGGCGCAAGAGCCAATCGATGCGGCCTTCGATCCCGGCGGTGGCCGGCAGCAGCCCGGCAATGGCCAGCGCCAAGGTGCTCTTGCCCGAACCGCTTTCACCGATGATGGCAAAGCGCTCGCCGGCGGTGATGTCGAAGCCGACATTCTTCAGCGCCGCCACCTCGGCGCCGTCGCGGCGATAGGTCACCGTCAGATTGCGGATCGAAGCAAGCGCCGTCACGACAGGCTCCTCCTCACCGCCGTCGTCTCGACGACGCCTTCGCCGGTGAGATACACACCGAGCACGGTCAGCACGAGTGCTGCGCCCGGAATGATCGACAGGAACGGCGCCGTGCGCAGCACGGCGCGGCCTTCGGCGATCATGCCGCCCCAGGTAACCCGGTTGGGATCGCCGAGGCCGAGAAAGGACAGCGCCGCTTCGGTGAGAATCGCCGCCGCGACGATCACCGACGACAAGGCCATTACCGGCGGCAGCGCATTGGGGAGCACCTCGCGAAAGGCGATCTCCAGCGGATGCATGCCGATGACGCGGGCGCCGGCAACAAAATCGCGCTCGCGGATCGACAGCACTTCGGCCCGCGCCACGCGTGCCGGTCCGGTCCAGGCGCCCAGCGCGATCGCCGCGACGACGACGCCGAGCGACGGCCCGACGATGCTGACGAAAGCCAAAGCCAGCAGGAAGGCTGGGACGGTCTGGAAAGCGTCGGTGATGCGCATCAGCATCTCGTCGACAAGGCCGCCGGCAAAGCCGGCCACCGTGCCGATCACGGCACCGACGGCAAGGGCGGCGGCTGCCGCAGCCAGCCCGACCGCCAGCGAGGTGCGGGCGCCGTGGAAAAGCTCGGCAAGGACGTCACGGCCGAGGCGGTCGGTGCCGAGTGGCAGCGACCAATCCTGGAACGGCGGCAGCAATGCCGGCCCGGCAATCGCCTGGGGATCGCCGGGAAAGAACAAAGGTGCGGCAAGTGCCACGGCAAACAGCGCCGCCAGGATGACTGCGCCGGCGATCGCTTCCGGCGTGCGAAGAAAGCGGCGAAGCGGGTTCACGCGCCGGCCTCACTGGCCCCGACGCGCGGATCGAGGAAGGCGTAGGCGATGTCGACGAGAAGGTTGATGATGACGACCAGGACGGCGCTGGCGAGAATGATGCCGAGCAGCAAAGGCGTGTCGCGCGCGGCCACCGCTTCCTGCGCCAGCCGGCCGAGGCCTGGCACTGAAAAGACGCTTTCTATGACGACGCTGCCGCCCAGCATTTGCGCGGACTGCAGGCCGAGCATGGTGACCAGCGGCAACAGCGCGTTACGGGCGACGTGAGCGAGCACGATTCGACGGCGGGAAAGTCCCTTGGCACGGGCGGCCAGCACAAAGTCCTGTCGCCACACCTCGGCCATACCGGCGCGCATCATGCGCAGATAGAGCGCGAGATAAATGAAGCCGAGCGCCGAAACCGGCAGGACGAGATGGCAGGCGATATCGGCGGCGCGGTCGAGGCCAGTCCTGGCCGAGACGATACTCTCGATGCCGCCGATCGGAAACCAGCGCAGGTCGACGGCGAAGACAATGATCAGCACCAGCCCGAGCCAGAAGCCCGGCACGGCATAGAGCGCCAGCGAACCGATGGACAGGAAGCGATCACGGAAGCTGCCGGGTCTGGCGCCGGCATAGATGCCGAGCGCCGAACCGAGACCGAAGGAGAGCGCAGTGGCGCTGCCCATCAACAGCAGCGTGTTGGGCAGGCGCTCGAGGATGACGTCGCGGATCGGCCGCGAAAAGGCGACCGATTGGCCGAGATCGAGATGCAGCAGCGCCCAAAGATAATTGGCGAGCCGCGTCAGCTCCGACTGGTCGAGACCCCAACGGTGACGCAACAGCTCGATCATGCCGGCGTCGCCGCCGGTTGAGACGATGTAGGCATCGACCGCGTCGCCGGGAGCGGCTTCGAGCAACAGGAAGGTGCCGATGACGACAATCAGCAGCACGAAAATGCTGCCGACGAGACGGCGGCGAAGGAGGATGACAGCGCGGGTCATGGGGAAAGGGCACCGCTGCCGGCCACTTGAGATTGCGTTCTACGGCGCCCCCCTCTGTCCTGCCGGACATCTCCCCCACGAGGGGGGAGATCGGCCGTCATTGCGGCTTTGGCCAATCTCCTACGTTGCAGGACTGGGCGAGGCGCCAACGCTGCCAATCTCCCCCCTCGTGGGGGAGATGTCCGGCAGGACAGAGGGGGGCGCGAAGGAACTCTCATTGTCGAATCTGAGCACCCAGGCCGTCGATCTGCAAGTCTGGAGGTCAACTCGCCAAATAGGTGTCCCCCCAGTTCGATACCGCCCAGCGCGGGTTGTTGGCGATGTTCTTGACCGTATCGCGGGCGACGCTGATGAAACTCCATTCGGCGACGTTGATCAGGGGCAGGTCGGCGGCAACTTTCCTCTGGAACTCCTTGTAGAGTGCGGTTCGGGCGGCGGTGTCGAGCGTCTCCGATGCCTTGGCGATCAGGGCGTCGAGATCGACGTTCTTGTAACCACCCTGGTTGGAGAAGGGCACGCCGTCGGGAATGCCGCTCTGCACCAGGATGGTGGTCGAGATCGCCGGATCGCCGCGGAACACCGGCGGCCCAACCGCAAGGTCGAAGGCGTGGTCGGTGTAGACAGCCTTGATATGCGCGGCAGAGTCGTTGTTGACCAGCTGGGCATCGATGCCGATGGCGGCGAGCGCCTGGCGCAGATAGTCGCCGAACTGCTTGGTTTCGTTGAAGTAGGGCGCCGGCAGCAACCTCAGTGAAAAGCGCTTGCCGTCATCGCCTCGGCTGTAGCCGGCCTCGTCAAGCAAGGCGTTGGCCTTGGCGACGTCGAAGGCGTAGGTCGGCACGTCGGCGGTGTAGAATTGCGGGTCGTTCTTCGGCACCGGGCCAGTGGCGGTGGCGGCATAGCCAAGGAATACGGTCTTGACGACGAAATCCTTGTCGATGGCGTGAGCGATCGCCTGGCGTACTTTCAGGTCGGCCAGCTCCTTGCGGCGATGATTGATCTCGACGATGAGCTGATAGGTCAGCCCTTCATAACCCTTGGTGATCACCTTGAGTCCGGACACTTTGGAGATGCGGTCGAGATCGGCCAGAGGCACGGCGGAGAAGGCGGCGAGCTGGATCTCTTCGGCCTCGAGTGCGCTGGCGGCGGAGGCGCGGTCGGGCAGCACCTGATAGATGATCTCGTCGAGATAGGGCTCGTCCTTGCCCCAATAGTCGGTGTTCTTCTCCAGCCGGTAATATTGGCCGGGCTTGTATTCGGCGAATTTGAACGGTCCGGTGCCGACCGGGGCGTTGTTGGCCGGGTTGTCCTCGATCTTTCCGGTCTCGTAGATGTGCTTGGGCACCACGCTGCTCAGCGCCGGCAAGGCGTTGCGGATCAGCTGGAACGGTGTCGGCTTGGCGAATTTGAACACGGCGGTGGTTTCGTCCGGCGTGTCGACCGCCTCCAGATCCTTGAACACGGTGCGGCCGAGATTCTGCAGCGGCTTCCAGACCTGCAGCGCCGAGAAGGCGACATCGGCTGAGGTGAAGGGTTTGCCGTCATGCCATTTGACGCCCTCGCGCAGCTTGAACGTCACCGACAGGCCGTCGGCGGCACCTTCCCAGCTGAGCGCCAGGCGTGGATCGAGCCCGTCCTTGCCGCCGAAGGAGGCCTCGGCCAAGGTTTCCACGATCTTGCTCGAAATGAAGAAGACGCCGTTCGAGGCGACAATCGCCGGATTGAGATTGCGCGGCTCGGAATCAGCGGCGACAACCAGTCGTCCGCCCTTTTTCGGCGTCTGCGCCCAACCGATCGTCGGCATCGCGGTAGAGGCCAGCAGCAATGCCGAACCCGCAAGCATCGTCCGTCTGGAAATGGTGAACTCTGGCATGATCGAACTCCGTCCTCTCCGCGGACCCGGCCGGGTCCGCCGTCCCCCTCGGACGCTCGCAAGCATCCCGCAAAGCTGATTATGGGCCTTGTGCGGGGTTTCACCAAAGACGGAATTGGCGCATTTTTACGTGGCTTTGAAATTTCTGTCCGCTGGACCAGTTGTACAGAAGACGGTTCGATGCGCGGTTCTGGCAAGACCAGACTGGAGTAAAGCACAGCAGGTGGAGCAGCTTTTGGGGCTGGTTCGCTCCATTCTGGCTGGACCACATCGGGCAAAATGATGCAGATTTGAGCATAGCTGAGGATCGGAGCCGGAAAAGCCGGTGCCGGCGAGCGGCCGGCCAAGGGATTTCAGGGAGAGAGACATGAACATTGCCCCAGGCAAGAATGCCGTCGGCAGCGTGCCGTTCGACCAGGCCAGGGTGGACGGGCTGATGGAGGAGGCCGGTATCGACGTGCTGCTCGCCACCTCCAAGCACAACACGCAATATCTGCTTGGCGGCTATAAGTTCATCTTTTTCGCCGCCATGGATGCAATCGGCCATAGCCGCTATCTGCCTGTTGTCGTCTATGAGCAAGGCGGGCCGGAGCATGCCGCCTATATCGGCAACCGCATGGAAGGCGGCGAGCACCAGAACCATCCGTTCTGGACGCCGACACTGCATGCCGCCTGCTGGGGAACGCTCGATGCCGCCAATCTGGCAGTCGAGCATTTGCGGAAGATCGGCAAGGACAACGCCCGCATCGGCATCGAGCCCGCCTTCCTGCCGTCCGACGCCTATATGCTGATCCGCAACGCGCTGCCGGACGCCAAGCTGATCGACGCGACTGATATGCTGGAGCGCATGCGGGCAATCAAGACCGAGGCCGAGCTGGAGAAGCTGCGCATTGCATCGGAGCTGATCACCGATTCCATGCTGGCGACCATCGGCTGGGCACGCGAAGGCACGACCAAGAGCGAGATCATTGAGCAGCTCAGGCGCGAGGAGACAAATCGCGGTGCGCATTTCGAATATTGCCTGTTGACGCTAGGCTCCAGCCACAACCGTGCTGCCTCGCCGCAGGCGTGGAAAAAGGGCGAGGTTATGTCGATCGATTCCGGCGGCAACTACCACGGCTATATCGGCGACCTTTGCCGCATGGGCGTGCTGGGCGAGCCTGACGCCGAACTCGAGGATCTGCTGGCCGAGATCGAGACAGTGCAGCAGGCGGCCTTCTCCAAGGTCAAGGCGGGCACGCTGGGCGGTGAAATGATTTCTCATGCCGAAGGCGTGCTGAAAGCGTCGAAGGTTGCGCCGTATACCGATTTCTTCGCGCATGGCATGGGGCTGATCACGCACGAAGCGCCGTTCCTGATGACCAACCATCCGGTGACCTATGAAGGCACCTATGCCGCAAAGCCGCTGGAGAAGAACATGGTGCTTTCGGTCGAGACGACCATGCTCCACCCGACGCGCGGCTTCATCAAGCTGGAGGACACGGTGGCGGTGACCGATGCCGGCTACGTCATGTTCGGCGATCGCGGCAGGGGCTGGAACAGGGGTGGAGCTTAGGCGCCGTCTATCTCAATTCCCGCCTGGCAGCAGCAACCTGAAATCCGGCAGGTCGCGCAGTGCCAATTCCGGCCCGGCCGGCGAATAGACGACGAAAAGCTGCATCGGCGCGTCGCCGGTATTGAGCGTCGAATGGAAGCGGCTTTCCGGCACATAGATGGTGCAACCGGGGCCGACCTTCTCGACGACCGGATTGCCCTTCTCGTCTTCGACCATCTGCTCGCCATTGCCTGAGATGACGAAAATGATCTCCTCGGCACCCGGATGGTTATGACGCGTATGGCCCTTGCCCGACGGCAGGTCGACGACACCACCGGAAAAGCGCTTCGCGCCGTTCACTTCGGGAGCGACCGTCAGCGACAGCCTGCCCCAGTCGAAGCCGAAGGCGCTGACGTCTTTTGGGTATACGAACACCTTGCTGTTGTCGGTCATCGTCTCACCCCTTCTTCTACGCAGCGCCGAACGTGACGGCCTTGAAATCCGCCGTTTGCCTGGCGATCGAAGCTTCCGCCGGCAGCCGTTCCATCGAACTCGCGCCATAGAACCCGTGCAGGCCCTTGCAGCGCTCGAGAATATATCTGGCGTCGTCCGGCATCGAGATCGGCCCGCCATGGCAAAGCAGGATTATATCCTCGCGCACTGAGCGTGCCGCTTCGGCAATGGCGTCGATCTCGCTGACACAATCGTCCAGCGATTTGGCCGATGTCGCGCCGATCGAGCCGCCCGTGGTCACCCCCATATGAGCGACGACGATGTCGGCGCCGGCTTCTGTCATGGCGCGCGCCTCGTCTGGGTTGAAGACATAGGGCGTGGTCAACAGGTCGAGTTTGTGAGCCTCGGCGATCATGTCGACCTCGAGCCCGAAGCCCATGCCGGTTTCTTCAAAACTCTGCCGCATCTGGCCGTCGAACAGGCCGATGGTCGGAAAGTTCTGCACGCCGGAAAAGCCCATCGTCTTCAACTCGGCCAAAAGCAGCGGCATGATGACGAACGGATCGGTGCCGTTGACGCCGGCCAGCACCGGCGTCTTCTTCACCACCGGCAGCACTTCGTAGGCCATCTCCTTGACGATCTCGTTGGCGTTGCCATAGGCGAGCAGGCCGGCGGCCGAGCCCCGCCCGGCCATGCGGTAGCGGCCGGAATTGTAGATGATGATCAGGTCGATGCCGCCGGCTTCCTCGGCCTTGGCCGACAGGCCGGTGCCGGCACCGCCGCCGACGATCGGAACACCGTCCGCGATCATCTTGCGGAATTTCTCCAGCATTTTTTTGCGCGGTATGGCGGTCATGTATTGATGTCTCACTGTCTGGCGATGTCGAGGAAGGCCGTTGTGGCGGCCCAGGCGAATTCCGGATCGTTGATGTGCAGCGGCAGGCGCAGTACGCGCCGCGTTTTGGCGGGTTTGATGGTACGCTCGATCGCCTCGAACAATGCGGCATCGGCTTCAGGGTCGAAGAAGGCGCCGCCTTCGATGTCGAGCGCCGACACGCCTTTCTCCGGAATGAGGAAACGAACCGGACCCTGGCAGAGGCTCAGGCTTGTACCGATCCATTCGCCGATCGTTCTGCTTTCGTCGGCAGTGGTGCGCATCAGTGTGACGTTTGGATTGTGCTCATAGAACAGCCGGCCGCGATAGCGTTCCGGAATTGTCGGCGGCGCCCAGAAATTGACCATGTCGAGCGCGCCGACCGAGCCGACATAAGGCAGCCCGGTGCGGGCGATGGCGCCAAAGCGATCTTCGGTCGCCGGCAGCACGCCGCCAAGCAGCAAGTCGCAGACTTCGGTCGTTGTGATGTCGATGACGCCCGACAACAGGCCGCTGTCCGCCAATTTTTCCATGGTCCGGCCGCCGGTTCCGGTGGCATGAAAGACCATGCAGTCATAGGTCGAACGAAGCTCGTCGGCGATCGCGGTCACGCATGACGTGGTGACGCCGAACATGGTCAGGCCTATCGAGGGTCTGCCGTCGGCCGGCGGCGCCGGCTTTGCCGCCATGCCTGATATCGCCTGGGCGGCATTGTGCAGCACGGCACGGGAAAGCCGGTTGAGGCCGGCCATGTCGGTCACCGACGGCATCATCACGATGTCGGAGATGTCGACATAAGGTGCGGTGTCGCCGGAGGCCAAGGTCGAAACCATGATCTTCGGCAGGCCGAGCGGCAGCGTGCGCATTCCTGCGGTGATGATCGAGGTGCCGCCGCCGCCGCCGATACCGATAATCCCGGCAATATCGCCGCGCGACTGGACAAACCGGGCAAAGGCGGCGGCCATCGCCGCCACCGCGGTGCCGCGATCGTCAATGCCGAGCACGGCATTGCGACCCTCGGGATGGCGGCTGGCGACCTCGTCTGCCGAAACATCGACCGGCACGGTCGCGCCGCGTGTTCCGATGTCGACGCGGACAATCGAAGCGCCGGTAGCCGCGACTGCATCGGACAGAAAAGCGAGTTCCTCACCCTTGGTGTCGGCGGTGCCCACCACATAGATCCGCTTCATCGCGTTTCCCCGGTCTTGGGCGTGCTCGGCGCTGCCACCCGTTTGCCCGGCCGTTCGATGGGCGAAGGGCCGTTGCAATTTTTTGAGACGCGCGTATCGTATTGACATGGATGTCTCACGTCAACAAGCGACAGTGAACGACGACGCCGGCCAAGGCGCCAGCCCGCGGGTAGAGCGCGGGGCCCGCGCGCGCACCAGGCGTCTCATGCTGGAGACGGCGACAAAGCTGATGCAGGCGGGCGCCACGCCCTCCGTCAGCGAGGTGGCGGAAGCAGCGGAAGTCTCCCGCGCCACCGCTTATCGGTATTTTCCGAGCCAGGCGGCGCTGGTGCAGGCGGTGGTGGACGAAGGGCTCGGGCCGATCCTTACCTGGCAATCGAGCTCTGCCGATCCCGAGCGCCGGGTCGCCGAGCTGTTCGAGACCGCCATGCCGCGCATCGAGGTCTTCGAAGCGACGTTCAAGGCGGCGCTGAAACTGTCGCTCGACCAGTGGGCGCAGCGACAGGCAGGGACGCTGGGCGGTGAGCCGGCCTTCACCCGCGGCCATCGCGTCGACCTTTTGAAGGATGCGATCGCGCCACTCAAAGGCCGGTTGCCGCCGCGCGAATTCAAGCGGCTCGCGCAGGCGCTGTCATTGATCTTCGGTGTTGAGATGCTCATCGTATTGAAGGATATATGGGGATTGGATAGCCGCAGAATGATGTCGGTCGCTCAGTGGACGGCCGGCGCTCTGGTGCGCGCGGCTATGACCGAATCGATGATTGAAGGAGATGGGATCGCGCCGACGACGGCCGCTAGATAACGCCAATCTGGTTCGACCAGATTTTCAACCTGATTGTTCATACTACTAGCGATGCAGCGGCCCAGGTAAGGCATTCATGTATCAAGGAGTAGGAAAATTCAGGGAAAACAGGCAGATATCGCAGAAACCAACTTGTCTGCGTGTCCGCCACCGTCCAAGAAAGGGCTTGACGTTCGTCTGAAATTGGTAATACCAGATCAGGACAAATAAAGCGGATCAAGGGTGAAGGCTAAGATCCGTTTCGGTTGAACGAGGAGGTTCAAAAACCGGAACGGTGCCGTCACGGGAGGACTACCAGGGCCGGCCTCGCCGCCGGCTCGCATGACGCGGTAGAATGCGCACAAGGGAGGAAATCATTATGCGCAAGACAATGACCAGCTTGCTTGCTGGTATCGGCCTAGTGCTCGCCTGCGGAACGTCCGTCTACGCGCAGGAAAAGGAACTTACAATCTTCTGGGCGGAATGGGATCCGGCCAATTACCTGCAGGAACTCGGCAACGAGTACGAGAAGGAAACCGGCGTCAAGATCACGGTGGAAACCACACCGTGGCCCGACTTCCAGACCAAGGCCTTCACCGAGTTCAACGCCCATGGCGACGCCTACGATATGGTCGTCGGCGACTCGCAATGGCTCGGTGCCGGCTCGACCGGTGGCCACTATGTCGACCTGACCGACTTCTTCAACAAGCACAAGGTCGGTGAAGTGATGGCACCGGCGACGGTGAAATACTATGCCGAATATCCGGGCGGCAGCAGCAAATACTGGGCCATTCCGCTCGAAGGCGACGCCGTCGGCTGGTCCTATCGCAAGGACTGGTTCGAAGACCCCAAGGAAAAGGAAGCCTTCAAGGCCAAGTATGGCTACGATCTCGACGTGCCGAAGGATTTCAAGGCGCTGCGCGACATCGCTGAATTCTTCTACAGGCCGGATCAGAAGCGATACGGCATCGCCATCTACACCGACAATTCGTATGACGCGATGGCGATGGGCTTCGAAAACGCGCTGTTCTCCTTTGGCGGCGAGCTGGGTGACTATAAGACCTACAAGGTCGATGGCTTCATCAACTCCGACAAGGCGATCGCGGCGCTCGACGCCTACAAGGAACTCTACAAGTTCACGCCTCCGGGCTGGGCCAAGTCGTTCTTCGTCGAGGACAACCAGGCGATCACTGAAAACCTGGCCGCGATGAGTATGAACTACTTCGCGTTCTTCCCCTCGCTGATCAACGAGGCGTCGAACCCGAATGCCAAGAACACCGGTTTCTTCGCCAATCCTCCCGGCCCGAACGGCGATCAGTTCGCCGCACTCGGCGGTCAGGGCATCTCCATCGTTTCTTACTCGCAGAAGCAGGAAGAGGCGACGAAGTTCCTGGAATGGTTCATCAAGGACGAGACCCAGAAGAAATGGGCAGCGCTTGGCGGCTACACCTGCAGTGCCGCTGTGCTCAAGTCACCCGAATTCCAGAACGCCACCCCCTACAACAAGGCGTTCTACGAGACCATGTTCAAGGTCAAGGATTTCTGGGCGGTTCCGGAATATGCGGAACTGCTGCAGCAGCTCAACCAGCGCATCTATCCCTACATGATCGGCGGCGAAGGCACCGCCAAGGAGACGCTGGACGCACTGGCAGCCGACTGGAACGCGACCTTCAAGAAATACGGCCGCGGCCAATAAGCATGAAGTGTCACGGAGGGGGCGTTCGTGCCTCCTCCGTTTCTTTTTCTGATTTTTGAAATCTTTCTGATTTCTGAACTGGGAGCAGGGTCTTGGCGACCACGATGATCACCACGCTGGACAGGTCCTCGCGGGCCGCCGCTCGCGGTCTCAGCGACATTTCTATCCGCAATCTCTTCATTATCCCGACGATCCTGTTCCTGATCGTCTTCAACATCTTCCCGCTGATCTATTCGCTGGGCTATTCGTTCACCGATTTCCGCGCCTCGACCAGCGCGGCGGCGAATTTCGTCGGGCTGCAGAACTATCGCGACCTGCTCAGCGATCCCTATGTCTGGTCCAACTTCGCCATCACCGCAAAATACGTCATCATCTCGGTCGCCGGCCAGCTGCTCGTCGGCTTCGGCGTGGCCATGCTGCTCAACCGCGACATTCCGCTCAAGGGCCTGCTGACGACGCTCCTGTTGTTGCCGATGATGCTGTCGATGGCCGTCGTCGGCCTGTTCTGGAAGCTGCTCTACGATCCGTCCTTCGGCATCATCAATTATGCGCTGGGCCTCGGCACCTTCGAATGGCTGTCGAATCCGAAAATGGCGCTCTATGCGGTCGCGCTGACCGACATCTGGATGTGGTCGCCCTTCGTCATGCTGTTGTCGCTGGCCGGCCTGTCGGCCGTGCCCAAGCATCTCTACGAGGCAGCAGCAATCGACAGGGCCGGGCCGTTCTACACCTTCTTCCGCATAACGCTGCCGCTGGTTGCGCCGATCCTGATGATTGCGGTCATCTTCCGCACCATGGAGGCGTTCAAGACCTTCGACCTCGCCTACATCCTGACCAGCCAGCCGACGGCCGAGCTGATCTCGATCCGGCTCTACAAGATGGCGTTCCAGGAATGGCAGACCGGGCGTTCCTGCGCGCTCGCCTACATCGTGCTGATCATGGTGCTGGCGATCACCAACATCTATGTCAAATACCTCAACAAGGTGAAGGAGCGCTGAGATGGCCGCAGTCCGCACTTCTTCCGAAATCACCTTCAACCGGGTCGCCATCGTCGCTGTCCTGCTGGTGACGATCATCTTCCTGGCGCCGATCTACTGGATAGCCTCGACGGCGTTCAAGCCGCGCAACCTCGCCACCACCATTCCGCCGACGGTGGTTTTCCAGCCGGAGATATCGCCCTTCGTCAAGTTGTTCACCAAGCGTTCGCAGCTGCGCAGCCCGCCGTCGCCGGAGGAGTACGCGGCTGCGCCGTGGTGGGAGCGCGTCGTCTTCAATGGCGGCGAAAAGATCGTGCGCGACGGCAAGGGCCAGGTGCAGTGGTCGGGCTATCCGAGCCGTTTCATGAACTCGCTGATCGTTGCCATAACCTCGACCGTCCTGGCCGTCGGCATGGGCACCTTCACCGCCTATGGGTTCTCGCGCTTCAAGGTAAAAGGCGAGGCGGACCTGCTGTTCTTCATCCTGTCGACGCGCATGCTGCCGCCGGTGGTCGTCGCCATTCCGATGTTCCTGATGTACCGGGCGGTCGGCCTCAACGATTCCCATATCGGCCTGATCATCCTTTACACCGCTTTCAACCTGTCCTTCTCGGTGTGGCTGATGAAAGGCTTCATGGACGAGATCCCCAAGGAGTATGAGGAGGCGGCCCTCGTCGACGGCTATACGCGCATGGAGGCCTTCTTCAAGATCGTGCTGCCCGAGGCCGCCACCGGCATCGCCGCCACCGCCGTGTTCTGCTTCATCACCGCGTGGAACGAATATGCCTTCGCACTGATCATGACCAGCCGCCGCGCCCAGACAGCACCGCCTTTCATTCCCAGCCAGGTCGGCGCCGGCCTGCCGGACTGGACGGTGATCGCCGCCGGAACCTTCCTGTTCCTGCTGCCGGTCGCAATCTTCACCTTCCTGCTCCGCAACCATCTGCTGCGCGGAATGTCGTTTGGAGCGATCCGCAAATGAGCTTTCGCGACATCAACCAGAAATATCTCGAACCGGGCAGCCAGGTGCTGATGGTGCTCGGCATCATCGCGCTCTGCCAGCCGTGGAATATGCTGCTGCACAGCTACGGCGTGACCATCATCCTGATCGGCCTGATCGGCTTCAACATCACCTCCAAAATCGCGCCGGAGGAGAAGGCCGGCACCGGGCAAGGGGCAAATCCGGGGGCACAGCATTGACCCAGATCGAGCTTCGCGGCGTCCAGAAATATTTCGGCGCCGTCCAGGTCATCAAGGACCTCAACCTGAAGATCGACGACAATGAGTTCATCGTGCTGCTGGGCCAGTCGGGCTGCGGCAAGACGACGACGCTTCGCGCCATCGCCGGGCTGGAGACGATCGATGGCGGCGACATCCTCATCGACGGCAAGCCGGTCCAGCACCTCAAGGCCGCCGACCGCGACATCGCCATGGTCTTCCAGTCGTTTTCGCTCTATCCACATATGAGCGTTTACGAGAACATCGCTTTTCCGCTGAGGGCGACGCGTAAGAGCAAGGCCGAGATCGACAGCGAGGTGCGCTCGGTCGCCAAGACGCTGCAGATCAGCGATCTCCTCGCCAGGAAACCGTCGGCGCTGTCGGGTGGCGACATGCAGCGCGTGGCGATCGGCCGGGCCTTGGTGCGGCGGCCGAAGGCGATGCTGATGGACGAGCCGATCGGGGCGCTCGATGCCAAGCTGCGCGAGGAGATGCGGGCCGAGATCAAGCGGCTGCACATCAAGCAGGGCTCGACCAGCATCTACGTCACCCACGACCAGATAGAGGCGATGAGCCTCGCCGATCGCATCGTCATCATGCATGAAGGTGTGCTGCAGCAGGTCGGCTCGCCGGACGAGGTCTATTCGCATCCGGCGAATCTTTTCGTCGCGCAATTTGTCGGCAGCCCGGTGATGAACGTCGCCGACGCTTCGGTGACCGAGAAAGCCTCATCGGCCTCGGTCACGGTCGGCGATGCGGCCGCCGGTTTCGAATTCCCGCGCGCCTTGTTGTCGAAGCTCAACGGCCATGCCGGCGGCCAGCTCGCGCTCGGCATCCGGCCGGAAGGCGTCCTCGTCCGCCGCGAAGCCGCCGAGGGATTCTTGCCGGTGGAGACGCAGATCGTCGAGCCGCTCGGGTCCTTCGACATCGTCGACCTCAAGGTCGGCTCCAAGATGCTGCGTGCGCGCACCAAGAGCGGCTTCATCGGCGGCCCCGGCGAAAGGGTCTTCGTCAGAATCGATCCCAGCCAGGCGCATTTCTTCGACACGGCGAGCGGCAAATCGCTGGGAGTGAGACTCTGATGGCCCACATCCAGCTCAAGAACATCTCGAAGAAGTTCGGCAACCACACCGCCTTGACCGGGCTCGATCTCGACATCGCGGATGGCGAGTTCTTCGTCCTGCTTGGCGAGACCGGCGCCGGCAAGACGACGACGCTGCGCATGATTGCCGGCCTGGAAAAACCGAGCGAAGGTCAGGTCTTCATCGATGGCGTCGATGTCGCCGACTGGGGCGCGGCCGAGCGCGACGTGGCGCTCGTGCTGCAGCAATATTCGCTTTATCCGCGCTATACGGTGCGCGAAAATCTCGAATTTCCGCTGAAGCCGAAGATCCGCCGGCTGCCCGATGCCGAGATCAAGGATCGTGTCGACCGCGCCGCCAGGACTCTGCGGATCGAGCATCTGCTCGACCGTAAGACCGACAGGCTTTCAGGCGGCGAGATGCAGCGCGTCTCGATCGGTCGCGCCATCGTGCGCAAGCCGCGGGTATTCCTGATGGACGAGCCGCTGTCGGCGCTCGACGCCAAATTGCGCGAGGCGCTACGCACCGAATTGAAGAACCTGCAGATGCAGCTTGGCGCCACCTTCCTGTTCGTGACGCACGATCAGATCGAGGCGATGTCGATGGGGGACAAGGTCGGCGTGCTCAATCACGGCCGCATCGTCCAGACCGGCACGCCGTACGAGATCTACAACAATCCGCGCGACACCTACGTGGCAAGCTTCGTCGGCTCGCCGCCGATGAACCTCATCGACGGCAAGCTTGTCAACGGACGTGCGGTGATGGCGCCGCTCAATTTCGAATTGCCGTTTGCGGGGGGTGCCAAGACTTCGGGGGGTGCCAAGACGGGCGCGGCGACCGACGGTCGCCCGCTCGTCTTCGGTATTCGTCCCGAGGACGTCTATCTCGAGACCGGCGCGCCGGTCGAGGCGCGGGTCCATGACGTCGAGAACCACGGCGTCGAGAAGATCCTGACGCTGCGGGTCGGCGACGCCATGCTGCGCGCCACGGTGCCGGCCAGGACCGACGTCCAGATAGAGCAGCCGGTGCGCTTTGCCTGGAACCCGGACAAGGTGGTGCTGTTCGACAAGGGCAGCGGAATAAGCCTGCGTCACGCCGGCTAAATACAAGCTCTTTACTGCAGCCAGAGCGGGATGCGTTCAGGTTGAACCGTGCATCCCGTTCTATCTATCCGTTTTAGTCGGGCATTTGTGCGATGCCGTGTGATTCCGCTTGGCTGTCTCCCGTCATCCCCCGTACGGGGGATGCGGATGCTCCGATTTGTCGAATAGGCTGATCCTTTGGTCTCAAACGGGCTTTTGCAGGCCCAATTTGGAGACCCAAATACGGAGGGTTTGGCTATGGGAAATCTGTTACGCAGTTTTGCGACGATCCTGCTTGTCGCCGGTATGGGATTGTCGGCGGCGCATCTGGGCGAGGCGCAGGCAGCCAAGAAAGTTGTCGCCGGCGCGCAGGTCGACGCCAAGAAGATCAAGGACCTCAACGGCGCGGTCAATCTGTCCACCAGCGACTGCAAGCTGTTGTTGAGCGGCACCGTCGTCGAAGTCTCGGATGGCAGGTGCGGGGCCTCCGGTAAATATTGCAAGAGCAGCGCCGGCTCGGCCTGCATCACCGAGCAATAAGCCGGCCAACGTTTGGCTGGCCTAATTAGGTTAGCGGATCTCCGCCTGTTCCTCGGCCCGGAAGTGGCTGGGTGGCGATCCGATGACCCGTTTGAAGGCGCGGCTGAAGGAGGCGTCGGATTCGTAGCCGAGGCGAGCCGCGACGACGGAAATCTTGAGCCGGTCGCGGACAAGCCATTGCCTCGCCTGGTGCATCCGCACCTGCGTGACGTACTTTGCCGGTGTTTCGCCGACAATGGTGGCGAAGCGCTCGGCGAAACCTGATCGCGAGGCGCCCATCATCTTTGCCAGAGCCTCCACCGTCCAGTCGCGATTCGGTTCGAGATGGATCGCGGCCAGCACCCGGCCGATCTCGCGGTCCCTGACCGCCGCAATCCATCCGGAAGAGTCGCCGCAGCCGCGCTCGACCCATGAGCGGATGACGGTCGCGGCAAGCACATCGGCCAGCCGCGCCAGGATGCCGCCGGAGCCGACGCGCTCCATCGTGACCTCGCGGGCCATCGCTTCCAGCAGATGCGGGATACCCGGCTCATAGGCTTCCAACTCATGCGCACGCATCACGTCCGGCATCATGCCGAGCAAGGGGTGCAAGCCATCGAGATTGAAATACATGCTGCCGAAAAACAGCAAGGTGCCCGGACGGCAGCCGGGCACGCCGTCATTCGACATACAATAGACGCCCTTGCAGATTTCCTCGACCTCATAGCCATGGATCGGCGCCGCCTCGATACCCGGCTCGCTCGCCAGCGTGTGGGCTGAGCCGCGCGGCAACAAGGCAGCGTCGCCCGCCTTGAGCTCGACCCAATCGCCGGACGGCTGCAGCAACCAGCAGCCTTTGCGGCCGATGAAATGAAACCGTGCCGCCGCCTGAGCCGGAAAATGGATGCCCCAAGGTTCCTTCATCTCGCAACGGCCGTAATCGACGCCTTCGAGACGCAATCCGCGCAATATGTCTGTCAGCGGATCGCCGGTGATTGGAATTTTGGACGAACGGTCAAACATAATGGTGTTTCTAGCATGGAAACTCCAGCCAGTCACTCCCTATGTTGCATTGCAGCCAAATGCTGCGCTGCAACAGAACGGAGATCCCTCATGACCGAACCCGCGACAGGCGTCATGGACGCCGTTCTCGACCCATCGGAAACCGCCGAACGGTCCGAACCCGCATGGGGGGCGGTGGTCTCCCTGGCACTCGGAGTCTTCGGCCTGGTGACCGCGGAATTCCTGCCCGCCAGCCTGCTGACGCCGCTTGCGCAGGATCTCGGCATCACCGAAGGCGCCGCCGGGCAGGCGGTAACGGCCACCGCTGTCATTGGTGCGATAGCGGCGCCGACCATGGCCATTGTCACCAAGCGGCTGGACCGCAGGCTGGTCATGTGGGCGCTGACGGTGCTGCTTGTGCTGTCAAACCTGGTAGCCGCGTTTGCGTCGTCGCTTCCCGTTCTTCTGATCGCCCGCATCATGCTTGGCATTAGTCTCGGCGCCTTCTGGTCGATGTCGGCTGCCATGGCGATGCGGCTCGTTCCGATGCGGCTGATGCCGCGCGCCATGTCGATCATCCTCACCGGCGTTTCGGTGGCAACTGTCTGTGCGGCTCCGGTCGGCGCCTATGTCGGCGATATCTGGGGATGGCGGACGGCGTTCATGATCGCCGCGGTGGTCGGCGCGCTGGCGCTGCTGGTGCAGGTGGCTACCATTCCGAAGCTGCCGCCGGCAGGTACGGCAGGTTTTCGCACGCTGCTGGAGGTGATGAAGCGGCCGATGATCAGGGTGGCACTGCTGGTGGTGTTGCTGGTCGCCTCGGGACACTTTGCCGGCTTCACCTATGTCCGCCCGTTTCTCGAGAAGGTGCCTGCGCTGGACATCGAGACGATCTCGCTTGTGCTGCTCGCCTACGGCATTGGTGGCTTTTTCGGCAATTTCGCCGGCGGCTTCATTGCCGAACGCAGCCTCAAGGCAGCCGTCAGCCTGGCGCCTCTGCTGATCGCGTTTTCGGCGGTGTTGCTGCTGGTGGTCGGAGCCTCACCCGTGGTGGCTGCAATAGCAGTGGCCAGCTGGGGCTTTGCCTTCGGCGCCGTCCCAGTCGGGCTGCAGACCTGGCTGGTGCGGGCCGCCCCCGATCAGGCGGAAAGCGCCGGCGGGCTGATGGTTATGACGTTCCAGGTCGCCATCGCGTTGGGTGCCGTCTTCGGCGGCCTGCTGGTCGACAATGCCGGCGTTGCCAGCGCCTTCGCCTATTGCGCGGCGGCGACGTTGCTTGCGGCACTGGCGGCGTTCTTCCTTGGCCCCAAGCCGATCGACGATCCCAAGGCCTAAATCGAACGGCCGTCGAAGTCGAAGACCGGCACGGCGGCCACGTCCAACGCCTCGATGCAATGAATATTGATATAGGCACTTCGCCCGCTCTCTTCGCCGACATCCTCGGCGAAGGGGTGAATGCCGCAGCTGCGGCAGAAGCGGTGGGCGATGACGTGGTTGCCGAAGCTGTAGCGGCCGAGATCATCGCCCCAGGCAAGCCCCCGCATGCTCTCATGCGGCACTGCCCATAGCAGTGCACCCTTGCGCGAGCAGATCGAGCAATTGCACCGAACGGCTCCGGACAACTCGCCTTCGACTTCGAACGCGACCTTGCCGCAGTGGCAGCTGCCTTTGTAGAGCATCGGGCCTTCCTCCTTCGGTTCGACAGGTGCAAATCCGACCGTGCCGGGCTATGTCTCCTGCGGCCAGCTTCTGGCTGCTGCCTTAAGACGTTGCAAGCGCGCGGAGTCCGACACCGAAAGATGCAATCAGCCCGTGATCGCCTCGAAGCAATTCTTTCGCGTCTTGCCGCTCGCGCGGGCGATGAGAGCGTTTTCGTAAAGCTCTACCCGGAAGCCGCACGGGCGGCGGCGGACGCCGCCGATGCGCGGCGAAAAGCCGGCGTGACGTTCGGGCCGCTCGATGGGGCGATCGTCTCGATCAAGGATCTGTTCGATGTCGCCGGCGAGCCGACCACGGCGGGCTCTTTGCTGCTCGCCACGGCTGCTCCGGCGCTGCAGGATGCCATTGTCGTGCAACGGCTGCGCCAGGCCGGTGCAGTCATCCTCGGCAAGACCAGCATGACCGAGTTCGCCTTCACCGCGATCGGCGTCAATCCGCATTACGGCACGCCCGGCAATGCAAGCGATGCCAGCCGTATTCCGGGCGGCTCGTCCTCAGGCGCCGCGGTTTCGGTCGGCGAAGGCACCAGCGAAATCTCCATCGGTTCCGATACGGGTGGTTCGGTGCGCATTCCGGCATCGCTGAATGGCGTCGTCGGTTTCAAGCCGACGGCGCGGCGCGTGCCGCTCGCGGGTGCGTTTCCGCTGTCGGCCACGCTGGACTCGATCGGTCCGCTGGCCCGCACCGTCGCCGAATGTGCGGCGGCCGATGCAGTGATGTCGGGCGAAAACCTGGCAGCACTGTTGCCGCTGCCGCTGGACGGCCTGCGCATCGGCATTCCGCGCGGCGTGCTGTTCGATGATACGCAGGAAGAGGTCGCGACAACGTTCGACGGGTGTCTTCGCAAGATGGAGCTTAGCGGCGCACGGCTTGCGGAACTGTCGATCGACGACCTGCTTGCCGATCTGCGCGCAGCCACCAAGCGCGCCTCGATCGCGGCGATGGAAGGGGCGGAGATCCATGCCGACTGGCTGGCGGCGGGAGCTGCGACGCCGGTTGATCCGCGGGTAAGCGGACCATTGTCGCGCGCCGCCGCCATTCCGGCCACGGTCTATATCAGGGCAATGCGCCGCCGCACGGCACTGGCCGCCGCAATGGATGAGCGACTGGCGTCGGTCGACGTGCTGGCCCTGCCGACCACGCCGGTGACGGCGCCGACGATCGTCTCGATGACCGACGACGAGGCTCTGTGCAACAGGACGGAAGGCCTTCTGCTGCGCAACACGCAGGTCGCCAACCAGTTCGATCTATCAGCCATCTCGCTGCCCATGCCGGGAATGACGCGTCCGGCCGGGCTGATGCTGGTGGCGCGCAATGGCCATGACCACGACCTGCTGCGCATCGCAGCGGGCGTGGAGGCGCTGCTTGCAAATTGATGCGATAGCGCGTGTCAGCGCGACGAGCAGTGGCCGCGTTCGCTGTCCTTGGCGGCGCGTTCGATGCTGGTGGCAACCAGCCAAGGCAGGGTGTACCGCTTGCCGTTGAAGGTCCGGGTGCGGTTCTCGATCGAGCCGACAACAACGACCTTGCCGGCATAGAGCTTGTCCGAAAGATCGAGGGCCTTGTCTTGCTGCGGCAGGCGATCGATGTCGATTGAAACGCCTTTGATGAGCTTACCAGTAGCGAGGTCGAGTGCGCTGTTCGATGGACAGGGTGCCGCCACGCAGCGCAAGCCGTTGTCGCAGAACACGTAGCTGCCCTGTCCGTTGGCGAAGGCTTGCGCCGTCGCCACGCAGAAGCCGGCCGTCAGCAGGAATTTTGTGACGTTTACCATGGCCGGCACCATCGCCGGCGAGTTCGGGAAAATTGAGGCGTTCTCAGAGATCGACAGGGAACCGCCGCCGGTAGTGCTCGGCCACTTCGGGGTTGCGTAGATTGACCGGCAATCTGTTGGCCAGCACCAGCAAGGCTTCGCCAGCCGCGCCGACGCCCATGCGCATCATCGACTGCTCGGTGATCCCGGCCATGTGCGGGGTGACGATGACGTTGTCGAAGCCGAAATAGGGATGGTTGGGCGGCAGCGGTTGTGTTGCAAAAACATCGAGCGCAGCGCCGCCGATGCGGCCCTTCTGCAAGGCCTCGATCAGCGCGTCGTCATCGATTACCGGCCCGCGCGAAACATTGATCAGCAGCGCATCCGGCTTCATCCGGTCAATGCGCTCCCGGCTGATCAGCCCCCGTGTTTCCGGCGTCAGCGGGCAGCACAGAACGATGATGTCGCTCTGCTCGATGAGTGCATCGATCGACAGGAAGCCGACCCTGTCCGGCGCCGGCCGCATGCTGCGGGTCGTCGCCACCACATTCAGATCGAACCCATGTGCCGCGATATGGCCAACCGCCTGGCCGATCGCGCCGAGGCCGACAATGCCAATCGTCTTGCCCGCTAGCTCGCTGGCCACCACCGTGTGTTCGCGGCCCGCCAGCCAGCCCTTCGCACGCAAGTCGCGGTCCAACACACGAAAGTGCCTAAGCAGCGCCAGCGCCGCGAACATCACATATTCGGCGACGGATCGCGCGTTCACCCCCGGCACGTTCGCCACCAGCACGCCGGCCGCATTGGCCGCTTCCAACGGTACCATGTCCAGCCCGGCGCCGTGGCGGATCGCGGCCCTGAGCTTCTTCGCGCCTTCGAAAAGCGCCGCAGGCAAGGGAGCGCGAACGATGATGACATCGGCGTCCCTTGCCTCGGCGGCAAGCGTGGCCGCATCGAGGGCGGAAGCAACGACGAGTTCGCCGGCCCCTGTCAGCATGGAAGCGGCACGAGGGTGCAGTCTGTGTGTTGACAGGATCTTGGGCATTTCAGGCCTTTTCGAGCGCTGGGCTTTCCGGCTCCGCCCCGCGCCCCTCGATCAGCCCCTTCCAGTAGCTTTCCGCGCCTTGCAGGTGGGCGCTCATCAGCGCCTGGGCGAGATTGCCGTCGCGGCGCAGCAGCGCCTCGTAGATCTGGATATGCTCGGCATGGGAGCGCACGCTGCGTTCGGGATCGTTGAAATAGATCGGCAGGCGCAGCTCACCCATCATGTAGTAGACGCTGCAGATATTGTGGAAGACGCTGTTCTTGGTCGCCCGCACGATCTCGAGGTGGAACTCGCGGTCTTCCCGGGCAAGGCCTTCACCGGCGGCGATGCGATCCTCGGAGGCCTTCAGGATCTCGCGCAGCCGCTCGAAATTCTCCTCGGTGGCGCGTGAACAGGCAAGTTCGGCGGCCTTGATCTCGTGGATCTTGCGCAACTCGACCGTCTCGTAGATCTGGACGGGATCGAGCGGCAGGCCGGCGCGGGCGAACAGCGCCATCGCCTCGACGCTCGCCTGCTTCGTATCGATGTAGATGCCGGATTTCGCCCGTCGCTCGACGATGCGCATGGCCTCGAGAATGGCCAGCGCCTCGCGGATCTGGCCGCGGCTGACGCTGAAATGCTCTGCCAGTTCGCGCTCCGACGGCGTGCGGCCCGTCTCCTTGTCCGAATGGGAGAACAGATAGGCGGCGAGTTCCGCGAGAAGGTTTTTTTCTTTCATGTCAGCCGTGTTGCGCGTGCGCCTCCAGGAACCGCTCCGAAATGGTGAATCCCAGCCCGGGTCTATCAGGGATCGCTACCATACCGTCCTTTGCTTCGACAGTCTCTTCGATCAGATCGTGGATCATCGGGTTGGCGCCGAGCGAATATTCGACGGTGAAGCTCGCCGGCGAAGCAGCGCAGACATGCAGCCCGGCAAAGAAGCAGGGCGCGCCGGCCCAAAGATGCGGCGCAAAGCGCAGATTGAAGGCGCTGGCGATGGTGCCGATCTTCATCGCCTCGCTGATGCCACCGCAAAAGGCCGGATCCGGCTGGAAGATATCGGCGGATTTGAGTACGGCGAGGTCGCGGAAGGCATAGCGCGTCGCCTCGCTTTCGCCGGTAGCGATCGGTATCGAGCCGCAGGCACGCACCTCGGCCATGCCGGGCTTGTCGTCGGCGATCACCGGCTCCTCGAACCAAGCGAGATCGAGGTCGCCGGCGAGATGGATGAAGCGCTTGGCTTCGGCCACCGTGTACGTGCCGTGCGCGTCAACCATCAGGTCGATATCGGGACCGAGCGCCTGTCTTGCGGCGCGGACGCGAGCCGCCGAGATATGTGGGGCGCCGTCCATCGCACCGACGCGCATCTTCAGCGCCTTGAAGCCGCCCTTGGCGATGTAGGACCGCAGCTGGTCGCCGATGGCTTCCGCGGTGGCCCAGCCGCCGGAAGCATAGGCCGGCATGCGGTCCAGCTTGCGGCCGCCAAGCAGCCGCCAGACCGGAACGCCGAGCGATTTGCCGAGAATGTCCCACAATGCGATGTCGACGGCGCTGATGGCGGCGATGCTCATGCCCCGTCGTGCCAATTGCGGCATGGCATGGCCGGCGCGAGCGGCGCTGTCGTGGCGCGTACCATTATAGAGCATCTCCCATATGACGGCGATGTCGGCCGGGTCGCGGCCGACCAGCTGCGGGCCGACCTCGTAGTTCAGCAAATGAACGAGAGCGCCGTAGCTGCCGGCGCTGCCGGCAGCATTCTTGCCTTCGCCCCAGCCGACCAGACCGTCGTCGGTTTCAATGCGCAGGATGGCGGCGTCGAACGTCGCCACCTGACCGAAGTCGCTGCGGTGCTGCTTCGCGGCTTCGATCGGTATGCGGACCCACCAGGCTTGGACCGTCTTGATGCGCATGTTCATCCTCGGCCCGGCCGCGGTGAGGCGGAAGGGCTTTTCCAAACGGCTCGGCTACTTGATCAGCGGCAGCAGCGTTTCCGCGTTGATGCGCATCTGGTCGGTGTAGAATTTCTCCGTGAGCACGCTGGAGCCGTGGTCCTGAATGAATTTCAGCTGCTCCGGCGAGATGTCGACGGGGTTGCGTTCGACCATGTCGGGATAGGGGGCAGCCGGCGTGCGGTCGACGGGGGCGACGAATTCATTGGTCAGCGCGCCGTCATAGCCGATCTCCTTCAGCGTGCCGACGATCTTCGGCCAGTCGATCTGCCCGAGGCCGGCGGCGAAGCGGTTGTTGTCGGCGACATGGAAGTCGTACAGGCGCTTGCCGACCTGCCGGATGGCATCGTAGACGTTAAATTCTTCCATGTGGATGTGGTAGGCGTCGAGGCAGACGCCGCATTCGGGGCTGACCGCATCGGCCAGCGCCAGTGCCTGGGCGCCGCGGTTGAACAGATAGGTCTCGAAGCGGTTGAGCGGCTCGACCGCGATCTTGACGCCGACCTTCTTGGCGTGGGTGAAGCATTCCCGGGTGGCGTCGACCACCCATTTCCATTCCTCTTCCTCGGTGCCGTCCGGCACCACCTTGCCGACGGTGGCCGGAACCAGCGTGATGATCTCGCCGTCGAGCTCGCTGACCATGGTCAGCACGTCCTTGACATATTGCACCGAGCGCTCGCGCTGGCCCTGATCCTTGGCGGCGAGATTGCGCTCGCCCAGCATCAGCGTCACCGCTCCCCAGCAGCGAATGCCGTACTCGTTCAACAGCGCGCGCGTCTCCTTGGGCTTGTACTGTTCGGGTTCGCCGGAGATCTCGATCGACTCGTAGCCGAATTTCTTGATGCGCTTGAGCGTCGTTTCCAGCGGCTCCGCCCGCATCCAATTGTGCGTCGAAAGATGCATGGTCTATCCTTCCCAGAATCGCCTGTACCAGTTCGCCTGCGGCGCACTCTGCCGAAGCGTGCCGCATGATTCCTCCCCAAGGCGTCCCAGCATTTTTGTCAAACTGGTTCGACCAATTGGGCCTGATGGGAGGTCTACAGTAATTTCATCTGGACGGCAAGAACTGCTGAAATCAAGCGTTTGTTCCTGGCTAGTTCATTGATTCTGCTTAAACATGTGGCCTAACTCGGTATGGTTGCAGGACTGCGGCAGCGCGTCAAATGGCTTGACCAGATTTCGGCATTTGGTAATACCAGAATAGCGGCGCCAAGCGCGCTGTGCAAAGAGACCAAAGCGGCTGGCCCTGTTTTCAATCGGCGCTATGCTTGGTCGTGAAACATAGGGAGATGCCGATGCCGACGACGATGAAGGGGCCTGGTCTGTTTCTGGCGCAGTTTGCGGGCGACGCCGCTCCGTTCAATTCGCTGGGCTCGATCACCAAATGGGCGGCCGGTCTGGGCTACAAGGGCGTGCAGATCCCGACATGGGACGCTCGACTGTTCGATCTCGAGAAGGCAGCCTCCTCCAAGGCCTATTGCGACGAGGTGAAGGGCATCTGCGCCGATGCCGGCGTCGAGATCACCGAACTGTCGACGCATCTGCAGGGGCAACTGGTGGCGGTGCATCCCGCCTATGACGCGCAGTTCGACGGCTTTGCGCCGGCTGCGGTGCACAACAATCCAAAAGCCAGGCAACAATGGGCGGTCGAACAGATGAAGTTCGCCGCCAAGGCGTCGAAGAATCTCGGGCTCAAGGCGTCGGTGTCGTTTTGCGGCGCCCTGGCCTTCCCATACCTCTACCCCTGGCCGCAGCGGCCGGCGGGATTGATCGAGGAAGCATTTGCCGAACTCGGCAAGCGCTGGAAGCCGATCCTCGACGTCTATGACGAGAACGGCGTCGATGTCGGCTACGAAATCCATCCGGGCGAGGACGTGTTCGACGGCGCGACGTTCGAGATGTTCCTCGAGGCGGTCGGCGGCCACAAGCGCTGCAACATCAACTACGACCCGTCGCATTTCCTGCTGCAGCAGCTCGATTATCTCGAATTCATCGACATCTACCACGAGCGGATCAAGGCGTTCCACGTCAAGGACGCCGAGTTCAATCCGACCGGGCGGCAAGGCGTCTATTCCGGCTACCAGAGCTGGACCAACCGCGCCGGGCGTTTCCGCTCGCTTGGCGACGGGCAGGTGGATTTCGGCGGCATTTTCTCCAAGCTCACCCAATACAATTACGACTCATGGGCGGTGCTGGAATGGGAATGCTGCCTCAAGCACCCGGAGGATGGTGCGGCCGAAGGCGCTCCCTTCATCCAGCACCACATCATCAGGGTGACGGAAAAAGCGTTCGACGATTTCGCCGGCGGCACGACCGATAAAAAGGTGCTGCGCGGCATGATGGGGATCTAGCACAGATATCCCTCCCCCTCGAGGGGAGGGTGGCCCGGAGGGCCGGGTGGGGTCGGTCCATGCCGAGCTTCATGGCCGCCAACCCCACCCCGACGCTACGCGTCGACCCTCCCCTCGAGGGGAGGGGTATCTCAGATAACGAGGGAGAAAATCATGGTTGGCGCATCGAAGACGGAAACGGGAGGCGGTCCGATCCGCTACGGCATGGTTGGCGGCGGACAAGGCGCCTTTATCGGCGCGGTGCACCGCATCGCGGCGCGCATGGATAACGAGTTCGTGCTGGTTGCCGGCGCCTTGTCGTCGAATCCGGAGCGCGCCAAGGCCTCGGCGGCCGAGCTTGGGCTCGATCCGGCACGCAGCTACGGCTCCTATGCCGAGATGGCCAAGGCGGAGGCCAAGCGGCCGGACGGCATCGAGGTGGTGGCCATCGTCACGCCGAACAATGTGCACGTGCCGGCCGCCAAGGCTTTTCTCGAGGCAGGCATCCACGTCATCTGCGACAAGCCGCTGGCGACGACGCTGGCCGAGGCAAGGAAGCTGGCGGCGCTGGTCGACAAGACCGGCAAGGTGTTCGTGCTGACGCATAACTACACCGCCTATCCGATGGTGCGGCAGGCACGCGAGATGGTGGCCAAGGGGCAGCTCGGCGACATCCGCATCGTGCAGTCGGAATATCCGCAGGACTGGCTGACCGAAGATCTGGCCGCCACCGGCCAGAAGCAGGCTGCGTGGCGCTCAGACCCCAAGCAGGCCGGTGCCGGCGGTGCGCTGGGCGACATCGGCACGCATGCCTACAACCTTGCCCGTTTCGTCTCCGGGCTGGAGCTCGATTCGCTGTCGGCCGATCTTGATGCCTTCGTGCCGGGGAGGCTGCTCGACGACAACATCAATGTGCTGCTGCGCTTCAAGCCGATCGGCGGGTCGCACCCGGCCAAGGGCATGATCTGGGCAAGCCAGGTGGCGCCCGGCCACGAGAACGGGCTGAAATTGCGCATCTACGGCTCGAAGGGCGGGCTCGAATGGGTGCAGGCCGATCCGAACTATCTCTGGTACACGCCGTTCGGCCAGCCGAAGCAGTTGATTACCCGAAACGGCGCCGGCGCACTTCCCGTCGCCGGTCGCGTCAGCCGCGTTCCGCCAGGGCATCCGGAAGGCTATCTCGAAGGTTTCGCCAACATCTACCAGGAAGCCGCGCGGGCTATTCGTGCGGCGCGCCGGAAGGGCGGCAAGCCGGCTAAGGATGTCGTCTTCCCGACCGTTCAGGACGGCGTCGAGGGCATGGCCTTCATCGAGGCCTGCGTGAAGTCTTCGAAGAAGAACGGGGCGTGGACAAGCCTCTAAACAAGCCTGCAGGCGAATTCATGCGGAGGGGCGTCGATGAAAATCGGCATGTGCATGCTGTTGTGGACGACCAGTGTCTCGAAAAAGCACGAGCCGTTGTTGAGGGACATCAAGGCGACCGGCTTCGACGGCGTCGAAATACCGGTCTTCTCCGGCACGCCGGACGACTACAGGAAACTCGGCGAGCTGCTCGACCATATCGGGCTGCAACGCACCGCCGTTTCTGCCATGGGCGATCCGGCGATGAATTTGATCTCGGCCGACGCCTCGACGCGCAAGGCCGGTATCGACTACATGAAATCGGCGATCGACTGCGCTCAGGCGCTTGGCGCGAACACGTTGAGCGGCCCGCTGCATTCGACACTTGGCGCCTTTTCCGGCAGCGGGCCGACGGCGGCCGAGAAGAAGCGCTCGGTAGCCTCGCAACGCGCCATCGGCGATCATGCCGGCAGCAAGAATGTCACCATCGGGCTCGAGGCGCTCAACCGCTTCGAATGCTATCTGCTCAACACGATGGACGATTTGTCGGAGCATATCGACGCGATCGACCGGCCGCACATCAAGGCGATGTACGACACCTTCCACGCCAACATCGAAGAGGCCGACCCGATCGGCGCCTATACGCGCAACCGCAAGAACATCGTCCATATCCATATTTCGGAGAACGACCGCGGCGTGCCGGGCCGCGGCCACGTCCCCTGGAAGGAGACATTCTCCGCCATCCGCAAGAGCGGCTATGACGATTGGCTGACGATCGAGGCGTTCGGCCGCTCGCTGAAGGAGCTGGCCGCGGCCACCAAGGTGTGGCGCGACTTTTCCGAAGGCCCGGAAGCGGTTTATCGGGAGGGATACAAGCATATCAAGGACGGCTGGAAGAGGGCGGCCACCTAGGCCGCGGTAGGCGCCTTTCGGCCGACGAGCGTCGGCGATCCTTCGCCCCCCCTTTGTCCTGCCGGCTTCTGGCGAGGGGATCACCCCTGCTCGGCCTGGATCCTGTTATAGTCGTGGATCGTCCTGCTCAAGCGGCGGCGCAGGAAATTGGAAATGTTGTCGA
>NZ_JAMYPH010000024.1:0-80994 GCF_040320265.1 Mesorhizobium sp. M0751
TTCGGCGGCGACCGCCGTCTTTCAAACAAGCTTCGGCGGCAACCAAGACGAGCGAGAGCTTCCGGTTGCGAAGTATTCTATACAGAGCGTATTTATAGTTGTGCCGTCCGTGCTCCTCGCGTGCAATAGGTTGCCCTTATTCAACTCCTCTGGATCCAAGAACTGCAATCCATGAGAAATGTTTCACCGGCTCGATAAAAAGAATGGCGCTCCCGCCTCACATATGCCGCGACCGTTGACCAGGACCGGCGCAAGCTCCAACGTGAGAACTTCACGTTTTATGCTCCGATCGGCACCGGGATTCTGATCAGCATCGTGCTTTCGTTTGTTCTGTGGGCCCTCGACCGATAGCAAGCACGGCCAGCCCGCGTCGCCGGAGGATAAGAACGACGCGGGCCGATCGGAGATATCCGACCTGGCAGCAAAAATATGAGGGAAAGAGTTTGCTGCCGGGACAGAACTTTCCCTGCGCGCCGGTGTTCCATCGCGTGAATAAAAAAAGCCCGCCGCACAGTTTGATGCGGCGGGGCCGATCAAGCGCGGTTGCACCGGGCGGGGGCTCGGGGTCGGGCATGCCCTGTGCTCGCGGATCACGGGAACTTTAGATGCATCAGGTGCAATGCGTCCACCAACCGACGGTTGGAGTTTCATTCCGAGAGCTTTCTCACAGTGCGTTTACCGGGAACCCAGGCTTGGCACGGCACGTTGCTCAGTCGCCACCTTCGCAAAGGATGCATGCAATGGCGAAAGACATATCTCGGGAGGAAGAGCAACGCGGCACCGAAAAAGTTCTCTTCTGGGGCGCTGCAATGTCCTTTTTGTGTCTCTGCTGACCGTCGCGCTGATCGGGACGTCCTGATCTGTTTCGACAGCAGGATTAGACTGGCGGGCGCGAGGTCCTGGTGAGCTTAGGCGGATGCCGGGCTGCTGCACCCTAAAAGCCGCTCCCATCCGGCGTTCGTGGTCTCGATCGCGACGCGAGCAGCAGCGCGCTGAATTCAGAAAATTAATTGCGCGGGTCACAACGGCAGCAAAACTCTCCCAATTCGACCCGCGCTGTCCCTCGCTGGATACGAAACGCCACGAGCGGACGCTACAGGCCTAACTTCTCCCGGAGTGCATCAATGCGTTTAGAAGCTTCCGCCTTGCTGAGGCCGTCAGCATAGGCGTCAGGGTCGTCGGCCTGTTCGGCCAGAGTTTTCAAATACGAGGCTTGTGCGGGAGTCATTGGGTCATCTCCGCTGATCCAATCTTGCGGGTCCTTTTCGACATTTGCCGGAGTCTCGATTTTTGGGTTGTGCCGGTCGCCCATGCTCAATCTCCCTTGATGATTACCACAATGAGAAATGATCATGATTTGTTCCGCCACATTGGTGGGCCTTCTCAGACCGTTTGCACCGATTGGTCTGCGGATCGAATACCAGAGAAGGCCGCGTTCGAGCGGCGCTTTTGCTTCACTTGCGCTGACGTAGACAAGCTGCTTCGTCGTCATATTGTTTAATTAATGCAGCTACTTCAACAGTCACAATGGAATCATGTGAGAGCTGTTGCAATCGGCCGCTCCGCCGCCTTATTGTGTCTTGCAACAGATCGGAGTTGAACGTGTGGCAACTGTTGAATTGACTGATTTTGTTGAATTAAATAACGATCAGCGCCGGGAAAAAGTCAATTCCGTCCAACGCTTCATTGCGCTCAAAGAGGCCCAAAGGAAGGCGAAGAGCTTTCGGGGATCCCTCGTTTGGCACACCGTGAACGGCATCGACCATTTGATGCGAAGCTACTACGACGCCGCTGGCGTACGACACCAAAAGGCAGAGGGTCGGCGCTCGCCGGCGAGCGAAGCTGTCAAGGCGAATTGGGAAGCAGCTCGCGCGTCCGCCCAAGAAACGCTCTCTGCGCGACAGGAGAAGATGGAGCGCCAATCTGCTGTCAATCGCGCGCTCCGGCTTGGGCGTGTTCCCCTGATCGCCGCAAGAATTATCAGGGCAATCGATAACGCCGGTCTTCTCGGGGAAGGCATTCGTATTGCTGGCACGAATGCGATCTACGCCTATGAGGCGGCGGCCGGAGTGTTCGTGGAGCCCGGAATCACATCGACGCAAGATATCGATCTCCTCATGGACTCGCGCCAATCCCTCAGGATCATGTCTGGCGTCAACGTCGAAGATGGAGCGCTCATCAACCTTTTGCGCAAGGTCGATCGGTCTTTCGAGCGTTCGTCCGCCACGTTCCCCGCGCGGTGAACCGCGACGGATACCTCGTCGATCCGATCAGACCGCACGCAAACCCGGCGTGGAAGCCGAGCCGGGAAAGTATCGGAAAGGCAAACGACGAATTGGTGGCCGCCGAGATCGCCGACTTGGCATGGTTGGAAAATGCCCCTGCTTTCGAAGCAATCGCCATCGATGAAAAAGGCGGACCGTTACGGCTCGTGGTTCCCGATCCGCGTATTTTTGCCGTTCACCAATTCTGGGTCTCAAAACGAGCTGATCGCGAGCCAATCAAGCGCCGTCGCGACCTAGGCCAAGCGCAAGTGGTTGCCCGACTGACGACGCAGTATCTCGAGCATCTCGCCTACGAAGCAAGCGAGCTTCGGGTCCTACCAAGGGCCGTTTTCGACGAGGCCCATCATTTGTTCGCGCAACCAGCGTCGCGGCGGTGAATGTCCGAGCTACATGTTGGCCCGGCTGGATTGGCCCTCAACCTCCAACCGATCGAAGAGGCGGCCCAGCAGCGCCAGACCGGAGGGACGAGAGACGCCAGCTTGTTCTACTTTGGGACCAATTGGCGTGACACCCGTTGATGCAGGCCTAGCTGCCAGAATCGAAACTAATTGAACGCTGTTACAGGGCCCAAGCTGGAGCTCCGAAGGATCGCTACAACAGCTGAGGTATCGATCACCATCAGTTGGGGATTCCATGCTCGTCATACCCGATGATCTCCTCGTCGCTGCGACTATCCAGTTCAGGCAATCGTGCCACTCTTTCTCGGATGGCGCGCAATTCTGCCAGCAGACGCTCCTGAGCGGTCCCTCCAAAGCCCAAGCGATGCAGGCGCTCGCTAAGGGCCTGATGGATGGCTGCTGTCTTGCTGATACCCTGGCGGCGCGCGAGTTCATCAGCGAGAGCCACCGTAGCCGGATTTTTGATGTTCAGGGACATGAGAAACTCCAAAAATCTACCTTTCTGGCAATTTCCACCATAGTTCTCTAGGCTCTTCAACATACCTGCAAGCCTCGCCTACCCATGCGCCGGATTGACCACGACAATCGCCAGGCAGGCGCCTGCCAAGGTGGCGACCGCCAGTCTCTCGAAGCTGCCTGTCGACTCCAATCCGACAACGGCCGATGAAAGGGCTGCCAGCCGCCAAACCTCCACCCCGGCGTGGTCATTCTCCACCGAGAACGTCTCACCGGACGGCAAAACATGCACGCCGAGCCGATCCTTGGAAACCTCGATGCCAAAATGATTTCCTAAGCGGGTTCCGCTTGCGGACTAGATATAGCCGGCTGTTCTGCTGGAGCGGCGATGGCCAGTCGGGCACCGGGTTGCTGAGCTATCGCGGCCGCGGCACCGCATTTCGCAAGTCTCTGCACGTCACGCCACGATCGCCGGTTTTGCTTGTTGCAAGGCCGGCGTTCCTGCCTTTTCTAATGATCCCCGACCGCGCCACGAACCAGTTCGTGGTGAGAAACGGGGACCGGCATGGCGACCAACTATCAGACCAACAAGGGAGCGGCATCGCGCGGCGCGCGCATGCTGCGCACCGCCCTCGGCCCGGCCATCGCACGCTTCCTTGATGATCCAGCCATTGTCGAGGTGATGCTCAATCCCGACGGTCGCCTGTGGGTTGATCGTCTCAGGGAAGGGCTCGTTGCAAGCAATGAAATACTGATCGCGGCCGACGGCGAACGGATCGTCAGGCTGGTCGCGCACCATGTCGGTGCCGAGGTGCATTCGGGCTCGCCGCGTGTTTCGGCGGAACTGCCCGGGACCGGCGAACGGTTCGAGGGCCTGTTGCCGCCTGTTGTCACGGCGCCAACCTTCGCCATCCGCAAGCCGGCAGTCGCGGTGTTTACGCTTCAGGACTATGTCGCTGCCGGCATCATGACCGAAGGCCAGGCTGACTTCCTGCAGCTTGCCGTGGAGACACGGAAGAACGTGCTGGTGGCCGGCGGCACATCGACGGGCAAGACCACGCTGGTCAACGCGCTTTTGGCGGAGGTGGCTAAAACCGCCGAGCGCGTCGTGCTGATCGAGGATACGCGTGAGCTGCAGTGTGCTGCGCCCAATCTTGTAGCGCTGCGCACCAAGGACGGTGTCGCCTCGCTGTCCGATCTAGTGAAGTCATCATTGCGGCTTCGGCCCGACCGCATCCCGATCGGCGAGGTACGGGGCGCCGAAGCGCTCGATTTGCTGAAGGCCTGGGGCACCGGCCATCCCGGTGGCATCGGCACCATCCACGCCAATTCTGCCCTTGGCGCACTGCGGCGACTGGAGCAGCTGGTGCAGGAGGCCGTCGTTACGGTTCCGCGCGCACTTATTGGCGAAACCATAGATCTCATCGCAGTTCTCGCTGGCCGCGGCTCAGCGCGCCGGCTCGTCGAGATCGCCCTGGTCGACGGGCTCGATCCGACCACCGGCGACTACCGCACCTTGGAAGCAAATCTCGAGACCACACTGACCGTGAATCACCACCCGCCCTTTGGAGCTTCAGAATGACCCCGATCCGCTTCAATTCATTGGCTATCCGCAAACTTGCCGTCGAGCTTTCGTATGCGGCGACCGCCGCGATCATGACGATTGCGCCCGCCCATGCTGCCGGTTCCTCCATGCCCTGGGAGGAGCCCCTTCAGCAAATTCTCGAATCGATTGAGGGGCCAGTTGCCAAGATTGTGGCGGTAATCATCATCATCATCACCGGCTTGTCGCTCGCCTTCGGTGACACGTCAGGCGGATTTCGCCGGCTGATCCAGATCGTCTTCGGGCTGTCGATCGCTTTCGCGGCAAGTTCGTTCTTCCTGTCGTTTTTCTCCTTCGGCGGCGGAGCGCTGATCTGATGGAGGAGGAAGTCCGTGGCTTTTTCGCGCCGGTTCATCGCGCACTCACCGAACCGATCCTGCTCGGCGGCGCGCCGCGTGCAGTCGCGATTGCCAACGGCACGCTCGCCGGCGCGGTCGGATTGGGACTTCGTTTGTGGGTCGCCGGGCTTGTCATCTGGGCCGCCGGGCATCTCATGGCCGTCTGGGCGGCAAAGCGCGATGCGCAATTCGTCGATGTGGTTCGCCGGCACCTGCGCTACCCCGCGCATTTCGGATGTTGAGGTTTTCGCCATGATGAACCTCGCGGAATACCGAAAGAAGAGTGCCAGCCTCCCCGACTATCTGCCTTGGGCCGCCCTGGTGGCGCCGGGCGTGGTGCTTAACAAGGACGGCAGTTTTCAAAGAACGGCGCGTTTTCGCGGGCCGGATCTGGACTCCGCGACGCCGGCGGAGCTCGTCGGCACAACCGCGCGGCTCAACGGCGCGCTGCGCCGGCTCGGCTCCGGCTGGGCAATTTTTGTCGAAGCGCAGCGCAATCCCGCCAGCGGCTACCCGGAGAGCCGTTTCCCGGATTGCGCATCCGCACTTTTCGACATCGAGCGTCGCGAACAGTTCGAAGACTCCGGTGTGCTGTTTGAAAGCAGCTACTTCCTCACCTTCGTGTGGCTGCCTCCGGCCGAGGAAGCGTCGCGAATGGAGAGCTGGCTCTACGAAGGCCGGGAAAAGACCGGTGTCGATCCGTGGGAGCTCCTGAAAAGTTTTGTCGATCGCACCGACCGCGTGCTCAACCTCATCGAGGGCTTCGTTCCCGAAGCTGACTGGCTCGACGATGAAGAGACGCTGAGTTACCTGCACTCAACCATTTCGACCAAGCGGCATCGCGTTCGTGTGCCAGAAACGCCGATGCATCTCGATAGCCTGCTTGTCGATCAGCCGTTGGCCGGCGGGTTAGAGCCGAGGCTTGCCGATGCGCATTTGCGCACACTCACCATCACCGGGTTCCCGACGATGACCTTCCCGGGGATTCTCGACGACCTTAATCGCCTTGCCTTCCCCTACCGCTGGTCGACGCGGGCGATCATGCTCGACAAGACCGACGCAACCAAGTTGGTGACGAAGATACGCCGTCAGTGGTTCGCGAAACGGAAATCCGTCGCCGCGATCCTCAAGGAGGTGATGACCAACGAGGCGTCCGTCCTCGTCGATACGGATGCCGCCAACAAGGCGGCCGACGCCGACGCGGCGCTCCAGGATCTGGGCTCAGATCAGATCGGCGAAGCCTATGTCACCGCCACCGTGACTGTCTGGGATGCCGACCCCTCGATTGCCGACGAAAAGCTGCGTCAGGTTGAAAAGATCGTTCAGGGCAGGGACTTCACCTGCATCGCCGAAGGCGTCAACGCTGTCGAAGCTTGGCTGGGCGGCATCCCTGGCCACGTCTATGCCAATATTCGCCAGCCCCCGCTTTCGACGCTCAACCTCGCGCACATGATTCCACTGTCCGCGGTCTGGGCAGGTCCGATCGAGGACGACCATTTTGGCGCTCCGCCGCTGTTCTTCGCCAGAACGGAAGGTGCCACGCCGTTCCGGTTCAGCCTGCATGTTGGAGACGTCGGCCACACCCTCGTGGTCGGCCCAACGGGCGCCGGCAAGTCGGTCCTGTTGGCGATGATCGCGCTTCAGTTCCGGCGTTACAAAAACAACCAGGTCTTTGCCTTCGATTTCGGTGGCTCAATCCGCGCGGCCATGCTCGCCATGAATGGTGACTGGCACAATCTCGGAAGCAATACCGCAAGCGGGCAGGGGTCTGACGATCCATTGCCCTTGCTCACTTTGACCGATCTGTCGAACGACGTTGACACTGTGTCGCTACAGCCGCTTGCCCGCATCCATCATGCGCCAGAGCGGGCCTGGGCGGCCGACTGGCTTGTCGACATTCTGCTGCGCGAGGGCGTGACCATCGCGCCGCAGGTCAAGGAACATCTGTGGTCGGCACTGACATCGCTGGCTTCTGCGCCAGTCCAGGAGAGGACGCTGACTGGCCTGTCCGTGCTGCTGCAGTCGTCGCCGCTGAAACAGGCGCTTGGTCCCTACTGTATCGGCGGTGCTTATGGCCGGCTGCTTGATGCCGAGCATGAGCGTCTCGGCGAGGCCCCCGTCCAGGCGTTCGAAACCGAGGGCCTGATCGGCACAGGTGCTGCTCCCGCGGTGCTTGCCTATCTGTTCCACCGCATCGAGCAGAGGATGGACGGCCGGCCAACACTGCTGCTCATCGACGAGGGCTGGCTGGCGCTCGACGATGGCGGTTTCGCCGACCAGCTGCGCGAATGGCTGAAGACGCTGAGAAAGAAGAACGCCAGCGTGGTCTTCGCCACGCAGTCGCTTTCCGACATCGACGGATCGCCAATCGCGCCGGCAATAGTCGAAAGCTGCCCGACGCGGCTGTTCTTGCCAAACGAGCGCGCCATCGAGCCGCAGATCACCGAGATCTATCGACGCTTTGGGCTCAACGATCGCCAGATCGAGATCATCGCCCGGGCGATACCGAAGCGCGACTATTACTGTCAAAGCCGCCGCGGCAACCGTCTGTTCGAACTGGGGCTCGGTACGGTCGCGCTGGCGCTCTGCGCCACATCGTCCAAATCGGACCAGGCCGCGATCGATCGGATAATCGCCGAGGCCGGCCGAGACCATTTCCTCGAGGCCTGGCTAGCGGATCGCGGCCTCTCCTGGGCGGCCGACCTCATCCCAGGTCTCACCAACATGATCGACCAGTCCACCGAGGAGATTTCGTCATGAATTCCATTCTTGCACGCAGCCATATTGGTCGCATGGCGGCAGCCGGCGCCATCGCGGTCGCCACGGCGCTGTCATCGGCACCAGCATCGGCGCTGATCGTGTTCGATCCCAGGAACTATGCTGAGAACCTACTTTCGGCATCGCGCGCCCTGGAGCAGATCCAAAACCAGATCACCTCCCTGCAAAACGAAGCGCAGATGCTGATCAACCAGGCGAAGAATCTCACTTCGCTGCCGACCTCGCTGCTTGGCCAGATCGAGGGTAATTTTTCCCAGATGAAGAGCTTACTCGGCGAGGCCGAGAAGCTGGCCTATAGCGTCCAGGATATCGAGAGCCAGTTTGCCTCCACTTACGCGAATTTCGGTTCGGATCTCTCCAGCCAGCAGCTTGTCGAGGGGGCGCATCAGCGGTGGCAGACCTCGGTGTCTGCCTTCGAGCATTCACTGAAAACGGGCGCCGTCGCAGTCGACAACATCGCAGGGACACAGGAGCAAACGGGTGCTCTGGTCAGCGCCAGCCAGTCGGCTGTCGGCGTGCTGCAGGCGACGCAGGCCGGCAACCAGCTCCTCGCCGTCCAGGCCAAGCAAGTTGCTGATCTCACCGCGATGCTGGCGGCACAAGGAAGGGCCGAGGCCCTTGAGCAGGCGAGGAGGGCTGCCGCGCAGGAGCAGGCGCGGGAACAGTTCAGTCGTTTCATGACGGGCAGCAGCTACAGCGCTTCATCCGTAAAAATGTTCCACGACTGAGGCGAAGAGGCATGGATCTCAAGATCGCCGCCCGGATGACATCCGTTCTCGCCCTTGGCGCCGCCATGACCGCCGCCTTCATGGCGCTGCGCGGCGACGGCTCGCAGGACGCGTCCTCCCCGCGTTCGGCACATCCGGGCGGCGAGCCGGCAAGCGTTGAACTTGCCCGATGCCGGGACATCGGAATGGCGGCGATTGGTGACGAAGCCTGCAGGAAAGCCTGGGCTGAAGGCCGCCGACGCTTTTTGCGGCCATCTCGTCCCGTAGCGCCAAACGCGGCTCCGACGATCGAAAAGGACCCAGGTCGCCTGCCGCCGCTCCAACCGCCTCGCGCGGAAGACCGGCTCGATCCGGAAATGGTGGCGCCATGAACGACACCGGCGTCATTGACCGCTTCCTCGAGACTTTCACACGCTACATCGATTCCGGATTTGGCCTGCTCGGCGGCGAGGTGGCATTCCTGACCTCCACGCTGATCGTCATCGACGTTACGATTGCCGGGCTGTTCTGGGCCTGGGGTGCTGACGAGGACGTGCTGCACCGCCTCGTGAAGAAGACGCTCTATATCGGCTTCTTCGCCTTCATCATCGGCAACTTCAATCGTCTGGCCGGCATCGTCTTCGAGAGCTTTTCCGGGCTCGGCCTGAAGGCTGGAGGTTCGGCACTTTCAGGCTCGGCATTGCTGCAGCCGGGCCGCGTCGCGCAAGTCGGCATCGATGCCGGCAATCCGATCCTCGAGGCCGCAAGCCAGCTGATGGGCTACGTCTCGTTCTTCGAGAATTTCGTCCAGATCGTAGTGCTAATGATCGCCTGGGCGATCGTATTGATCGCGTTCTTTCTTCTGGCCGTCCAGATCTTCGTCACGCTGGTCGAATTCAAGCTGACGACGCTGGCCGGGTTTGTGCTGATCCCCTTTGCGCTGTTCAACCGGACCGCCTTCCTTGCCGAAAAAGTGCTTGGCAACATCGTTGCCTCCGGCGTGAAGATACTGGTCCTTGCCGTCATCGTCGGCATCGGCTCGGGCCTGTTCGGCGAGTTCACCCAAGGCTTCGGCGCCGAACAGCCCACAATCACGGATGCGCTGTCGCTTGTGCTCGGCGCTCTGTCGCTGATGGGGCTGTCGGTCTTCGGTCCTGGCATTGCGACGGGGCTGGTTTCTGGTGCCCCGCAACTGGGCGCAGGTGCCGCCGTTGGCACGAGCCTCGTCGCTGGCGGCCTTGGCGTGGCTGGCGCTATGGGTGCTCGCGCCGGATTGAGCGGCGCAGCAGGCGCACTCAATGCTGGTGCGCGTATGTCGGCAGCAGCCGCACGCGGCGGCGCGCATCTTGCCGGCAGCGCTTCGGGCGCCTGGGAGCTTGGCGCAGCGACATCTGGACGAGACGGTGCAGGCTCGGTCGCCGCTGGCATGGCAGGTGTCGCCAGGGCTGGCGCCAGAGCTGCCGTTCGACCGGTGAGGCAGGCCATGTCGCGCGCTGTGTCGGCGCTGTCCGACAGCTATGAGGCCGGCCGCTTTGCGGCTTGGACTGCGACGAGTGGAGAGCACTCGTCGGGCACCGCTTCCTCCGGTGACTGGCCGACCACCGAGGCCAGTACCGACTCTCCGCCGGCATGGGCAAAACGCATGAAACGTAGCCAGGCCATGAGCCATGGCGCCAGCATCGCCGCCCATTCGGTCCACTCGAGTGATGATGGCGGCGGCTCGATGAATGTTTCCCTCGATCAGGACGACCGCCGATGACCCCCTTTAGACGCCCTTTCGTTCGTTACGCCAAAACGCCTCAGCCCGAGACGCCATATCAGCGTGCAGCCCAGATTTGGGACGAGCGCATTGGCTCGGCTCGCGTCCAGGCGAAGAATTGGCGGCTGATGGCTTTCGGCTCGCTCGTCCTGGCCGGCGGTTTTGCATCTGCATTGGTCTGGCAATCGACGCGCGGTTCGGTGGTTCCCTGGGTAGTTCAGGTCGACAAGTTTGGTGAGGCGCAGCTTGTCGCCCCGGCCGCCGCCGACTATCGGCCGACCGACCCCCAGATCGCCTGGCATCTGGCCCGCTTCATCGAACAGGTCAGAAGCATTCCGGCCGACCCCGTTATCGTCCGTCAAAATTGGCTGCGCGCCTACGATTACACCACGGATCGTGGCGCCACTTCTCTCAATGATTACGCTCGCTTGAACGACCCTTTTGCCAAAGTGGGCAAACTCCAGATCGCGATCGAGGTTTCCAGCGTCATCCGTGCTTCGCCCGATTCCTTCCGCGTCGCCTGGATCGAGCGCCGCTACGAGAACGGCAACCTGGCCGGCACCGAGCGCTGGACCGCAATCCTCACGATCGTGATCCAACAACCCCGCAACGCCGACCGGCTGAAAGCCAATCCGCTCGGCGTCTATGTCAACGCCATCAGCTGGTCGAAGGAGCTTTCATGATGCGTGCGGCACGTACAAGAAGATCGGCGAGACCGGCCACGGGCAATGCGCCCAAGGCACGTATATTTGCCCTGGCACTCCTGTCGGCAACGGCGCTCGCCGGCTGTGCATCGAAGAAATACATTCCGCCGCAGATCGCCTATGACGATGCGGTGCCGGCCGTGCGCAAGGTCGACCTGCCTGGTCCGGTGAAGGTGGTGGAAGTGCCGAAATCGCTTCCGCTGCCGGGTCAGTTGAAACCGGTCGACGCCGCGAAAGTAAAGCCGGAGCCGACCGATCCGAAGCAGCGGATCAGCCAGGCGAACGAGGCGGCAAGAATGCAGCCGGTTCGCGACGGGTTCGTCAATGCCATCCAGCTCTATCCCTGGAGTGAGGGCGCGCTCTACCAGATCTATGCCGCGCCCGGCCAGGTCACCGACATCGCCTTGCAGCCCGGCGAGCAGCTTGTCGGCTCCGGGCCTGTGGCCGCCGGCGACACGGTGCGCTGGATCATTGGCGACACACAAAGCGGGGCAGGGGAGCGCCAACAGGTCCATATTCTTGTGAAGCCGACACGGCCGGATCTCCAGACCAATCTCGTCATCAACAGCGATCGCCGCACCTATCATCTCGAGCTGCGCTCGACCGAAAAGACCTACATGGCCTCGGTCTCCTGGCAGTATCCGCAGGACCAGCTGATTGCGCTGCGGCGGCAGAACGCGCAGGCTTCCGCCGCACAGCCGGTTGCGTCCGGCGTCGACATCCAGAAGCTGAATTTCCGCTACCGCATCGAAGGCGACGCAGCACCCTGGCGACCGCTTCGCGCCTTCGACGACGGTGCAAAAGTCTATATCGAGTTCCCGTCAGGCATAGGGCAGGGCGAAATGCCGCCGCTCTTCGTCATCGGCCCATCGGGCGGCTCGGAACTGGTCAACTACCGTGCTCGCCAGAATTACTATGTCGTGGATCGGCTGTTTGCCGCCGCTGAACTGAGGCTCGGCGACAAAACAAGTGAGAAGCGCGTCCGCATCGTGCGCACGGACGGCAAACGTACCTCGCCCAGCACGAGGCTTTTGCGATGAGCGACCCTGCAAACGCACCCAACCAGGACATTCGAGCGGAACTGCGCCTGCGGCCCGAACCGGCGAGCGTCACGCGACTGTCGCGCAAGGTGCTGATAGGCCTTGGTGGAGTTGCCAGCGCTGCGATCCTCGGCACGTTGATTTGGGCGCTCGACACCAGACAGCGTGGGACCGAACAGCCGCCCGAGCTCTTCACCACCGAAAACCGCTCAACGGCCGACGGGCTACAGAAGCTGCCGAAGGACTATGCCGGTGTTCCGCAACTCGGCCCCGCACTGCCTGGCGATTTGGGCCGGCCGATCTTGCGTGCCCAGGAACGCGGCCAGCCGGTTGGGGCATCCAATGTCAGTGGACCGCGCACCGATCCGGGGGAGCAGCGCCGACTTGCCGAGATCGAGGCCGCACGCGTGGCGAAGCTCTTCACCGATACGAGCACGAGAGCTGGTCCGGTACGACAGGGTGCTGGCAGCAGAGTCACGGAACCGGACACCCAATCTGGTCTGACTCTGCCTCCCCGGACGCCACCGATCGATCCTGGTGCCGCGCAAAACATGCAGGATGGCAAGCTCGCCTTCGTCAATGCCGAGCCAGACCGTCGCACTGTCAGCCCCGATCGGCTCGCCGAGAAGGCCTCGCCCTATGTGGTGCAAGCCGGCACCGTCATTCCGGCTGCCCTTATCACCGGCATCCGCTCCGACCTGCCTGGCGATATCACCGCTCAGGTTACGGAAAATGTCTACGACAGCCCGACAGGATCCCATCTCCTGATCCCGCAGGGTGCGAGGCTGATCGGCCAGTACGACAGCCACGTCGCCTTCGGCCAGTCGCGCGTGCTGCTGGTCTGGAACCGGCTGATCATGCCTGACGGCACTTCAATCGTTCTGGAGCGCCAGCAGGGCGCAGATGCTGAAGGATTTTCCGGACTTGAAGACGAGGTTGACCATCATTGGGGCCAGATGTTTCGTGCCGCTGCACTCTCGACATTGCTGGGCATTGGGACATCGCTTGGGTCCAGCGACGATGAAAGCGAAATCGCCAAGGCCATCCGCGAAAGCGCGCAGGGTTCCGCCTCCGATATTGGCCAGCAGCTCGTGCGAAATCAGCTCAACGTCCAGCCGACGCTCACCGTGCGGCCCGGTTTCCCGGTTCGCGTGATTGTCAATCGCGACCTTGTTCTTGTGCCTTACGGAACGCCGAAGGATCCATCATGACCAAGCTGAGACTCTCCGCCATTCCCGATGACCGTCCGGTCAAGATCACGGTCGAACTGCCTGCCGCCGTTCATCGCGACCTTGTCGCTTATGCCGACGTGCTTGGCCGTCAAAACGGCCAGGCAATCGCAGACCCGGCAAAGCTGATCGCGCCGATGCTGGCACGATTTATGGCAACGGACAGGGCATTCGGCCGAATGCGTTCCGACACGAAGTCAGGGTAATCAAAGGCAGCGATTGGCCTGAGGGTTGTCTGCTCGGCCTGACGGTTGTCCGCACTGAGAGCAACCCGCATCTGCTCAAGATCAGCATTGTGGTCCGCTGGCGATCAAGGGCGCATCGGATGGTCTATGAAACCGGCCAGACGAACACAAAGGCTGACCGACATGTAGGTGGCCTCATCGTCAGACAACAAATGAACCGTCGACCTCACCATCGCCTCGAGCGTGGGACGAGAGGGGTCTATTGAGCCTCCGCTCTGACGGGATGAATACGAAGGCCATTCTATCATGCTTCGCCAAGCAGCGCCCGGCCTAGATCTTGCAGCGGCACCGCTTCGACGCCGTGCTGGAGCGGAAAGCGCTCCGATCCGGGAAAGACGACGATGCGCCGTACCGGCGCAAGATCCTCGCATGCCTGATGAAAACCCTTCTCCACCTTCGGCGTCAGGCTACGCTTGACTTCGATTGCCCAGAGGCGTTGCCCCGGCAACGTGAGCAGCAGGTCGATCTCCGCGCCCGCAGCCGTTCGGTAGAAATTGCTCAGCGTACCGGCGGGCGCGGCCGCGGTGAGGGTCTCGATCACAAAGCCTTCCCAGGAGGCGCCGGCCACTGGGTGCCCAAGCACGTCTTCCTGCGTGGCGAGACCAAGCAGCGCATGGGTGATGCCGCTGTCGCGAACGTAGACGCGCGGGGATTTAATCAAGCGCTTGCCAACATTGGCATGCCAGGGCTCCAGCCGGCGAACCAACAGGAGATCAACGAGGAGGTTGAGATAGGATGCGACTGTCTTGGCGTCGACGCCGAGCGCGCGGGCGAACTCGGCAGCGTTGAGCAGGCTGGCTTGGCGGTGCGCCAGCATGGTCCAGAAGCGACGCAACGTCTCGGCAGGGATGCGCGGACCGAGGAGGGGAATGTCGCGTTCCAGATAGGTGCGGATGAAATCCAGCCGCCATCGCTGGCTGGCGCGGTCACTGGTGGCCAGAAAGCTGTCGGGGAAGCCGCCGCGTACCCATAGCGGCCCAAGGTCGGCAGCGCCGACCTCGAGACCGTCGATCGGATGCATTTCGAGATAGGCAATGCGGCCGGCAAGGGTCTCGCCGGACTGCCTCATGAGATCGATCGACGCCGAACCTAAGAGCAGGAAGCGGCCGGCTTTGCGACCGCCACGCCGACCGCGGTCGATCAGCCCGCGCAGGTTCTGGAACAGGTTCGGTAGCCGGTGGACCTCGTCCAGGATAACCAGCTTGTCCTGGTGCTCGGCCAGGTAAAGCTCCGGCTCGGCAAGCCGGGCGCGGTCGGCATCCGATTCGAGGTCGAGATAGATCGAAGGACGCCGTTCGGCTATTTCCAGCGCCAGGGTTGTCTTGCCGCCTGACGCGGCCCGAGTAGCGCCACAGCGGGCATGCTGTCCAGCATCTCAGTGAGTTCTGTGCTGACGCGGCGTTCAATCATCCTTGCAATTATGGAGTACAGTTCCAGTTTTGCAAGGAAGAGGTGCGACCCCGGCAGTTCAAGCCGAGCTGGGGAAGGGGCGTTAAAAGCACGCCTTGTCGAGATTGGCGCCGAACCGATTGCACCGATGCTGATTTATGACGACAGACAGAGAGTTTGTTCGCCAGACCCAACACACTCTGAAACCGGGTGACTGTTCGGGTCGGATGACTGTCAGGACGAATACCGATCACGCAGGAATGAGATGAAGGTCGGCAGGGCAGGATTGGCGTTGTCGGGGCGCCAACGGGCCAAACTGGAGATCTGGATTGGTTTGCCGCCGAGCCGCAGCTTGCGACAGACCGCATCATGAGGAACACTGTCGGCATCTCGATCATGGATCAGAGCGACTCCAAGCCCGTTGCCGACAAGGCGCAAAAGGATGCCCGCACTGACGTGGTGTTCGACGATTGGAGGAAGCTGCACGGCGCGTCCGACAGCGTCGGCGAGCTGAAACGCTTCGCCCCTGCGCACCAGCAACGTCTCCTGGTACAACTCGTGCCACTCGATCACGGAACGGCTGGCGAGAGGATGATTTGAGGCAACAACGACAGCCAGAGTGTCTTTCCACAGCGTCAATTCGAACGCGCCGCCGGTAAACCGGGAGGAGGAGGTCACGACCACGTCGACCTGGGTGGTACCCAGAGCAGCCTCGGGCGAAGGGTAAGGACTCTCTGTCAAGCTGACGGTCACATTGGGATGAGATTGCCCGAACTCGATGATTGCATCCAAGGCTCGCCCGGCGAGGATGATCCCGTTGGAGCCGATGGAAAGTTTTTCTTGGTCATCTTTGGTGCCGGACCTGGCCAGAGTGAGCGTGTTGTCGAGCTCAAGCAGCACCGAGCGCAGACGCTCCAGGAATCGCTCGCCGACCGGGGTTGGGCCGACGCCGCGAGCATGGCGATGAAATATCCTGGTACCCACCGCGTATTCGAGATCGCGGATGCGCCGGCTGAGCGCGGTGTGATCGATCCCTGTGCGTCGCGAGGCGCGAAGAAAGCTGCCCTCTTCCGCGACCACAAGTGCATAATTGAGGGTCGCAAGTTGGATGGAACTCCGCATCTCTGCTCAAAGTCAAGTTGGCGACAAGACGCGTTTGAGCGCTTTTGGCCGCTGCGGGCTATCGCCAAATCTCAGTATTGACACAGGGTGAGCAGTCCAACCCTCCTTACAAGAACAATAATGAAGACACGGTGCATGGCGCACTGGTTTCGGAACAGTTGTCCGCATGGCCAACCGCGCTCTGCGCGTGCTGCTGTATCTAGTCTAGTATTTGACGCACGAATTGGTGGGGCGATCTTGTCCGCATCTTTGCATGGATGCCCTGCCAGTGGCACTACCAAGATTTGGCGAGTGACAGCATGGATCAGTCATACGCATCATCTGTCAATTCCAGGCGAGGAGGTGACGTGGTGACAAAGTCGGGGATGCCGAAATCCGGCGATGGGACAAATTCGAGCAACATCAACAAGGAGACTATCAGGCTGCCTCTGGCGGTAGGAGTCGGACGAGCGCACGCCCATCATGGGGAGTTCCTCCAAGGCGTCTTTGAAGGGGAAAACGGAAGGCTTTGCCGCGGGCTCGTAACCCTGCCACTCACCTCTCAAGAGTCGCTAGCGACTTTCTGGCCGCATGAACAAATTGGGATTCGACCGCGGCCTGCAAACCGGACCAAAGCGGCACGCGCGGCGGCGCTCACGCTCGAGCATATCGGAGTAGCTGAAGGAGGTGGGGAACTTACGGTCGAAAGCCCTATTATGATCGGGCATGGCTATGGCTCCTCGACTGCAGACGTCATTGCTGCAATTCGTGCGGTGGCAGCTGCAGCGGGCCTCACACTGCGCCAGTCAACAATTGCGCGACTGGCGGTGGCCGCGGAAGGCGCAAGCGACGCCATTGCCTACGGCGACCAACCCCTCCTCTTCGCCCACCGGGAAGGCCGTACGATCGAACATTTCGGCAGCGAATTCCCGCCCCTTCTCTTGGTAGGTTTCAGGGACGGCAGTGCCCGGCCGATCGATACGCTGAGCATGCCGCGGGCACGCTATGATGGTGAGGAAATCGGGTTGTTCCGGGTTCTGCGGGGATTGGCGAACCGCTCAATCCGGCAACAAGATCCCCGCCTGCTTGGACGTGTCGCAACCATCAGCGCCAGTATCAGTCAGAGGCATCTTCCCAAGGCATCCTTCAACACCGTTTTGGAAATAGCGCGGGCGCATGACGCGTGCGGTGTGCAGGTGGCCCACAGCGGCACATTGATCGGCATCCTTCTGGACGCCGCTGCGCCCAGGGCGGCCACACGCGCTGCTGAGATCGCAAGGCAGGTGAGCGGCGCAGGCCTCCGAGGCGTCCATATGTTTGCCCTTAATGCCGAAACGGGGCTAATCCAGTGAGCGCGGCGCCAGACTATTTACGCGCCTATGAGACGCCGCGATTTGCCCAACTCGCACCTAATCTCAACGCCGCCTGTTTTTCCCTCATGAAGCTGATCCCCGCCCGGTTCATGGTCGATCAGGCGGAAGCGTCAGGGCGCCTCAGGCGGGAAGGTCACATCATCGAAACGACGTCGGGCACATTCGGCCTCGCCATCGCTATGCTGGCCGCTGTTCGTGGCTATGCGCTTACACTTGTCACGGCCTCCAGCCTCATCGACCTGAAACTCAGGCGGCGTCTGGAACAACTTGGTGCCAAAGTCACGGCCATCGACGATCCTCAGGGAGACGGCAATCAGCGCGGTCGGCTCGAGTATCTTCACCAGACCCTGCAAGATAGTCCGGGCACGTATTGGCCTCGCCAATACGACAGTCCGGAAAACCGCCTTGCCTACGCGCGCCTGGCAGACCTCGTTGTTCGATCATTCGGCCGTATCGATTGCCTCGTCGGGTGCGTGGGCACTGGGGGATCGCTCTGTGGAACCGGAGGCTTTCTTCGTGAGCTCTTTCCTGATCTCAGGATGATTGCTGTCGATACCCACAGAAGCATGCTCTTTGGCCAGCCTGTCGGACGTCGCATGCTGCGCGGGCTCGGCAACAGCGTTTTGCCGGACAATGTTCGTCATGAGATGATCGACGATATTCATTGGGTGGGCGCATTGCCGGCTTACGCGATGGCGCATGGGCTGTTTCGCGATCACGGGCTCTTCATGGGGCCGACCAGCGGCGCCGCAGCCTTGGTCGGCGCCTGGTTCGCCAGGCAAAATCCGGAAGCCTCCACCGTCGTGATAATGCCAGATGAAGGGCATCGTCATTCCGATACAGTCTACAATCCGGACTGGCTCGCCGGTTTGAAGGATTGGCCAATCTCAATTCCTCTTGAACCAACTGTTCTCACCCAAATTCGTCCGGCCGAAGAGACGGCTTGGACGAGATTCCCCTGGAACCGCAGAACTTTAAACGCCGTCCTCGCAGGGCTGGGCGGCCTGTCCCCTACGCAGTGACCGGACCGAATCCAGACTAGGCGACAAACCAACATCGGCAGGAGTCAGACAGGGTGCATGACCCGGTGAAGAAAATCCCTAGTGCGTTCGTGTTTCGGACTTCGAAGGAGCTCCTTGGCCGGGCCTTGCTCGACGATCCTGCCGCCGTCGAGAAAGAGGATGCTGTCGGAAACCTCTCGCGCGAACTGAATTTCGTGCGTAACCACGAGCATGGTCATGTTCTCGTCTGCCAGCGCGCGCATGACCTGCAGGACTTCGCCGACCGTTTCCGGGTCAAGTGCTGAGGTGGGCTCGTCGAAAAGAATGGCCTGCGGGCGCATCGCCAGGGCGCGGGCGATGGCCACGCGCTGCTGCTGGCCGCCCGACAATGACGCGGGATAGGCATTCGTCTTGTCGGCCAGCCCGACGCGATTGAGCAATGCCATGGCCCGCTCGCGGACCTGGTTCCTGTTTTCCTTCAGCACGTAGAGCGGCCCTTCCATGACGTTTTCCAGCGCTGTGCGATGCGGAAACAGGTTGAAGCGTTGGAAGACCATGGAAACACGGGTGCAGATGGCGTGAACCTGCGGCGAGGCGGCATCCACCACGGTGCCGTCGATGCTGATGCGACCGCGCTGATAGGTCTCAAGTCCGTTCACACATCGTAGAAGCGTCGATTTGCCGGAACCCGAGGGCCCGATCAAACATACGACCTGCCCCTTGGCGATCTCGGCGTTGATTCCCTTGAGGACTTCATGGGCGCCGAAGGACTTGTGCACGTCATCGAAGGTGATCATCCCGTCGCCCCAAGATAGCTCTCGACTCTGCGCATAAGCAGGTTCAGCGGAACCGTCAGGCACAGGTAAAGCAGTGCCACCAAGGTAAAAACTGTCATGTTGTCGAAAGTGGACGACGCAAGCATCTTACCCTGCATGGTCAACTCCTGAACCGAAATCACCGACACAAGCGAGGAGTCCTTCAGCAGCATGATCATGTTGTTGGCGTAAGGCGGCAGGATGATCTTGACCGCCTGCGGCAGCACGACGCGGCGCATCATCATCGGACGCTTCATCCCGATCGATTTTGCCGCTTCGACCTGACCCTTGTCGACCGCCTCGATGCCCGCGCGGAAGGTTTCCCCGAGATAGCAGGAGTGAGCCAGGCCCAGCCCGATCGTGCCGGCCTGGAGCGCGGTCAGGTTGATGCCGATCTCGGGCGCGACAAAGTAGATATAAAAGAGAACCACCAGCAGTGGTATGCCGCGCACGAAGTCGACAAGCAGCTGCGTCGGCACGGCGAGACAGCGTATCCCCGATGTCCTGAACAGCGCCCATACAAGGCCGAGCGCCGTCGCCAGACACAGCGCAAGAACGGTTATCATGACGGTCAGCCAAACGCCTTGAAGAAGAAGCGGTAGATATTCCCTTGCGTGCGCGATGAAATTGGTCATGGCCGGCTTCCTCTTGGCACGTTCCCGGCCGTCAGGGCCGGTCATTGCGATGCGATCCTATGGTCCTGCCAGCCGGTGCTTGTTTCGAGCTCGAGGGGATGGCTTCAGAGGCCATATTTGGAAAAAATTCGGCTTAATTCGCCGCTTTCCTTCAGCTTGGCGATGGAGGCATTCACCTTTTCGAGAAGCAGTGGATTTTCCTTGGCAACCGCCAACGCGACTTCGCCTTTTTTCATCGGCCGATAGCCGTCGACGAGGCGAACACCCAGGTCGGGGTTTTTTGAAAGCTGATAAGCGACGATCGGGGCGTCACCAAAGCCGGCCTTGATGCGGCCCAGGACTACATCACGCATCATGTCAGCGATTGAGTCGTAGAGCTTGACTTGACCGAAGACGCCAAGCGCTTCCAGAGCATCGGCGTAGGTCGAGCCGATCTGCGCCCCGACGGTCTCACCTCTCAGCTCTTCGATCGTGTAGTTCTTGCTGTCGCCGGCAGCAACAAACATCGCCTCGCCATAGGCGTAAATCGGCGTGCTGAAATTGATCACCTGCTTGCGCTTGTCGGTTATGAACATGCTGGCGGAAATCAGATTGATCTTGTCGGTCGTCAATGCCGGGATCAGGGCTGGAAAAGCGTTTACCTGGAAGTCGGCCGTCGTGCCAAGGTTTGCGGCAATCGCGCTTGCCAGATCGACCATCGCGCCAGTCGGCTTTCGGGTTGCGGTATCGACAAACGTGAACGGCACCCCGGTTGGCGTGACGCCGACCCTGAGGGTTTCCTCAGCCATCGCCTGAGTTGCGATTGCGACGCCGAGGGCTGCGAGCCAGCCGATGAGAGTTTTGCCAAGCATGAAAATTCCCCTTTCATTATTGAATCGAGGTTCCGCTCGCCAAGCGAGTTGAATTTGCCTCTCGTGGATAGCTTTTGGAAGTCGCAATACCGTCCGGTGGCGGACGGGATCATCAGTCGATCAGAAGTCGCATCCGTCCATGATCGCCTCTATCTCCTCTTCAGGACATCCTGGTCGCGCCTTGTTCATGAGAGGACGTGAAATAGTCACGGTCCCCGGCAAGGTGTTCCCAGGCTTCTGCAACTGACCGAAACGATTGTTGTGCTTGGTCAGGGCCGGTCGAACGATCCAAATCCTTGAGTCCGCTCGCGGTTACGATGGCAACGACGCTGTCCGACCGCGCGATCGTGCCCTCCCGTCTCAGGGATTCAATAGCCGCAAATGGCGTCACCGAGGCAAGCTCGGCAAAAACCCCCTCGGTGCCCGCAAGCTGCCGCTGCATGGCTATCAGGCCGAAATTGCCGACCGGCATCGCCATGCCACCAGATTCGCGCAGCGCGTTGAGCGCCTGAAACGTGCTTCGTGTGGTGCCGATCGAGATGGCCAGCGTGTCGAAGCCCGCGGGAACCTCGGCAACCAGATCGGCATTGCCGGCAAGCGCTTTGGCCAAAGATCCGTGCACTTCCGCCGCCACGAGTCTCGGCAACCGATCGATCCTGCCTTGGCTAAGAAGGTCCTTGAATCCCGCCCAGAGCCCGGCTAGCGCGTCGCCATAGCAAACAGGCAAGGCGCACCAGTCCGGCACGGCTCCGTGCATCTGTTCGACGATCTCGTAAGCCAGGGTCTTGTAGCCCTCGATCCCGACAGGATGGCTGCCCACCACGGGGCTGTGAAACGGCGACGTCGCAAACCATCCGAGGCGCTCGGTACCAGCGGCAAGTAATGGCCAGCGATGGGATTTGTCGGCCAGGGATACGACGCTGGCGCCGTATTTGCGGATCTGCGCCAACATTGCGCCGGCGGTGCCTGAGAATGTCACAACGACGCATTTCAGGCCCGCCCGTGCAGCATAGGCGGCAAGTGAGGCCCCGGCGTTGCCCGACGAAGCAGTCGCCACGACGCGTGCACCACTCAAACGTGCCATGGACACCGCCACGGTCGAGAAGCGGTCCTTGTGGGACCACGTGGGGTTCGCGCCCTCGTCCTTGATAAGAAGCTTGGGCACTCCGAGCTGCTTTCCCAGCCTCTCGGCGCTCAGCAGCGGCGTCAGACCCTCGCCCAGCGAGATTGCATCGCTGAGCCCGCAAGGAAGCATGTCGGCATAGCGCCACAGCGAGGGGAGCGCGCCAGCCCCTGCGGAAGCGGCCGATGTCGCTCCGGACGGATCGTAGACGACCTTAAGATTGGCTGGCGCTTCACCACAGCATATCAGGCAGCCGCGTGAGTCGATTTTGGTATCGCTCGGGAACAAGGCGCCGCATCGAATACAGGAAAAACCTGCCGCGCGGCTCATGACGGCACCCGGGTGATTGCATTGTGCGTCTCTGTCAGCCGCTCCACTCCGCCCTGGCGAACAACCACCATGTCCTCCACCTGGAGTCCCCAGCGGCCGATTTCGTAGTAAGGGGTCTCCACGCACAGCACCATTCCTTCTTCCAGGACGTCGGTACTCCCCGCCGAAAGCGTCGGCACATCGTAACCATCAAGGCCGATGCCGTGGCCGACGTGATCGCGCTCGTAGTGGGCAATTCCTTCGCGCTGAACCACACGCACGACCGCCTCGAAAAGCTGTGCTGCCGGCATGCCGGGCCGGATGATATCGCAGGCATGCTGAACGCCGCGCAGCAGCGCCTGCTGAAGCCGATGCGCCTGCGGCGGCGGCTCGCCCAGCGTGGCGATGCGGGCAATGTCGGCGCGGTAGTGCCGAAACCGGCCACCGACGTCGAAGCGGATGATTTCTCCAGCGCGCAACTTGCGGTCCGACGGCTGGACGTTCATGAGTGCGCTGCGCTCGCCAAAGCCGATGCATCCCAGTACGGGCAGGGCGCCTTCCTCAACCGTCCTGACGTGAAAAGCGCGCGCCAGATCTGCTTCGGTGGCGACTTCCTGAGCGACTGCGAGTGCTTCTTGAATGTAGCGTTAGTCAATCTGGGCAAATTGGCAGAGCCGTTCGATCTCATCTGCAGTCTTTACGGCACGAACCTCGCGAAGCAACGCGGTGGCTGGTAGGAACGACGCATTGAGAAAATGGGCTCTGAGGGCTTCCAGGTATCCTGGCGCGAGCCCCGCCTCGTCTATGCCGATCCGCCCGCGGCCGAGCTGGGCTTCTTCCAGTGCCGCGATCAGAGCCGTAATGGCATCGCGATGCCTCGGCAGCTCGCGAAGCTGGAGGTGCCGTTCACTGGCGCGGTCCATGGCGGTCGAGGAACCCACATCGGCGTAAAAGTCGCCATAGCGCCGCACCTTGCTTACCCAGACGTCCTGATCGGCAACGAGGTCGAGAGTGCTGGTGCTGGCGATGATTTCAGGCGTGCCCTTGTCAGGAGCCGGCCACACCACATAGGCCTGCGGGCCACGACGGATCCATTGCGGCAGAGCCCAGAAGCCGCTCATATAGGTCACGTTTTCCGGCGTCGTCGCTATAAGGGCATCAAGCCCGGCTGCCGACATGCGTTGTTTCAGGCGGGCCTCGTTAAGCAGCATGGTGGGAATCCCGAGCCTGTTTTGCCTCCGGAAAGCCGAGGCCCGCTGAGATGCGCGCCGCAGCCCCAATTACTGCCTCTCCCACCTCGGCGATCTCCACATGCGGCCCAACAGACCGGGGGTAGGCCACGCTTATCGCCGCGGTGATCATGCCCGATGCATCGCGAAGCGGCGCGCCGACCGCGATCAGCCCGGTAAAGTTCTCGTCCAGGGAGGTTGTGTAACCGATAGACTCGCACGCTCTGATCTGAGCCACGAGCTTGTGCGGATCAGTGACGGTGCGTACGGCAACCCGCTCGAGCGGACCCCGTCCGATAATCTCGATGACCGCTTCGCCGCTCAGCTCCATCAGGAGTGCCTTGCCCAAGGCGGTGGAGTGCAAGGGGAACGTTTCGCCGGGTGACGAGCGAATGACGACCGGACTCTTGCTTTGCACGGTCAGGAGATAAATACCGCGATTGCCTCGCCTGATGCCCAGGAACGCGTTGAAGCAACCCTCGGCGGCCAGCGCCTGCAGTTCGATTTCAGCCAAGCCGACGAGGCGATCTCTGCCCAGGACCTTCCGCGCCAGCGCCAGGACGGAATGCCCGAGCCGGTAGCGCCGCGAGTCTGGCGACTGCTCGACATAGCCCTGCTCTGCCAGGGTGTTGAGAATTCGCTGCACGGCGGGAGCACTCTGCTCAAGCCGGCGGGCGAGCTCGCGCACCCCGACCGCTTCGTCCGCGTCCTTGAGCACGTTGAGAACCGCAAGGCCGCGTTTCAACGAAAGATTTCCTGTCACCGGCGTTCCTTATTTCGGAATGGCGTTCCGCAATATGATGAGAAAAGCAGCAATGGCGGCGCCTGTCAATGAAGAATGTTCACTATAGTGTGTCGTCCTAAAGTGTACGCAGCGACGACCATGCCCTCATGGACCTACGGGTGGTTGTCGGTTTGAACGTACAGAGGATCCGGCGCGCACAAGCCCTCTCTCAAGAGGAACTGTCGTTCCGTTCAGGGTTCACGCGCGCCTATCTGAGTGGTCTCGAAGCCGGCCGGCGCAATCCCACAATTCTGTCGCTTGCAAAGCTTGCCACCGCATTAAGCGTTGACATCGAGGATTTGACCAAACGGCCAGGCAAAGACGCCCCAGCCCTGACGCCGCGTACGCGACGCAGCAGAAAATCCTGACGCTCCCGCCGCCTGCTGGCCGGTGGATCACGGCGCGTTGCGACGGATGAGCTGCTCCACGTCAACTTGCAACGCCAACGCCAGTACCTCCAAGGTATCGACGGTCGGTGAGTTCTCCTCCCGCTCCAGCTTGCCGACATAGTTGCGATCAAGGCCGGCAAGGTCCGCGAGCTGCTCCTGGGACAAGCCGGTACCTTGGCGAAGCAACCTTAGATTGCGAGCAAAAACCGACCTCAGCCTCATGCGGCGAGGCAGTCAGAATGCGCCCTTTAGTGCCACCTACTATAGTAGTCAAACGTCATGCCGCAGGTTGCGGTCGGGTCCAACTTATTTATTCTTTCTTTGTCTCAGTACATTGAAGGGGCGTGAAATGTCGGCGGTTCATGGGAGCGTCTTACAGCACCAGCTAACGCAAATCTTTGAAGCAACCGCGCTGATTGATCGTGCAAGCAGCGTCGCCGAAATCATTCGGCAACTGCGCAAGAGCATCGAACGTCACGGCTATGCAGCCTGTCTCGTCACCGAATTGCCACGCCAGGACACCGGATCACTGGATGGACACATCCTTGTTAACGGTTGGCCGGGGGAATGGTACAGCCACTACATGGCTGCCGGACACTATCGCCATGACCCTTGCGTTGCTTTGTGCCGTAGTGCGATTGGGCCGTTCCTTTGGAGGGACGTCCATCACGGCCTGACGAACGGCAATGCCAGGAAGGTGATGGATGAGGCAAAAGAGTTTGGGCTTTGGGACGGGATCTGCATTCCAATCCAAGCCTCATTCGGCGATCCGGCCTGTGTAACGGTTGCCGGACGCGAAATTGATTTGGCGCCGACGGTGCGCTGCACCGTTCATGCCCTTGCGCGCCATGCCTACTCGGCTGCCGAACGACTCGTTGGCAGCTCGCTCAGGCGGCCGAGACAAAAGCTTTCCCAACGGGAGCGTGAAATCCTGCAGTGGGTCGCTGGCGGGAAGACCGCATGGGAGGTTTCCCGAATACTTGGAATTTCGGAAAACACCGTGACGACCCACCTGCGCAACATCAAGCAGAAGCTCAGCACCGCCAATGTCGTGCACGCCATCGTCGAGGCTTATCGCAGGCGCGAAATCGAACTTTAATCCATCCTCAGATCTAGGTATTTCATGGGCAATCGTCACGTGGTCGGATGGGGTTCCATCTCGAGGAACCGCAATGATTCAGGTCCACGTCGTCGACGCGTCAAACAGCTTTGCCTATCGAGGCGATCTCGACAGTTACTTCCGTCTGCGACACGAAATCTATGTCGATGAACGTGGCTGGCACGAGCTGAGGCGCCCCGACAGTCGCGAGATCGACCCCTTTGATACACCAGAAGCGATTCATCTGCTCGGCATCCAGCCGGGAAGGGGTGTCGTTGCCGGATCCCGGCTGGTGCCCAGCCTAAGACCGCATCTGATGAGCGAAATCTTTCCGCAACTTGCCGAGGGTGGCGTGCCGCGCCGACCCGATATCTTTGAGTGGACCAGGTTTTTCGTGGCCCGGGATTTTCGCGACCCCGGCCGACCCTGTCAGGCCGCCGGCGTGATCTACTGCGGGATTCTGGAATTCTGCATTCAAAGAGGCATAAGCAATCTGACCATTGTCTGCGAGGACTACTGGTTCGACCGCTTGGCATCGATCGGCTGGTGTCCAAGGCAGCTTGGATCTTCATTCAAATGCGATGACATGACCATCATCGGCGTCATGGTCGACGTCGGCCCGTCTGCCTTGGCCGCGACGCGACAATTCTACCGCATAACCGACCCAGTGCTTTGGGCCGAAACGGCACTCAAGCGGCTGGCCTGACCGCGGGCCGTCCGTTTTTGGGCGTCACGCCTCGAACGAACATGCTGCCTGGCAGACAAGTTCGCGCACGCCAGCGATGGCGTATCCGCCCGTCAGCCAAAAAAACCAATCGCAAAACCGGCCGCTGCAGTCACCACCGGGCGAAATCGTGCTGTTCGAACCGGGGAACCTAAGCGATTGACTTGCCAACGTTTAGAAAAAATCATGTCTCGACCGGCAGCCGGTTCGACCGCTTGATCTGCGCAAGCGCGAAGCTGGACTCGATCGAGGAGACGCCATCGAGCCGCGTCAGCTTTTCCTTCAGGAAGCGCTCATAGGCGTGCAAATCGCGCACCACCACACGCAGCAGATAATCGCGCTGGCCAGTCATCAGATAGCAATCGACCACCTCCGGCCAGCGTGCGATCGCCGCATTGAACCGCTTCAGCTCGTTCTCGCGCTGGCGCTCCAGCTTGATCGAGGCGAACACCGAGATCGGCAGGTCGACCATGTCCTGGTCGATCAGGGCGGCATAGCCGGTGATGACCCCCATGTCCTCCATTAGCCGGACCCGGCGGGCGCAGGGCGAGGCCGAAAGACCGACCCGATCGGCAAGCTGCTGAGCCGTCATCCGGCCATCGACCTGCAGCGCGGCAATGATCTTTCGGTCGATATCGTCCAGTCGGCGTTTTGGCATGGATAGTTACTCCATTGGTCGATATTGCCGAAACCAGCTAACGCAAGTGCCAATCTCCTGCAAGTTTAGCGACAATCGGTTTTTGCTCAGCCCTATGATTGCGACGATCGCAACCGGGAGTCTTGCAGCATGGACAAACAAAAACTGGAGGCACTTTCGGCGCTGGAGAAGAAGGTGCTCTGGCTGTCGACTTGGATGATCCATAACGCCAATCACCTGCGCGAAAACACCGACGGCCTGAAGGTTGGCGGACACCAGGCGTCCTCGGCTTCGCTGGTGACGATCATGACCGCGCTGTATTTCTTGATGCTGAGGCCGGACGACCGAATCGCGGTGAAGCCGCACGCCTCGCCGGTGTTCCACGCCATCCAGTATCTTCTGGGCAATCAGACGAGGGAGAAGCTCGAAGGATTTCGCGCCTTCGGTGGCGCGCAAAGCTATCCGTCGCGGACCAAGGATGTCGATGACGTCGATTTCTCCACCGGCTCGGTAGGTCTCGGCGTCGCGCAGACGCTGTTTGCCTCCCTTGTGCAGGATTATCTCAGCGCTCGCGACGAAAGCATGCCCGAGGGCCGCATGGTGGCGCTGCTCGGCGATGCCGAGATGGACGAAGGCAACATCTTCGAGGCGCTGCTCGAAGGCTGGAAACATGGCCTGCGCAACTGCTGGTGGATCGTTGACTACAATCGCCAGAGCCTCGATGCCGTTGTGCGCGAAGGCCTTTGGGAACGCTTCGAAAACTTCTTCAGGAATTTCGGCTGGGATGTGGTCATCCTGAAATACGGCAAGCTGCTCGAAGCCGCTTTTGCCCAGCCGGGCGGCGAGGCGTTGAAGGCCTGGATCGACGGCTGCCCGAACCAGCTCTATTCGGCGCTGACCTTTCAAGGCGGCGGCGCCTGGCGCAAGCGGCTGTTTGCCGATATCGGCGAAAAGCCGGGCCTGAAATCACTTCTCGACCGGCGATCCGATGCTGAAGTCGCCGCACTGATGACAAATCTCGCTGGCCACGACCTGCAGTGCCTGATCGAAGCTTTCGAGAGGGCGCGCGGCCACGACCGGCCGACCTGCTTCATCGCCTATACGATAAAAGGTTTCGGCCTGCCGCTCGCTGGCCACAAAGACAATCATGCCGGGCTGATGACCAAGGATCAGATGGCCGTCTTTCGCGCCTCGATGTCGATCGGTGAGGGGCGGGAGTGGGATGCCTTCGAAGGCTTGGATATTGGCAAGGTTGATCTTCGACGTTTCCTCGATGCGGTACCTTTTGCCGCGAAAGGCCGACGCCGCCGGCACGCCCAACGCATCCTGGTCCCCGATCGCCTCGGCCCGGAAGCCAAGGGCAGCGTCTCCACCCAGATCGGATTCGGCAGGATCCTGGACGAGATTGCACGGACGGGCGGGCCGCTTGCCGACGCTATCGTCACGACATCGCCCGACGTCACTGTTTCGACCAATCTCGGACCCTGGGTCAACCGGCGCGGCCTGTTCGCGCGAAGCTCGCTTGCCGACACTTTCCGCAGCGAACGCATAGCCTCGGCGCAGAAATGGGAATTCGGCCCATCCGGCCAGCACATCGAACTCGGCATTGCCGAGAACAATCTGTTCATCCTGCTGTCGGCGCTAGGGCTGTCGCATTCGGTTTTCGGCAAACGGCTGTTGCCGATCGGCACGCTCTACGATCCGTTCATCCAGCGCGGTCTCGATGCGCTCAACTATGCCTGCTACCAGGATGCGCGCTTTCTCCTTGCAGCCACCCCGTCGGGCGTCACGCTGGCGCCGGAGGGTGGCGCGCATCAGTCGATCGCCACCCAGTTGATCGGCATGGCGCAGGACGGGCTTGCGGCTTACGAGCCGGCATTCGTCGATGAGTTGAGCGTCATAACGCGTTTTGCACTGGATTACCTGCAGCGCGACGGCGACGTCGTCCAGTCGGAGCGCACCTGGCTGCGCGACGAGACCGGCGGCTCGGTCTATCTGCGGCTCTCGACGCGCCCCATTGATCAGATCATTCGAACCATGACGCAGGACCTTGAGCAGGACATTGTCGACGGCGGCTATTGGCTGCGGCCCCCGGGTCCGAATGCGGAGGTGATCGTCGCCTATACAGGCGCCGTCGCGCCGGAAGCCATCGAGGCGGTCGGCATGATGGCGGAGGATCGTCGCGACGTCGGTCTTTTGGCAGTGACTTCGGCCGATCGGTTGAACGCAGGCTGGACGGCGGCAAGCCGCGCACGCGAACGCGGCCTTGTTCATGCCAGAAGCCATGTCGAACGGCTGTTCGAGGAGCTTCCAGCCCATTGTGCGATCGTCACGGTCGCCGACGGCCATCCGGCCGCGCTCGGCTGGCTGGGCTCGGTATACGGCCATCGCACGCGAAGTCTCGGCGTCGAGCACTTTGGCCAGTCCGGGACAATCGGTGATCTTTACCGGCACTTCGGAATCGACGCCAATTCCATAGCGACAGCCGCCGACCGGATTGCTGGTGGGCGCCCCATCCGCTATCTGCGCGCGCTGGATTGACGGAAGACATTCACGGCTGCTGCAGACCGGAAGGCGAATGTCCGCCGTGTGCATTCCGAGATGTGCCGCGCGGTACCCCAGGACCGTGCCGACTGGAATTTGCTGGCTGCCGGCAAGGAATCGGGCTGGCGGGCCAGCCCGATTGTAGGCATTTCGTCTGACACCTGTTACTTGGCCTGGTGAATACTGGAAACCACTAGTTTGCCGGCCTTGGCCGAATAGGTAACGACGACCTTTTCACCGACCTTGAGTGTCTCGGCCTCAATCCCTTCCGGCAAGATGAACGTCTTGCCGTCGGACAGAGTGATCGAATCGCCACTCTTATCGACACTCGCGATGGTGCCGGTGACCGCCTTGGCGAAGGCACCGCTCGAAGATGCGAGGGCCAGTACCATTGCGGTTGCGATGACTGATTTTTTCATTTGGTTTTCCCGGTTGGTTTCGTTGCGATGCCGAAAGGGCTGTTGGCGCCAGAGCGGCAACGGTGACGATCCGGAGCGGTAGGGCTTGCCGGATCATTTCCCTCAGCGAGAGAAGATGGGATCGAGCCTATGCGGCAGAGTTTTCGGTAAGATGGCCGGGACTTTACAAATGGGTAAGTCCGGCGCGGATTGTCATAGATCCCGCAGGTGCTCAGCGTCCTGTCCGGACGAGGGCCTGGCCGACCGGATCGCGGCGACGACCGAAGCGGCGACAAGGCCGAGCACGACCCCCAGATAAGCCCAGGGAACCGAGAGCCTCTCCGGCGGGGGGTCGAACACGCCGGTCAACAGCTTCACCAGCATCCACCCCGTCAGCAAGCCCGACAGAAGCCCGAATGCGAAACCACCGACGAGGATCAGGAGGCCTTCGCTCCACAGAAAGGTCGCCAATTGCCGAGGCTTGGCGCCGATGGCGCCCAGTATCGCGAAGGGCCGGCGGCGCTCGACGAAGCCCAGCGCCAGCATCAGCCCGCCGGCGGCCGCGGCCATGACGACGGAAAACGCCAGTTCGATCGTCGTCAGTCCGCCAAGATCGACCGCGGTCAGGCTCGAGCCGATGAGATGGGCAGCCTGGCCAATGTCGGCGACCTTCAGCGACGGATCGAAGGTGAGTGCCGAAGAAGCCTGCCGCGCCAGTGCTGCAGGATCGGCCTTGGCCCGCATCAGGACGTACTCGGATGTATCCGACCCGGTCATGCGGGCCACGTAGGCGGCGTTCGCAACGAGGAAGGAGTCCTTCGGTGCTGTCGGAAATTCGCGCGCGACGCCGATGAACTTGAAGGCGACGGGATGGTACTGGTGATCCCTTGCATCGATGAGCCGCAGATTGATCGTATCGCCTTGCTGAAGCTGGAAGTCCTGCACGGTCTCTTCCGAGACCAGGACACCGTCGGGCGTGGCGGCGAGCTGGTCGAGCATGCCGGCCGCGCCGGCGCCGCTGAAATAGGCGTCGGAAAGCTTCGTTGCCCGTTCGATACGCCATGGGTCGATGCCGTAGAGATCCTGCAGGTCGGCGCCGACATAGGCGAAACGATGCTGCATGGGTTCTGCCGCGGCCGCCTCGGGCAGCGCCGCCAGCGCCGCCAGATACGGTCCGGCCGGTCTGTCCGATGTGCCGAAGACGGTGACGTCGGACCCGTTGGTCAGTTCGGCATCGATGCGTGCCTGGGCATTGTAGGTGGTGTTGAAGATCGCGGTCGACGTGGCGAAGGAGATGGCCAGCGCTGTCATCGCGATGCCGATGGTCAGGCGCCCCGATTGCCGCGACAACGCGGCTGACACGACAGCCGCAAGAGGCCCGGCGACCGGCGCAATGATCGCTCGAAGACCCCTGCCGTTGCGCGCGATAATGGCGCCCGACAGCCGCACGGTCAGCAGCGCCATGCCCAGCCAGAACAGCGCCGGCGCGATGAACGCCTTGTAGTCCACGGAGATCGCGGCGACGCCTTCGGGCGCAAGAACGATCTGGTATCCGGTGCTCGCCGACTGCGACAAGAAAAGCCCTGCGGCCGCGAGCAAAATGATGTCGAGCCACAGGCGCCGCCAAAGCGGCGTCCACGCCCTGCTGACGGTACGCCGCGCGGCACTGACAGTCGCCCAGCGCGCGTCACGCCAGGCGGGAAACAGAAAGGCGATGAAACCGACAAGCAACCCGAACAAGGCTACAAGAAGCAATGTCGGACCGCTCATGCTCGCCGTCACGTGCAGGCCTGGAGCGATGCGGCCGAAGAGCAACGCCGCGGCGATGCCGAGCGCGGTTCCGCCGACTGCGGCGATTGCGGCCTCGGCAGCGGACAGGGACAGGATTGTTCTCGTCGTCGCGCCGCGGACGCGAAGCAGCGCCTGCTCCGTGCGCCGGCGCACCGCACCGGACGAAGTGACCGCAAAGGTGAGGGCAATGGCCAGCGCGATGCCGGGCAGGCCGAGAAACAGGAACAGGACGGACGCATAAAGCGCATCCTCCCGAACCGCCCCGAGACGGGAGCCGAGATTGTCGGCGACCAGAGCCTGACCGACGACCCGTTCCTCAAGATTCCTATGCGCGCCGGTGACAAAGGTATAGGCGCTGACCGGGTCCGGCGGCAGCGCCTCATGGGCGAGCCGCACGTGCCATTGCAGCCGGGCGGTGTCGGGCCGCATTTTCTGCTGCGGGTCGAAGAGTTGCTGCCAATCTTGCTGTGGCAGCACGAGCACGTTGTCGGGCGGCGCCTGCGGAGCAGCCTGGGGCGGCAGGCCGACCGCCTGGAACAGCGAATCCGCGTCGGGAAGATCGATCACGCCGGCGACCTTGACCTCTGCCGGCGGCAGGCCGATCCGCTTGATCGAGACTGTATCGCCCGGCCCGACATGAAGATTGGCCGCCGCCTGCTGGGCAATGAGCACGCCGTCGATGGCGCCGGAAAGCGGCCGGACTTCCGCCGGAAAGGTTTTCGAATAGCCATTGTCGAAAGCAATGACCTGGCCCGATCCGGTGGTCTGCGTCGTGCCGCCGGTCTGCGATTCGAACCCGGCAACATCCGCATAGCGGAGCTGATGAACGGCCTTGACCGGCGCGTCGGCCAGCGCCTTGCCGATCAGGTCAGGATCGGCACCGGAAATCACCTGAACCTGCCAGTCGATCGGCACGGCCGATATGGCGCGCTCCGTCATCGAGGTGCTGGCGTTGGCGAGAAAAAGCGCCATCGCCGCGAGAAGCGCCACGGTCAGCGCGACGCCTGCCATGGCACCGGCGACGCGCAGGAAACGGCGGGCGAGAACGCCGCGAACCCACAAGAGGAGCATCATGCCGCCTTGTTTCTCGGCCGACCTGCGATCAGCCGGCCGTGGTCCATCGTCCACCGTGTCGCCATCCGGGCGGCCACGGCTTCGTCATGCGTTGCCACAACCAAGGCTATGTCTGTCCCGTTCAGGCGATCCAGCACTGCGTCGAAGAAGAACTGCGCCGTGATGCTGTCGAGCTGCCCGGTCGGCTCGTCGGCAAGCACGAGTTTTGGCCCTATGGCTAAAGCGCGCGCCATGGCTATTCGTTGCGACTGCCCACCGGACAATTCCTCTGGCAGTTTGTCGCCAAGCTCGCCGAGGCCAAACGATTCCAGCAGTGCTGCCGCGGTTTCGTCCGCGGCGGCGCCTTTGCCGGCCAGGATCATGGGCAAGGCGACATTCTGAGCTGCGGTGAGCGCTGGGAACAGGCTGGGCGACTGGAACACAAATCCGATCAGACGCGGCCGCAGTTCCTCGAACGGACCAAGCCCCGGCCATTCGATGGTGCCGGCCGTCGGTCTGTCCAGCCCGCCAAGAATATGCAGCAGCGTTGTCTTGCCGCTGCCGGAAGGCCCGACCAGGGCAATGCGCGCGCCTGTCGCGATCTCGCAGTCGACGTCGAGCAGCACCGTGATCCGGCCGGCGTTTCCATCATGAAAGTCCCGGCCAAGGCCTTTGCCGACAACGAGCGTCTCACTCACTGTCGATCCTCCCGTCTTTCAACCTGATGATCCGGTCGGCTCTTTGCGCCAGCGCCTTGCTGTGGGTTGCGAGCAGCGTCGCCAGTCCGGCTTCGCGTCTCGCCTCGAACTGCCCGATCAGCCCGGATTCGGTGTCACGGTCGACCTCCGCGGTCGGCTCGTCGGCAACCAGGATCGGCGGGTCCGCGGCCAGCGCCACAGCAAGGCCCGCGCGCGCCGTCTCGCCGCCCGAGAGCTCGGTTGGAAATGCCTGCGCGCGATGCGAGAGGCCGACGCTTTCCAGCAAGGCGCCAATTCGCTTCTGGTCCAGCTTTCCCGCCAGAAGCATCTGCAAACGCAGGTTCTGTTCGACGCTCAGGTGGCCAAACAGGTTGCCGGACTGCAGCAGGATGCCGAAATTGGCGGCGCGAACGCGTGCACGCTCGGCCTCCGGTCGCCGGGTCAGGCGCAGGCCGGCCACCTCGACATGGCCACCATCCGGCTCGTCCAGCCCGGTCACGCAGAACAACAAGGTGGATTTGCCGCTGCCGGACGGTCCCGTCAGGGCGACGATCTCGCCAGCCGACACATGGATGCTGATGCCACGCAATGCGGCTGTCTCGTCGTCGCCGATGTGGAAGAACCGATAGAGTTCATGCGCGTCCAGCGCGTGCATTTCATTTCCACCGGAACGAGTTGGACATCAACTGCCACTGGTCGACATTGTCCGCGCCCTTTGGCGCGTAGAGTTCGAGCGTGATCAGCTTGCCGTCCTTGAAATAGAGGTACCGCTCGTTCTCCAGGCGGACCTGCTTGTTGGTCACCGCATTTGGTTCGGAGTTGGACGTATAGACAATGCGGATTGCCGGGCCCGCCGCCAGCTTGACCTGCTTGACCGCCGTCACCCGGACGGCTCGACCGGTGGATTGGAGCTTCGGAACATAATCCGCCTTGGCGCTTTCGACGGTCGGTGCGGCGTCCGCCTTTGCCGCGGAAACAACGACGCCGTCGAGCTTGTCGACGAAGCTTGCGCCGTCGGCATTGTCCGTGCGCGCCCACCCCTCCGGCACCTTCATGGTGAACCCTTGCGGTGAGGCATAGTCGATGAAGACTTGCGTATCGGGAATATCGCCGGGAGGGTTCTTTTCCGCGGGGACGACTTTCTCGGCCGCCAACGCCGGCAGATTTCCGAAATCTGGAACGAGCGCGCCGGCAGCGCCCAGACATGCCGCAACGGTAAGGATCGGCAGAATCCGGCTGATTTTTCGATGAGCGGACATCATTTGAGCGGCCTTTCGAGCTGAACGGCGAATTCACTCACTATCGCGCGTCAAGCTTACAGGCATGTCGCCTGGTTCATACGGATTGGTAAGCTTGGAGGGCGGTGCCTAGCCAGCCGACGATTTAGCAGCGGGGGAAACTGACCACCACCGCGAGGCCGGGATGGCGGTCTTCGAGGGTAATGGATGCGCCGTGCAGATCGGCAATGGCGCGCACCAGGCTAAGCCCAAGGCCGCTGCCGGGCGTCGTGCGGCTGTTGTCCAGCCGGTAGAGCCGTTGGAACACTTTTTCGCGCTCCTCGGTTGGAATCCCCGGGCCGTCATCGCCGACTTTTACAAGAATGCGGTCATCCCTAGGGATCACTGACAATTCGATCGCCGTGCCTGCCGGGCAATGCCGCAAGGCGTTCTCCACCAGATTGGCGAACATCTGCGTCAACAATTCCCGATCGCCGTGGATCTGGCATTGTGTGCCTTGAAGGATTTTTGCCGTCAGCGACTTTCCGTCATCCTCAGCAACGTCCGCATAGATTTCGGCAATGCTCTCGACTACGCCATTGACGTCCAGATCGATGAAGCGCGCCTTGCGCGCTCCAGCCTCGATCTGGGCGATGCGCAGCAAGGCATCGAACGTCTCATTGATCTGGAGCCCTTCCGCCCGCGCGTCCGCCAAATCATCGGAAACCTCCTCGCCCAGAGCGGTCTTGTCGGCGGCGGCTTCCAAAATCATCTGCAGGCGGTTCAGCGGCGTCTTCAAATCATGCGCGATGTTGGCGCTGACCTGCTTCATGCCTTCGACCAGGGCCGACAGCCGGTCGAGCGCGGCGTTGACCTGGGCGGAAACCCCGTCGATATCGTCGCCGTTGCCAACCAGGGGAATGCGGGCGTCAAGCCGCCCATGCGACACGTCGACCATGGTGGCAGCGATACCGTCGAGGCGGCGCTGGACACGGGATGCCAGCAAGGCGCCGCCGGCCACTGCCAGACCGGTGATGATGAGGGTTCCCCAGCCAAAGCTCATCAGCACGATGGTTTCCAACTCATCGGTCTCGGACAGGTTGAAGGCGACCGTCAGATTGTTTCCGCCAACCGAACCGGACCAGGCCCGGTAGACGGTGCCGGCCGGCACGCCGGGCATAGTGGCGTCAAACATCGAGAAGCCGTCGGGAAGGTCCCCCGCGGTAAAGTTGCCGGCAAGATGATTGCCGGCCGGACCGGTCAGCGAGAACAGCTGCTCTTTCTTGGCTGAGAGCGCGGCATGGCTGTCGACCGTCGCAACCAGATCCTCCAGATCGCTTTCGGCATAAGTCGCCGCCACCACCGAATAGGTCTCCTTGATGGAATCATCGAGCCGCTCGGCAAGGTCGGCGCTCATCAGCTGATAAACGATGGCGCCCGACAGGATAAAGGCAAGCACGAATAAGAAGGCGAAGGTCAGGGCAAGCCGAAAAGGCGTACTGCGTAGCAGATTAAACCGGCGCATGCAGGCTGTAGCCGGTGTTGCGGACAGTATGGATAAGCTGCGTTTCGAACGGCTTGTCGATCTTGGTTCTCAGCCTGCTGATATGGGTCTCGACGACGCTGGTCTTGGGATCGAAATGGAAATCCCAGACGCGCTCCAGCAACATGGTCCGGGTGATGACGCGGCCTTCGCCACGCATCAGCACTTCGAGCAGCCTGAATTCCCGCGGTTGCAGGTCGATCGCCTGACCTGCCTAGTGACCCGGTGCAAGAGCAGATCCATTTCAAGATCGGCGACGCGCAAGGCGGTCTTCTGTTCGTGTGCCGCCGGCCGGCGGCCAAGGGCGTTGACGCGGGCGAGCAACTCGGAAAAGGCGAATGGCTTGACGAGGTAGTCGTCGCCGCCGGCCTCGAGGCCCTCGACCCGGTCGTCGACGCCACCGACCGAGGTCAAAAAGATCGCCGGCGTTCGAACCCCGGCGGCACGCACCGCCTTGATCATCGACAGGCCGTCCAGACCGGGGATCATCCGATCCGCGATGATCACGTCATAGGCGTCGCGTGTCGCGGCAAACAGCGCGTCATGGCCATTGGGCAGCAGATCGCAAACATGCCCGGCTTCGCTCAGTCCCTTGACTACGTATTCGGCAGTCCGTGGGTCATCCTCAACAAGGAGAAGTCGCATCTCTGTTCCGGTCTGTTGCCGAGGCTTTGTCCGCGGTGCATGCTAGCGCCGGCAGCTGCCCGCTCCTAGAATACCTATTCCTGGAATATAGGATCATCAGCCGAAAAACCCCAGCAGCGAGTTCCTGGCTTCGAAAGTCTGATCCATTTCATAGGTCCTCAGAACCGGAATGGCGATATGGCCGCACCGGATAGAAAGCCGCGCCGCGGATTTTCCTCGCCGGCCGTTGCTATCGCGGCCAAATAGAGCGCCGCCAGTCCGCCTGCTATCGGAGCCGGCCTGGCAATGGATGAGGACAGGTTTCGGGCCGACTTCATCAGTGCAATCAAGGCGAGCGACTGGTGCTGCGCCAGGTCCCTGCGAGCCGACTCGATATGCCTGATGCCGAGATCCTTCGCCGCCCGCACCGCTGCGTCAGATCATGACCGACCAGGCGCTTTACCGCGCAGATTGATGATCGTGGCGATGTGGTACTCGTCGTGGTAGGCCCTCATCTCGTCCACCGACGGCCGGGCCGATCGATGGCTTCACCGGCAACGATTGCGTGAAAATTGTCATTAAGGTGGGACGCCCCCAGGGCGCAATCCAACTGGGAAGGCAATCACGGAAATCGAAGCTGTCACCCAGGCTTTGATTGCGAACTTGTCATTGGCTGCCTTTCCGTCACGGCTTGATGCCTTCGAATTTGGTTCGAAGGTCATCTGGCCGCATCGCGTGCGGGGACAAGCATCTTGCGCAGCACGGCGTCTTTCAGAATAAAATGATGGAAGAGTGCCGCACCGGCATGAATGCAGATGAGGACCATGAACACCGGCTTTGCCCAGGCATGGATATCGCCTATCCAGCCCCAGACATGAAAGGCCAGAAGCCCGGAAACAGGAACAGCGACGAGAAGGCCGTAGAACAGCGCATGCGTTGCGCGTGAGGCGAAAGCGATCCATTTCGGCATTGTCGATTGCGGCTTGGGCGCACCGATGAAGAGGCGCACGGCCAGTCGCACGAACACCAGCAACAGAAGCGCCAGGCCGACCCAGTAATGGGCGGATCCCATGGTCTGCTCGTAGGACGACAGTTGCCGTCCGTCCGCTGCCGCATCGACGTATGTTGTCATGCTTTCCCCGAACAGGAGTTGGAACAGGACAAGCGCCGCTATCGTCCAATGCAGGCTAATCTGAAGGCTGCTGTAGCCGGATCTCTTGGAGTTCATTTTCTGTCCATGAGGTGAGCGCTGTAGCTGCCGATGCGACCCAGGCAGGAATCCGTTGACGTATTGCCGCGTTCTCGCCGCGTGCGACGGGCGTGCAGATGCTCGATTCCTAATCGGATTCGAGCAGGATCTTGTCAGCCTCGTGGGCGTGCTTCTTCAGGCTCATATAGAGAACAAGGGTGACGATGCAGCAAAGGAAGAGCATGCTGGTCAAGGTGGTGCCGAAACCTAGGCCGCCATATTCGAAGGGTTGCGAGAGCAGGTCGCCGAACGAGGCGCCAAGCGGTCGCGTCAGGATATACGCGAGCCAGAAGGCGAGGATGCCGCCCAGCTTCAGCACGTAATAGGCAAATGCGATGAGCGCGATGACGCCGGCAAACAACAGGCCCGTGGTGAGGTAGCCCATATCGAAGCTCTCGGCTACCAGGTCGCCCGCCGCAGTGCCTAGCGAGAAGGTGAAGAGGATCGCCAACCAATAGAAGACCTCGCGTTTCGTCGTGACAATCGTATGGATCGACAGTGTCCTTTCGCTGGCAAACCAGACAGCGAAGGTCGCGGCGAGCACGATGGTGAAGCAAATCGTGGTTGTTTCTAGGCGCACGCCGAAATTGTCGACGAGATTGTCGGTGACCAGCGTGCCGACCACGCTTATCAACACTACCGCCAGCCAGTAGGCCCAGGGCACGTAGCGTTTCTGCGCGAATTGCAGGACAAGCGCGACAACTAGGATGGCGGTCATGATCAGCGAGGTGACGGTCAGGCCAAGACCGAGATTGACGGCCAGATAGTCGGCCGCCGTCTCGCCCATGGTCACCGCCAACAGCTTGATCAGCCAGAAATCGACAGTGACATCCGGAACCCGGTTAACAGCAGGCGCGACACGTTGGGCGGCTGGCGAGAACATTGCTGTATCCTGTCGTTTGATGAGACGTAGGGTGGACTACTTGCCCAAGATTTTCATTGCCTGAGCGAAGAAGTCGTCGGCGCGCTTGTCGTCGTCGGCATTGCAGCGCTCGATGCCCTTGGTCTCCAGCTCGGAAACCTTGGTCTTGTCCGTATCGCCAAGTTTCGCTTCAGCCTCTGCGGCGCGCAGGGTCTTGAGCGTTCCTTCGCAAGGCGCTGGTCCTGCGGAGGCTGATGACATCGGACTGGCGATGGCAACTGCACCGAGCGCGAGGGCGAGAACCAGTTTGTTCATATAACATTTTCCTGTGTGGCGCCGGTCTTTCCGGCAATGTCGGTCAAGCTCCGGCAACTCGACCGGGAGCAGGGACCATAGGGAGGCGAGTTCGCCGGCATCTGTCCGGTGGCTTACAATTTTGTAAGAATAAGAGGAAACCCTGTTGATTGCCTCGCCATCAGCCGGCGGAAAGGGTAGTTGGTTACGCGCAACGACATTTCGGCCCATCCATAGACTTGCCAGAGCTGGGGGAAACCAATGACCTACGCCTCTCTCAAGCCGTCACCGAAGGCATTCGACCAGCACAAGCGTCTGATCGTTGTCCAGGTGGTGGCAGTCCTGGCCATAGCGCTGCTGTTGTTTGCCAAGCCGTTCCTGCGCGAAGGGTCGAGCGAGCACGAGTTCATCGAACTGCTCGGCTGCGTACTCATCCTCGTCTGCGTCGGTGGCCGTCTGTGGAGCATTCTCTATGTCGGCGGCAAAAAGAACGAAGAGTTGATTTCCGCGGGGCCGTTTTCCATGACGCAGAACCCGCTGTATTTCTTCTCGACGATCGGCGCGGTGGGCATCGGGTTGATGTATGGATCCATCGTTGCAGCCTTGGCATTGGGCCTAGCCAGTTTCATCGTTTTCCGGGTGACGGCGCGCAAGGAGGCCGAATTCCTGCTCGGAAAGTTCGGCCCCGCCTACACGGCGTATGCAGAGCGGACGCCGCGCTTCTGGCCGAACCCGCTGCTGTTTGCCGACCAGCCCGAGCGGCAGTTTTCAACAGGTGCGCTGAGGCGGACATTTTATGACGGGCTTTATTTCCTCGCCATCTTCCCCGCGATCGAGACGATCGAGTATTTCAGGGCCAGCGGCTTTCTGCTCACGTTTTTCACGCTCTATTGATCAATGCATAAGTCTGCTGTCATTCGCCCACGCTAACCGCTATCAGCTGGACATAAGAGCACCGACTAAATTTTTGGCACATCGCGCAATGCAGAGCGGAATTTACGACATCGAATGGTCATTTACCGGGAAGGGCACTAAGCGGGACGGCGGTCCGCGGAAAACCCATCTCCCAACATTGGCCAAAGCATTTTTGCCGGACCATGATGTAAGCACTCTTTCGCGATGTGGCTATCGTGCGCTGAGACGGATTAAATGCGTATCTTACTTGCGGAAGACAATCGCGAATTGTCGACATGGCTGGCGCGCCTGCTGCGGCGCGACAATTACGTGATCGATTGCGTCTTTCGCGGCGATGATGCCGATGCCGCCCTAGCAAGCCAGGACTACGCCTTGGTGATCCTCGACCTGGCGTTGCCGCATCTCGACGGCATCGAGGTGCTGCGGCGGCTGCGAGGCCGCGGCACCACGACGCCGGTCATCATTCTCACCATTGTTGGCACATAAGGAGCTAGAGAATTCTTGTCACCAGATTGTCCAGCCGGGAGTTCTCGCGGTAAGCCAATCGCACCACAACGGCACCTAAGACGCCCGTGATGGCGCCCCCGATCACGTCGGTGACATAGTGGGTGCCGATATAAATTCTCGACCAGCAAATCAGGAATGCCATGATCATGAATGCCAGCGCCCGCCGAGGCAGAGCTTGCATCGCAAAGGCCGCAACGATTGCAACGCTCGCAGTCCCGTGATCGGAGGGGAATGACCAATCTGTGCTCGGCGCAATTAACAGATGCGTCACGCCGGCATCGTAGGGCCGTATCCGGTGCACGAACAGAAGAATGAACTGGTTGATCGCTAGACCGAGCAAGAACGCCAGACCGGCCGACAAGGCCGCGTGACGAACATGGTAGCGGTCGGCCTTCGCCCACCATTGCACAACCACAGCCAACACCATGAGCGGAACGCCGATTTGTGAGGCGCCAGTCATTGCTTTATCCAGAACCGGGTGAAGCCCAGCTGCAGCGTTGATCCAGTGAGTGAGACTTGCATCCATTCTTTGTTGCTTCCGTTATTGTCGATCGCGAGGTGAATTGTGAAAGCAGTCGACGAACGCCGGATTCATCAGATTTTTGAAGTCAGCGTCTGGCTCAAGGGTGCGCACGCCCTGATCGAATGCCTTGGCGGTGTCCTGCTTTATCTCGCTACCACAGACACCATTGCCTCGTGGGTCAATGCTTTCACCCAAGAGGAGTTGATCGAAGATCCGAACGATTTCATAGCTGGCTATCTGTCGCAGATGGCAAGCCATTTTTCGATCGCCAGCAAGGAGTTCTACGCCTTCTACCTGCTCAGCCACGGCCTGATAAAGCTGCTCTTGGTTATAGGCCTTTTGCGAGGCAAGCTGTGGGCGTATCCGGCCTCCCTCGTCGCGCTCGGCGCATTCATGGTCTACCAAGTCTACCGCTATTCCTACACCCATTCACCGGGCCTGCTCGTACTGACCGTCTTCGATGCGGTCGTCATGGTGCTGATCTGGCACGAATGGGGCATAATGCGGCGGCACAAGCCAGCATAGCGACGGATTATCAGCCTCGGCCCTGTTCAATGCGCCGGACCGCAGACCAGCACAGAATGGCCCAAGCGGAGCCGACACACCAACCTGCAAGAACGTCGGTGGGGTAGTGGACGCCGAGATAGACCCGGCTCAATCCGACCATAACCGTCAGAAACACCGCAAGCGAAACGAAATACGCTTTGACGCGGGGATCGGGGTTCGCCTTGTGGCCAGCAACGCTCCAAGGGTCAGGAAACTGACGGCGGAAAGCATGGCGTGCCCGCTCGGAAAGCTCGCTGTAAAGACCCTTGTCGTGTGTATGACATCGGGCCTCGGGCGATCGAAGGCGATCTTCAGTAGCGTGCTGATGGCCTCTCCGCCAGCCACGGCGGCCGCGACCAGCACGGCGTAACTCCGCTTTCCCGTAATCACTAGATAGCCCACTGCGGTGACCGACACGAGGAACGCAAAGCTGCCGAGAGACGTAACGTCGCGCCGTCCCATTTCCTCCAGCCAAGGCGGACCAATAGGGTTGGTTGGATCATCGGCGTTGCGAAACGCCATGAGCACGGCCCGATCGAAACCGCTCGTGTCTACCTCAATAACTTCTTCTGCCAGAAGGCCAAAGCCGAGGACAAGGCCACCGGCCACAAGCACAGGGGCGATCAACCACATGGCGAGTACGAGGCGGCCTGTTCCGTGGCCCTCGCCATGGACAAGGTTCTGCTGCTTTCCTGCCGCTCCAGCTACCCGCTGAAAGCAGACAGGGAATTGATCATTGATGCGGATCAAATGCTGACCGGGACGATTGCCTTCCAGCAGGGCAATTGGCATCCAGCATCCAGCTCACGTCCGATCGATGCTTAGGCGCGGCACGTCGTTCAAGAGCAGCTCGGATTAACTCGTTCTGTAACCGAGCCTAATCGCCAATGTTAGATGATGGCAGCCAACCCCACACGCAAATCATGGGCTTGCATGTTTTCCGTAACAACCAAGCGCAAATCGTGTTCCCTCCGCACGGTTGACATTCCTCCGTCAGCCGCCATGCTGCATTGCAACATGGCCATCGAAAAGTTCGGCATGACGGAAGCATCGCGCATCGAGTGCCTTGACGGGCTTCGGGCGCTCGCCGCGATCTGGGTGCTGATCGGGCACTGCCTGCTGTTGACCGGCTGGCAGATTCCCATCCTCGGCGAACCGGATCTCGGCGTCGATCTGTTCATCATGCTGTCCGGCTTCCTAATGGTGTTCCATTACCAGCTGCGCCAGGACAAGGAGCCCTGGCAAAGGCCGGAAACCTGGCTGAAATTCTGGACCCGCCGCTATTTCAGGATAGCGCCGCTGTTCTACGTCATGCTGTTCGCTGCCCTGGCGCTTGGCCCTTATCTCTACCAATCCAGGATGGTCATCGACGAGTTCCTGCTGCGGTCGCCGCAGGCGCCCGAGCGTTATCTCGACAGCGGCCTGAAGAATATCGGCGCCCATCTGCTGTTCCTGTTCGGCCTGGTGCCGAATTTCGCCTATCGCACACCGCTGCCGGACTGGAGCCTGGGGCTGGAGATGCAGTTCTACGCACTATTCCCGGCGGTCATGCTGCTGGTGCGCAGGCTTGACTGGATATGGAGCGCCATCCTTGTCGCCGCGATCGGCAGCGCGATCGTGTTCTTGATGGGACAATTATCGGTGCATTTTCCGATGCCGTCGTTCCTGCCGCTGAAGATGCAGATTTTCCTGTGCGGGATGCTGCTGGCAGGCGTCGTTCATCGAAGGCAGAAGCGGCCCTTCGCATATCTGGCATTGGCCATGGCTCTGGCGGCGCTGCCCTTCGGCGGCGGCTACGGGCTTGGCAAGTTTTTGATGCGCGAAGCGCTCGTCGTGGGTTTCTTTGCCCTGGTTCTCTACCGGATGCTGCCGGGAATGATGGGCATCGTGGCCAGAAAGATCGCCATGACGCTCGCCAACAGGTTCTTTCATTTGATGGGTGAGCTTTCCTTCAGCATCTATCTGATCCATCTGCTGGTTCTCCAGCCGGTGGCGGCTCTGGTCATCACCCAGTTCGGCAACGAATTGTCGGCGCCAGTGCGCTTTGCGATTGTTGTTGCCGTCGTCTTGCCGGTGGTCTGCCTGCTGTCCTGGATCACCTACACGCTGATCGAAGTGCCCGGCCAGAAGATGGGCCGTTTCGTCGTGCAGCGCTTTGGGCGGAGCCCGGCGCTCGAGGCGGTCAAGCCCGGCCCATGACCAGCCGCCAGACGGGTTCGAGCTGCACCAGCCCCCTGTTATTGGGGCTGCGGGCGACGTCAATCATGCGGGCCTTGTGGGTCAAGGGATGCGCCATCTTGATGGCGAGCGCCGCCACCAGCACTTCGCTGAACCGCGCGTCCCAATCGTTGGGCTCGGCGAATTCGCCACCGATGCCGAACTGGCACTGGCGGCAAACTGAGACCGCACGTGTCGAGCCTCAAGCACATGGCGTTCATCGCGCTGAAGACCACCGGGCATGATCGGGCGAGGGGCGATCGTCGGACGCCGCGCCCTTTCGGGACGCCAGGTCGGCTACTGTGGCGAATCCCAAGTTCACCCGCTGCGCTGCGCCGGAGTGATGTGAATTTTGGCGTTCGCTACGACATTCATGTTGCCCTTTGGCCAATCGACGGCACCAAACAGTTACAGGAAAGGACGATGCTGCCTGCCTCGGCAAGGGAGGTAACTATGAATATGAAGTACAAAACAGTTCAGGAGGTGCTCCGAAAAGCGGGCATCGTCATGAGCAAGAAAGGGGAGGTTCATCGCGTAAACTTCTTCAGCGGTCTGGAAGACACCGCCTACTACACGCCAAGCCTTCGGGATGCCCTGGACAAGGGCTTGGCTATGGCGGGAGGTGCCGGAAAGATGAAACCAACCGCCTTTGCCAAGTCAGCCCAAACAGGGATCTCGACCAGCGCACGCATCGGCTGACCCTATCCAGGCAAGACATCGCCGCGTTGCGCGGCGGTGTTGTGAAACTGCAATAGCCCAAACATTGCCGTCTTCCTTGCTCGAATGGGAAAAAGACGGCTTACGAAGCGTCTGCCGCGCCATTTCCTGACGGGCGGTTGGCGTCGTGACGGCGCATGCACGAGACGTGCAACGTTCCGCCCAGGCCAAAAATCACAAGAAATCCGCAGCCGCCTTGAAGCGGCTTTTTGCCGTGGAGGCACCATGCCCCGTTTTCCCCGACCAACCACACAGCCGGAGGCCTGAGCCATGGCCATCACCCCGCTCGACATCGCCAACATGGCGCTCGCCGTGCTCGACGAGGCGCCGATCGACAGCCTCGACCAGAGAGAGATTTGCCGACAGGCAGGTGAGGGCGGTGCGAGCATTTCAGAACTGCACTGCCCTCACCCCCATGTTGGGGCGTTGTCCCGTAATAGTGACGTGGAGAAGCGTTAACGGTCAATAATCGCCGTTGTAGTACCGGTCGTCGCAGGGGGCGGTGTAGATGCGGCCGCTCGTGCGGTCCTGATAGCGGCAAAGCTGTTCGCTGCGGGGTTGCGGGGTGGTGGCGTTGCCGACGACGGCGCCCAGCAAGGCGCCGGCTCCGGCACCGATGACCGTGCTCTTGGTGTTGCCGCCGATCGCCTGGCCGGCAAGCGCGCCGGCGCCGGCGCCGAGCAGCGCACCGGTGCTGGTTCTCTGCTGTGCTTCGGTCTGCGCGCAGCCCGCCAGCGCGGCGGTTACGAGCATGGCGGCAATCGCTTTGGACATGGTCATCGTCTGGAACTCCCTTGAAGCCTATGAACTAATACGCAGGCCGATTTTGCCAAGTACGGTGGCATTTGCGGCGGAACATAGGCACCGTGCCTCACGAAATGAGACATGGTTGTTTTTGTCTGACAACTCCGGTTTGGAAAGAAACGTAACCGAACAAGACCACAGAGCCTCATCCCAAGTCGACTTTCGAAGCGTTACGCTGCCTCGATCTGCATCACCTTTTTTGCCGCAGCGGTCAGAAATCCCGATCGGCTGTAGCCGTGGCGCACCGCATATTGGTCGATCTGGTCGAGGACATCTTCGGGAATGGTGACATTGACACGCACGACCTTCGCCGCTTCGGCCTTCAAGGGAACCAGAATGGCGACTCCGCTCAGATTGTCCTTGTCCGACATCACGTCCTCGAGGGACGACGGTTCGGGAATGGCCTCGCCGTCCTCGACCAAGCCCTCGACATGAAAGGCCAGTGCTTCCTCGGCCATGGCGCGGGCGTCGTCCAGGCTGAAGCCGGCTGTGACCAGCCCCGGAAAATCAGGAAAGGAGACGCCGAAGTCGCTGTCCGGTTCCTTGTGGATCAGTCCGATGTAATTGCGCATTTCTCTACCTCAGCTTCACGCCGGATTGTTTTTCGATGCTCTTGAGAGTGCCGATCGGGATGTCGCGCTTGGGGTGCGGTACTGTTACTCGGCCCGGCTTGGCATTGTGCTTGAACTGGGCCTGACTTCCTTTTCGAGCCACTTCGTACCAGCCATCCGCCAACAGCCTGTGAATGACATCGGCGCTCTTCATGTTGTGTATAGATACACATAGCCGATCCAAATGTCCATGAGAATTGCCGCAGGTTACATGCCGCAGTCCTCAAGCTGAACCGTTCCTCAAATCCTCAAAAACGGAGAAACCAAAACCAAATGAGCCGAGGCCTTCCCCGGACGCTTTCGCGTGCCGCCGCAGAGAAGCCAGCCTCGCCCCACCCAAGGCAGGGCTGATAGCCGGAACGACCGGACAAGGCGGCGCCTACCGAACCGTCTTCTCCTTCAATGCCATGCCGGTGCCGTTAGTTGTTGGGGAACTGGGGCGACAGTGCTTGAGGCCGCCCAATGGCGTTCCGTCGGACCAGAATGCCATAGGGTTTCGTCCACCAGATAGCCGACGGGGGCCGCAGCCATGGCCTGAAGTCGTCGGGGGTGTGTGCTGCGATGCAGGCTCGCGTTGTGCTTCGAGCGTGCTGGGAATCATCGAGCCGGTGTTCCTGAAATGGGCATACAGACTGCCGGTCGATATGTGGTACCGGCTTTGCGGCATATTGAACCGTTTGTAGAGTTTCTCCACCGGGCCGTTGGCGCCAAAGCCCGTTTATACCGATGAAAGTGCCAGTGGCGCATTCTTGTCGAGCATGACCTTGGCGGTCATCAGACCGTCGCTTCGCTTTTATGAGTTCCGCAGCCTAGCTGAGGGTAGTTACGCGCTCCCGTCCGTCTCGCTTTCCTCATCGATCGTCCGAACCGGCAAATAGGCATTGGTTTCCAGCCATTCTCGCAAAATGATCTGAATAAGGTCTGGCCTGCCGATTTTCATCTCGGCTGCTACGGAATCGAGTGCATCTGCGGTCGCGGGCTCCAGCGGCACACCACCGACGTTTCGAAGCATCAAAGCAGCGCGACGCAGGAGGATCTGCAAATCCGCGCGGGAGATGTCGCCTATGCGCTGAGCTGCGTGTTCGAGATCTTCAGTAACAGACTGGCGTGTCATTGGTGTCACCCGGTGCATGGCATCCGGCCTTCGCTCTGCTGCCCAACTGGACCGTGATTGGCCAAGGGTGCAGTTATCGTGGGTCGAAGGCAGTAAACAATCATTTTCCGTCCTTTTTGCAGAGGACAACTGGCCTTCGGTACGTCGTCCTTCATTTGCTGTTGCCGGGCCGGATGCATTGGGCTCGTCCGATGGCCAGAGCTACAGGGTCGCTTCGACTGAGTGAGCCTATTGCAGCGGTGCCGACTATGGGCACCATCGACGGCTCGTCATCTTGTACTTTCCCGGTTTTTAACTCAGCGATTTCCTCGTCACGCTTGGCAATGCGGCTTTCCAGATTGGCGAGACGCTCGGTCAACAAATAGCGGCCGACCGCAAATCCGCCTCCTCCTAAAAGAACCGCAAAACTGGCAAAGGCGGCCGGGTTGGCCAGCATCAGCGCGGAGTTGGCTTCCAAAAAGCTGATAAGATCCTGCATGGTCAACTTGACCCCGTCATGCCGCAAACAAGCGAGCTGTCGTCACCGGCTGGCCCGGGTTGGCATATTTGTCGCGAATCCTCCGGGCTCGAATATCCTGAGTCACTCGCCGTCATCACCATACCCGTCGTGCGACATGGCGGCCGTTCCGATATCCATGGCTCATCCCAAGATTGGCGGCGTGTCGTCGTAACCCAGCGCTACCAATCCTGGGTGCCGGTGAGCGAGGGCCAGAATTTGAGTCTCAAGCTCGCAGTTATACGCCATGAGCGCCTTTACAGTCTCAAGGGGGCTTTCGTATCGGGCGATGAGCTTGACCGCTTCAGAATGGAGTTCAGCTTTGGCTTCAGCGTCGAGGCGAATAATGCCCATTGTCGTTCCTCCTAATGTTTGCCCGACGCGGAGCCGAGAGTTCATCAAGCCGTTCATGCAAGTGTCCATTCAGCACGATCATCTCCTTCAATGCCTTCACCGCATCGCCCTTGTGCAATGCAATGAACTTGTCGGCGATGGCCTGAAGGGCCGCCTCCTGGCGGCTGTCCAGCGTCACGATGTGGTCCATGGCGATGCCTCCAATCGTTTCTGTTCAATTGAACAAAACGGGAACAAAAATGTCAAGAGCGAATTGACTCGACGAGGAATATGTTCCTATTTTGACGGCGTGTTGGGCGGGTGCTTATAGCCAAGGAGATACGCATGGGCAGACGAAAAGGCCGGTATGACAGACTGTTTGCTCGGGACGCTGAGGAGATCATAAGGGAGGCACTAGGCCTCCGCGACGCGGTGCTTTCTGCGCAACGCAACCTGAAAGCAAGCGGCCCCTTGTTTTGGCAACTTTGTGGGCTGGTCGACAAATTGCACGAGGTGCTGGCCATTGTCGCGGAGAAGGAGCCTGACTACCGCATGCCGAACCTTGGTCTTCTACCACTCCCGGAGGAATATTCCACGCGGAAGTGACCACAGCGGGCCGATGGACAGCTTGGGGCGCGCCAAGCCAACATGCTGCTCATCGTCGAGTGTGGCTGGTCTTAAGCGCTATCTTGCGATCATTCGCGTTAAGTCGCGATGCCCCGGCGGCACCTCCAGCTCGCCATATTGGTGATCTGTTAGACGGTAGAGTGCGCAGGTTGCCGAGCCAGCGAAGCCTGACTCAAGGCAGCAGGACGCGAGCGTCTGGGCCAGCCCAGACGCTCGCGGCTGTTGCTGCTACTCGTAGCTGCTTACCGCAAGTCCAGCTGCAACAGGCCGCTATAGTCCTCTGTCGTCAGGAAGAAGCCCTCGTCAATCGCCTTGGCTTTGAAAGCTGGATCGTCGCCGAGGTCGCGGAATTCCGGCTTCAATGTACCTGACGCGTTGAAGTAGCGGTCTCGAAAGGCGGCCCGTTCAAGGCCGGCATAGTCTACACCCTTGCCTGTGACCGTGCAGGATTTCAGTTCGGTTTGGTCGGCGGCCTCCGCCGGAAATGACGTCCTCGCAAAGTCCATCGGCCCGATGTCGGGCGCGATGCTCCTGGGATTTGAGGTGATGCATCGGACGGTCTTATCCGCGCCGGCGACAGACAGGTCGAAATAGGGCGGATTCAATCCCTTCGCCGCGAGGTAGGCGAAGCTGCGGATGCGGTTAACCGCCTTCAACGCCTCCACGTCTGTTGTTTCGAGCATGTCATTGCCGATTTTCACCCCGCCGGCGGCGCCGAGCGTAGCCATCTGTTGCTGCAGCCAAGCCGGATCGCGCTGGATCCATGTCAGGAAATCGAGCGGCACGGCCTGCGGTTCCTTGAGTTGCTTGCTCATGGATTGCGCCGCTGCCGTTGCCGCAAACATGAGCACGGAACCGGCGAGGATCGACGTAAGCTTCGGGAGTCGCATGTCAAAGTCTCCTCCTTGGTCGCTGTCTCGGTCACCAATGGACGCGCGGCTTGATGCCGAGCATATCGCGCAACTGGTTCTCCGTTATGTCGTCGGGTCGGCGTGTGCCGCCGACACCGATGGTACGTGCTTCCTCGTTGCGGAAAGCATATGACTTGCCATCGAGACCTACGTAGGGCGCATCCTTGAACCCCGAATGCTGGCCGGCCATGCGGTGCGTGGCGTGGATTTGCTCGTGACCGAGCACGATGCCAGGATCCGCCGGATTGGACGCAGTCGTGCCCGAGGACTTGTCGAACTCGACAGACGTGCGTGTGCGCGACGCAGCCGGGTCATAGCCGATGATCACGTCGCCCTTTGTCGATTCCGGGTTCACCAACGGATCCTTGTTGCGGGCCGCGGTGACGCCCGGCTCGTTCTGGATCGTCGTGGTTTGTGGGTCGGCGATGACCCGGCGCATCAACTCGCGGCCGCTGTCGAAGGAGTTGGATCCGACAAAGAAGTTCTTCACGTCCAGCCAGGCGCCATGCAGCCAATTTTGCGATACCTCGCCACTCTTACTGTCGACCCGTGCGGTCGGATCAATTCGCTGGATGTCCTCTTCGACCTGCCGTCGGTAGGCCGCGTCGCCGGCAACGATCTCCTTCAGGCCGGTCGGGTCGAGGAAGGCCATCGGATTGTTGTTGGCGTAGGCGAAGAGATTGCAGGACGTCGAATTGCCGGTACACTTCTCCGGATCGCCGACGTAAAGCGGATCGGGCGAAATGAACCGCCCCAATGCCGGATCGTAGTAGCGGGCGCCATAGTAGTAGAGCCCGGTATCGTCATCGAGATATTTGCCGGTGAAACGATGGTGGGTCTTCTCACGCGGCAGCTCCGCGGCGACATCCGTCAGGTGTTGGGCCCAGGCAGGGGCCAGCGTCTCCGGCCCATGTTCGGTGCCGTACGCCCGGTAGAGCATCTGCTCGACGGGAACGCCGTCGGAGGAGATGACATAGTCGCTGCTCTCGAGATGATCCTTTAGATAGTAGAACCATTTGCCGGTGCCGTGTTCCAGACGAACGAGCTTGCTGGAGGCGATGTTGACATAGCTCTCCTCGCCTTTCGGACCGATCTCGAACGTGTCGACCGGGTAGAGGTAAAGCTGCTCCGGACCCGATCCGTCGGTCGGGATGACCTTCTTGTAGAGGCGACGCCCCGTCTGATCGTAGCCGTAGAGCACTTCATTGGTCGCAGTCTGAGCGCGGATCAAGCGTCCGTTGATGTCGAACACCGTTCCGGTCAAGGTCGGCGATTTCGCAAGTTGGGCGAATCCGTCGAAGGAGTAGGGCTTCGATGCGCTGCCGGCCGGGATGAGGCCGGTCACGGCGCCGGCGGACGGCGCTATCCGCGCGCCGGGCTCGAGCTCGTCGTTGCGGGCAAACGTTCCCGCCGCCGAATAGCCGAATTCGGCCTGCTGGCCGTAACGAGCGATCCGCACGAGTTCGTTCTTGAAATTGTAGTGGAACGTTCCCGACCGGTCGACATGTCCGTCGCTGCCCGCGCCTTGCGCCAACGCGTCGACGATCTGGGTGATCGAGCCGTTGGCGTTGAAGGTCATGCTCAAATCCTGCAGCGGTTTGCCGCCGGCTTGCGTAACGATGTGGGTGAGGAACAGGGTGGCTGGATCGTAGGTCATCCGGGTGAATGCGCCCAGACGATAATCGACCCGCTCGATCTGTGATTCGGGATTGTAGGTGATATTCTCGATGATCTTCTCCGGTCCTGAAAAATCGGGATGCGTGACTGTCACCGACCGCAGGTTCTTGTCGGGCCCCAGCGCGAATTTCGACGCCAAGCCGCGCGGACCTTCGGACGAATCTATGCGGCCATCCAGCGTGTGGTGGAAATGATCGGCGTATTTCGCGCCATCGATCTCCACCTCATGGGTAACCATCCGGCCGTTCGCATTGTAGGCGTAGCGCTGGACGGCGTCGAATGCCCCGTTGGGATCGTGAATGATCACCTCGGTCGTCTTGTCGAGGGGCAGCGCTATCGGCGTTTCGAACCCGGCCGCGGAGGCGACTTGAACGGCGCGGTCATAGCGGTATTCGAGGTGAACCACGCCATCGTTCACCTCGGTTAGCTTGCGGTTGAGGAAGTCGTAGGTGAAGGTCTGGACCGACGTTTCGCCATTGCTGCCGACCCGCGCGATCACCGATTGGCGACCGCGCGCGTCGTAGAAGGCGTAGCGGTCGCCCATTCCCGGGATCGACTGGAATTCGATGTCGCCGACGGAGTTGTAGATCAGCCGCCGCGGCGTCGTCTCGCCCGGCAGCCAGATTTCGCTCAGGTAGCCGAAGGAATCGCGCACGAAGCGGGAGATATGCATCGTGCCGCCGCCATTGCTGGCGATGGATGCTGTCACGCCGTTCTCGTTCTTCAGCGAATATTCACTGCTTTGAACGGTGCCGTCGAACTGGTCGTTGTAGGTCGTGATCGTCAGCGTGCCCCACGGTTGGAAGGTCATGGCGGACACCTTGCCCGACGGATGGGTTTCGCGGACCATCCGGCCGGCTGGGTCATAGGTGTAGGCATTGCCGATTTCGTGATCGGGGCGCGGAACATCGCCAAGATCGAACACCTTCTGCAGGTTGAGATTGTCAACGCCGCCGAAGCTTTTCACCACAAAAGGCGTCCAGCGGAAGATCTGCTTTGCATTGCGGTTGTAGAGTGAGAAGTTATTGACCCGCACTCCACCCTCAGCGACGTTCTCCAGATCGGCGACCTTTTCGCTGCGCGCGTCATAGGCGGCGAGGTCCGCGATGAACTCGCTCTCGCCTTCCGGTGTCTCGGCAGCGCTCGCATAGCGGCGGCGCGCCGTAAGGATTAGCGACGGCAGCCCATGCTCGCCGATCTTGTAAGTGTAGAAGCGTTCGGCGCCGTCCGTGGCGGTTTCCCGGGTTTTGCGGCCGAGGGCGTCGTAGCTGTTCGTCACGACCATGCCCAAGGGCGTTGTCGTCGTCGCTATGGTGCCCTGGCGCGGCCCGTCATAGGTCATTTTCGTCATCTGATCGAGCTCGGCCGCACCGCCCGACGCCTTGGTGTAGCTGAGCGTCAAGGTACCGGTTGGGTCGTAGATCGCCGACTCGGTGATGCCGAGTTCGTCGGCGATCGAAATACTGTTACCGAAGACATCGTAACCCATAGTCTTCACCAGCTTTCGGCTGGCGTTGCGGAACTGTTCGAGCGCGGGCGGCAGGGCGCCAAGTCCCGACAGTACTTCCAGCGTTCGCGACCCCATCCGACCGCCGGAATTTGGCAGATAGGTGAAACTCTCGCGGCTGAGCAGCCGGGTTCCGGCCAGAATACGCTGCTCGGACGCCGCGTTGACGATGCCGAGCGCCGCCAGATCGGCGCGCGACTGTGTGTAGTCGGTCTGGGTTGTACGATTGAAGCCAGGAACCGTCAGGCGCTCCGGTCCCGGAATGTCGCGCACCCCGACCGTCTCCGACGTAGGCATGTTGAATTCGTCAAAACCGGCATAGGTCTGGGTCTTGACCGGATCCTTGCATTCGGGATCGGCCGCATCCTGCTGTTCGGCCTCGCCGGCGGAGTCGGTCAGCGTCTCCTTGACCTTCCTGAGATAGGACGAACCGTCGCCACGCGGAAATGCCTCCCACACCGACGATTCGCATTTCAGCATCATGCCGGTCGTCGGCAGCTTCTGGCTGCGTGTAGCGGTCGACAGCGAGTGCAGCGCTGCCGCTGACGGATCGAGCGTCTCGGTTGTCTCAGCGCTCGCGACGAGCGTCGCCTCCGGCTTTACTTCGTATGTCTTGCGGATCTTCAGTTTGCCGGCGAGGTTCAGGTCGGCCGCCCTTTCTGCGAAGGTGTAATACTGTTCGCGATCGAGGCTGGAACGCTGCGTGACGCGCTGGCCGGCCGCGTTCTCGTCGCCGTAAGCGACCTTCTCGACCTCCGAGAAGCCGATGAAGCGGCGATTGATCACGTCATAAAAGGGATTGTGGTAGAAATATTCGTCCGTCTGCACCTGGGCGCGAACCTGGCCTGGTATGCCCTGCGACGTGACGAGCTGCTTGGCGACGACAACGGGGAAATGCAGGTTGCGCGTCGGCTGGCCGTTGGCGCGGTCGCGCAGCATCTCGTCGATCGAGGTCGCGTAGCGAATGTCGTGCCGGCGGCCGGAATCGAAGTCGACGACCGTCAGCAGGTTCGCCTTGACGAGTTGCATAGTCGCGGTGCGGTTGAAGTCGATGACGACGACGGGCTTTACCTCGTCGCCGGACGGCTTCTGGAATACGATGATCTCGGTCTGGCCGTCGCCGTCGATGTCGGCGACGCGCGAGGCGAAGGTTTGCGTCGACGTCCCGAGTTGAACGCGCAGATTGAGCGCGATGCTGAGCGGATCCTTCAGATAGGTCCCATCGCCGAAGCCGAGCCAGATGCGCATCTGGTCGGTGCGCTCCCCCATCGACGCGAAATCGATGATGCCGTCGCCATTGGCGTCGATGTACCACATCGTGGCGAGGCTATCGCCGGACTGCATGCCCCCGATCTTTGAGAAGGTGCCGTGACCGCAGAGCGGATCGTTGATCGCGGCATCGCCGAACAGCAGCGCATTCGGGTCAGTCGAGAAGATGTTGCCCTCGTTCTCGTAGAGGCAGAAGCCCTGGTCGGCTGGACGGATGACGACGAGATCGGGCAGCCGGTCGCCGTTGATGTCGACCATCCGCACATTGTTGCGGCCGAGTATCTGGCCGTCCTGACTGTTGAATGGGAACGCCTTGGTCAGCGCGCCGAAATTGACGCTGTAACCGCCATCGGCCTGGCGCCGTGTGAGATTGAGGAATATCCGCCATTCGGTGCGCCCATCAGCGTTGAGGCGCGTCGTGACGATATCGGACTGGCTGTCCATATTGACGTCGGCGAAGCGGCCGTTGCCGCCCGCGAATGTCGTCGGCGAGACGCCGGGCAGCGGGATCGACCGGCCGAGATAGGGGAAGGTCCCGTCGGCCCTGCCGTCATAGACGTGCATCAACCCATCTTCGATTTCGACGATATCGACGAAGCTGTCACCAAGGATGTCGGCAAAAGCGAAGCGGTTGTCAGTGAGCCGGGGCGCGATCTGGCGCATCAGTCCAGCCTCGGTCGGACGCGACAGGACGAGCTGGGTCGTGTCGCCGAAGGCGCTGTTCAGGTCGCCGCTGCCAAGATGCACGGTCGCGCCATCATCCTTGCTTTGCACGATGTCGACCAGCGCATCCATATTGAGGTCGGCCAACTCGAAATTCTGCGGAGGGATGTCGCCAGCGAACGCCATCTTCGGGGCTTCGAATACGACGGAGCGCGACGCCAGCTCGGCGCTCGTCCACGACGAATAGCCGAAGTGGATATCCGGGAACTTCAGCGTCGATTGCGCCAGCGCCTCGCCGCCGGTATCGCCATATCGGTAGAGCACGCGCAGCTGGTCGAGCACGTTGACCGACTGCGTGTCGATGAGCGGTGTCAGGTCGGCCTGGGCCTTCGCGAGGCAGTCCGGATGCGCCCGGACGACGAATTTGGAGGTGTCATTCGTGTCACGGCCGACATATCCCATGCACCATTGGGCGTAGACGGTGTCCTTGAACTTGGCCGTCATCTTGCCGTAGAGCCGGGCGTTCTCCTGTTTGCTGCCATTGGTGTGGCTGACGAGCGTGGATTGCGTTTCGATCAGGTCGAACTGATAGCTGCTCTGGCCGCCGGCGAAGCTGGCCTTTGTGAGATAGCTGCGTCCACCGAAACGCTGGTATTCATAGCGGACGGCTTCGCGGTTGGCGTTGAGCTGCAGAACCAGCGGCCATTTCGTGACGTAGGGCGCGGCTACGTCGAAATTGCCCTCCGCCACGGAGCGATCGCCGCTGAAGATCAGCCGCGTTCCGTCGGCGTTTGTCACCTCGAAGCCTGAGGAGATGGTATCGGTGTGCAGCCCACCCGTCAGGTCGAGCGAAACGACGTCGAACGTGCCAGTGTGGTAGAGGATCTTGACGAAATCCTCGGCGTATTCCGGCTTGTACTCCCAGACGCCGTTCTGGTTTCCGACGAAGACGAGCCGCGCGCCCATGTACGATAGGCGGGAGAAGAAGTCGCCGCCGGGTTTGGTGCCGGGCAAGGCCGTGCCGAGATCGTCATTGACGGCGATCGCCTGGGTGTTGAACTGCCAGCCGATGCCGAGGCCGTTGCCGCTGTCACCCGCGAACTGGCTGTAGGTGAGACTCATTTGCGGCCCGAACTGGCCGCGCGTCGGCAGGTTGGGTAGCGGCAAAGTGAAGTTCGCCGATCCGGTGTTGTTGTTCAGCGTGAAGCTGCCTTCCTCCTGCGTGACGGTGCCGCCGGCCGCAGGTAACTGGACGATCGACGTCGCCGATTTGTCTTCGGCGTGTGCCGGGGAACCGAGCACTGCGGCGCTGGCGGTCAGGGCTGCGAGGATGGCAAAGGTCTTTGCGAACATGGGGCTACCTCTTCGGATGCAGGCATTACTGATGAATGTGCGGGCTCACGATGATGAGTTGTAAGCAGTTCGGCCGTGGACAGATGACCGAGGGCTGGACGGCAATCGCGTCTTGCAGGTGAATGTTTCCATCGAAGATGCGCAACGGCTCGCGCTTGCAGGCTTCGTTGACTTGCTGGAGGAGCGGCTGCGGGAACGAGCAGATCGGATTGTTACCGAGATAGGATTTTCCGATCACCGGATGGACGTGAGAGAAGTTTTCAATCCGGTTGCCCCTCAGATCGACGACCGACAGCGCCGGAAGCGAGCCGAGCGGCAGCGCATCGAAGACCCGATTGTTGCGCAGATCGACATCCGTCAACGCCTGCATGTTCGATAGATTGCCGACATTGCTGATCTGGTTGTCATTCAGGTAGATGTATTTGAGGCCGCTCGAGCCGAAGCGCGGAATCGCCGACAGCCGATTGGTGGCGAGGTTCAGTTTCTGAAGCTCCGTAAGCGATGCGATCGGCGAGGCGTCGGTGATCAGGTTGTCGAACAGGTTGAGTTCGCCCAGCGCCCGGAAATAGACCACAGGATTGACGGCGATAATCGACTTCTTGTTCAGCGACAGGCTGGTCAGTGACTGCGCCCAGTTCTGCGCTGCGTTGCAATCGGTGCTGTCGACATGCTCGGCCTGCATGCGGCTGTCGAGTGCCGCCATGAAACCGCGCGCGTCGCCGAGCGCGATCGAATCGAAGCGGTAGACGGTGCAGTATTCAGCGAAACTGGCGTACTGTAGCGGCAGGTTGCGCATGCCGGCATCGTCGAGCAACGGCAGGTCCGCCAACGGCGTTACTGATTGCACGTGCGTGTTCGAGAAATAGAGCTTGGTCAGCTTGTTGAGTACCCCGATGCCGATCAGGTTCGACACTGGATTGCCGTCGACGTTCAGTTGTTCGAGGCGGCGCAGTTGCAATATTCCCTGGATGGAGGTGATCTGGTTGTTGCGAATCCAAAGCTTTGTCAGTCCCGGTATCGCCGACAGCAGCGAGACATCGGACAGCTGGTTGTCGGACAGGTCGATGGAGGTCAGATTGCCCATCACCGGGAACAGCGAGACGCTGGTCAACCCACGGTTCTTCGCGTCGGCGAACTGGCGTGAGCTGAGATCGTCATAGGCTTTGCCGCAGACAGTCTTGCCTGAGATGGACAGCAGCGCGTTTACTTCGGCGGCTTGCGCGGGCGTCAGAAAGTCGGTCTGGTTGCGCATCAGGCATGCCGACAGGAAATCGGTCGCCTGTACAGGATTGTCGGAAAGATCGAGATTGATCAAGCCCGACAGCGCCGCCAGCGGTCGGACATTGGCGATCGAATTCTTCGACAGGTTGAGTATGCCGAGATTGGTCAAGCCGGCGAGCGGCGCGACGTCGGTGATGTTATTGCTCGAGAGGTTGAGCGAGGTGAGTTGCGGCAATGTGGCGAGCGGACGCAGGTCGCTGACGATCTTGGACGACAGGTCGAGCGCCGTGGTCGCCAGCAGCTTGTTGCCGACCGCCGAACATGTTCCGCCGCCCTCCAATTCGACCATGGCGCGAATGGTCTGCCCAAGCGGGGTCGCGGCGTCGCGGTGCAGCACGCATAGATCAACGAAGCTCTGCCCGCCGTCCGCTACGATTGGATTGCCGCTGAGATTGATGGCTAGCGTCGAGGGAAAGCTTCCGAGATTGGCGAAGGTCTCGATCTTGTTGTTGGCAAGGTTGAGGCTGGTCAGGCCGCCGAGCGCGCTGAGCGGTTCGAGCATGTCGCCTGCAAGGCCATTGTTGCCGATGGACAGTGTCGAGAGCGCCTGCAGGAATTGCAGCGGCTCAAGGTTGCCGATCTTGTTGTTGTCGAGTGTAAGGTTCGTGAGTAACGCCAGCGCTGACAGTGCGCGGATGTCGGTGATGTCGTTGTCGGAGAGGTCGGCTCGCGTCAGCGCGGTCAGTGGCGTCAGCGCGTTGATGTTGCTGATGTGATTGCCGGAAATGTCGAGGAAGGTCAGCGCCTTGAGCTTGGTTAGCGGCCCGAGGTCGGCGATCGAGTTCTCGGCAATCGACAGGCTGGCGAGGTTCGTCAGTACCGCAATCGGATCGAGCGACTGCACGCCCTTGCCGTTCAGATTTAGCGTCGTGATTGATTCCAGGAAGGTCTGTGCAGCGTCGCAGGCGGCGGGATTGCCAAGCGCCGATACCCCACCGGGCGTTGAATCGAGCACCGCCATTACGGTCGCCGTTTCTGCCGGCGTGCGGTCGCCCTTGACGCACCAGTTGGCGAAGGTCGTTGGCTTGTTGACCGGCGGCGCGCCGGAGAGGCATGCGATGGTGTGGATCTTGCCGGCGAAGAACGGCGTCGGGTCAGCGTTCAGAGCCTGGTCGAGGTTGAGCTTCAAGTCGGTGACCAGCAGCGAGCAGCCAGGAATGTAGAGCCGGTCAGAAAACGTCGTCGCGCCGAAGTCGGAGGGGAATTGCAGGTAATAGACGAGGCCGCTGCCATTATCGTGCGCGAACACCTTGATCGGATATGTCTCACCCGATGGGCACAGCAGCGGGTTGGCGGCGGGATCTGCCGCGACGATCGCGCTGTCGACGGCAGTTAGCACCTCCGAGGGAACCGTCGCGAAGCCAAGTCCACGGATCACTGCTTCTTCGTCCGCTTGGTCCTTGCAGCGGATACGGTAGCCGCGCCCGTCCGAGATAAGCAGCGGATAGTGCAACCGGTTTGCCTCCAGGGCCGGATCCTCGAACAACACAACCTTCGGTTCGTCCGCGCGGGCCGGGCCGGCGGCGGCGGTCACGAGCAGGACCGGGAGGAGAAGGAGCAGCGATCGGGCGATGCGGTTCATCTGGTTTCTCCTTTCGAGGCTCAGATGCGGATCAAGCGAGCCGCCAGCGACGCTATCTCGCGTCCGCCGGCTTGATGGTCCAATAGCGAGACGGATCGCGGTCGCAGGTGAACTGGAGGGCCGGGATGTTGTTCAAGTTGCTAACCCCGCCGGCAATCGTGAGGCACTTGCCCGTCTGGACGTTCTCTGCCTGAACTCCGTCCCGCGTCTCGATCAGATTCCAGCGGCGGGAAGGATCGTCGTCACAGTTGAACTGCAGGGCGGGAATGTTGTTGTCGGTGCTGACCCCGCCGGCAATCGTGAGGCACTTGCCGGTCTCCACGTTCGCCACCCGGAAACCGTCCCCTGCTTCAACCAGCCTCCAGCGCTGCCATTGACTGCCGTCGCAGTCGAATTGCACCGTCGGCGCGTTATTGTCGGTTCTTCCTTCCGCGACCGACAGGCACTTTTCGGTCTGCCTGTTCACCAGTACGACCTCGGGGTCGGCCGCCCGTATGCTCCAGAACCGTGCCGGATCGCGGTCGCAGTTGAACTGAAGGGCGGGGATGTCGTCGTCGGTGCTCACCCCGCCGGCGATCGTCAGGCATTTTTTCGTCAGCACGTTTTCGGCCTGAAAGCCGTCGCCGGTCGCGGTCAGCTTCCAGCGTCTCGAAGCGTCCCGGTCGCAGTTGAATTGGAGGGCCGGAACATTGTTTTCGGTGCTGACCCCGCCGGCAATCGTCAGGCATTTTCCAGTCCGCACGTTCTGCAACTGAAAACCGTCGTCCGTCTCGACCAGCTTCCAGCGGCGCCACCGGTCGCTGTCGCAGTCGAACTGTACTGCCGGCGCGTTGTTGTCGAGGCGCCCCTCGGCAACAGCCAGGCATTTGCCGGTCTGCATGTTTGCCAGCACCACGTCAGCCTCCTTGATTGCCGTAATGCAGGCTTCGAAAATCTTGCCCGAGGCCGCGGTTGGGTGCTCGGGCCGACTGATGCAGACCGCATTGCCGTCCAGCGAAGGATTGAATGGCAGGATAGCGCTGACAGACTGCACAGTGGCCAGGCGGTTCGCTCGCAGGTTAAGGGCGGTAAGCTTCGTCAGGCCCATCAAGGCGCGCGCATCTGCGATCCGGTTCTTAGACAGGTCGAGCGCCGTGAGTTCTTGGAGAAACCGCAGCGGTGACACGTCCGTCACCTTGTTGTTGGCCAGAACCAGCCGCGTCAAAGCCCGCGCCGAGGCGAGCGGTCGCAGATCGGCGATCTGGTTGGAACTGAGGTCGGCGTCGGTCAGCTTCTTCATTGCTGCCGCTACGTTGATGTTGCCGATCCTGTTTCGCGACAGATCGAGGAAGGTGAGCTCGGTCAGCTTTTCGAGATCGCGCGTGTCGGCAATTTCATTGCCGGACAAGGTCAGGCTCGTCAGATGGGTGAGTGTCGCCAGCGGCTCAAGGTTGGTCAGCCGTCGCCCGGCAAGGTCGAGCGTCGTGCTAGACGCGAGAAAATCCTGCGCGCTTGCGCACGCCGCCGGATTGCCCAGCGCGGAGGCACCGCCGGGTGTCAGGGCAAGCAATTCCTCGACTGTCGTCTGCTGAGCCGGATCGAGGTCATCCTTGATACACCAGCTGGCAAAGGTCGTCGGCCTGCCGACAAGCGGCGCGCCGGCGACGCATGCGATGGTATGAACCTTTCCGGCGAAGAATGGGGTGGGATCGGCGTTTATCGCCTGACTGAGGTTGAGTCTGAGTTCCGCGACAAGGGCCGCGCAGCCGGGAATGTAGAGTTGATCGGAAAAGGATGTTGACCCGAAATCGGTCGGGAACTGAAGGTAGTAGACGAGCCCACTGCCGCCGTCGTGCGCAAAGACCTTGATCGGGTAGTTCTCGTCGGACGGGCACAACAGCGGATTGGCGGCGGGGTCGGCCGCGATGACCGCATTGTCGACGGCCGTCAGCACTTGCGACGGAACGGTGGCGAAGCCCAGTCCACGGATCACCGCCTCTTCGTCAGCCTGGTCGTTGCAGCGGATGCGGTAGCCGCGTCCCTCGGTGATGAGCAGGGGATAGTGCAAGCGGCTGGCGTTCAGCGTCGGGTCCTCAAACAGGACGACCTTCGGCTCCTCGGCGCGGGCCGGACCGGCATCGATCGCCAGGAGCAGCGTCAGCAGGAGTAGCAGCGAGCCAGCGATGCGGTTCATCTGGTTTCTCCTTTCCGCTCTATTCGACCAGGGTGAAGCGGCCTGGCCCGCAAGCCCGGCTCGTATTGTCGCGTGCGATGTCGTTGCCCGGCAGCAGGAAGCTGGCGCTTGAGCCGCTGTCTGCGAAACTGACCGCACAGCGGAAGCCGGATACCGTCGAGGTGGTGAAATTCGCCGACGAACCACGCTCGAGCTGGATCGCAGAGCCGACCGCAAGGCCAGTGGCCGCGGGTGCGAAGCCAACCGAGCGGCCCGCCACGATCGCCCCGCGCAGAACCAGCGGATTGGCCGCGGAGACGTCGGTAGACTCCACCCGCATCAGGCTGTCGGAGGTAAGCACCGCGCCGAAGCGCGCGCGGACAATGCTGGAGCGGGCGGGCGTCTGGGCCGAGATCAGCAGCCGTGCCCTTACGCCTTGGATCGCCAGCATGTCTGCTTCCACCCTGAGGCCGCGCGCATAAAGATCGGCCAGGCACAGAGACACGCCACGCGCCACCGGCGACAACCCATCCGCCACGGTACCGATGGTCACATTGTCGAGCGCGACAGTGCCGTTCTGGGCGATCACGGCGACGACCTCGTCGGTCGTTTGATCGGCTGCCCGTGCCAGATCGATCCGCTCGAGCTCGAGCCGCGGCAATCCATCCGCGACGATGATGACGTCCGTCGCGGACAGGATGCATGACGAGGTTCCGCCCGGCACGCGGTTGGCGGTACCGACGACCCGCGTGCGGGTGACGCCGGGGGCCGGCGCCATGTGCACCGTCTTGAACGGCAGTCCTTTCAGGATCAGACTCTGCGGCACCTGGACCGCTGCGGGCAGTTCGAGCCTGAGATTGATCCGCCCGGCGCAATCGCCCTCGGCGGAGAATTGCGTCAGCGTCAGCGTGCCACCATCATTAATGCGGCGAATGCACGTATCGCTGGCCGAGCCGCGACAGTCGAAGCCGGTAGCCGGCGCCGGAGCGGATGTCAGCGCTCGATCGGTCTCGCCCATCCAATCGCCAATGCCGGGGGCAGACAGGCCGAGCGCCGAGGTGAGAAGCGGGCAGCCCGTGAAGGACAGGCTTCGCCCGTCCGCGAAGGTCCAGTCCAGCCGCGCATTGCCGAGGGAGTCAAGCGAGCTGATGGACGGGCCGGCTGGCAGCGGCGACAGGCCGAGGTCGATGCCCGGTTGCGCGAAGGCCGCGTGCTCGCGCTGATAGCCCTCGCAATTCGACAGACACAGGTCGACGAAGGGTGCCGAACGAAGCGCGGCGACCGCGTCGGCACCGAGTAGAGTTACGGCCTCGGCCTCGGCGATTCCGAAGAATGCCCGTAATTTCTTCTCTACCGCTTCCGCCGCAGCCGCATCGACGATGATGTCGCGCGTCGCCCTGCCGTCGAGGCGCACAATGGGCAGATAGGACGGCTGCACCCCTTCGCCGGGCGGCGTGTAGCGCACGACATAGACCGTGTCGCCGATGCTGTCGGCGCTGAGGAAGGTTTCAAACCGGTGCAGGCTCCAGCGGGCCGCGCTCGGCAGTGCCAGGTCCAACGGGCCGCCGAGATCGCCGCGCCCGCAATCGAGTACGAACGGTGTCCCCACGCTTGGCGGCGCGACGAAGCCCTGGAGCACCCCCGGCAGTTGCAGTCGCTCGCGGATGGCGAGCGCCGCCTTGATCTCCGCGCAGGCGGTAGGCACGGCGAAATAGCCGCTGCCCGAGGGGGAGGGGAGATAATAATTGCCCGATGCCGCGACATCGGCCCAGATCGCGGTTGTCGCCGGCCAGTCAATATCGAATGCGGTGCCAAGGCATGGCAGCCGTGGCTGCGCCCCGAAGCCGCTTTCGGCTTGAAGCTTGGCGAGCGTCGTCTGCGACACGGTGGCGGTGTCGGGCAGGTGCAGCAGCCGCTTCGCCTGGCCTGGGCTGGCGCAGCCGGCGAGTTCCACCGCCTTGCCGTCGAAAAGCGCGACATAGACGTCCTTGTTCTGGTCGGTCACGAAAGCGGCAAGCTGCGGCTCGGCGCTGGCCACCGAAGCGCCCGCGAGAAACAGGGCGAGCAAGGCGGCCGCCTGTTTCATCGCAATTCGCTCAGGCAGCTTGCTGCGCGGGCTGGATCCATGTTGACCTCGGTCATCAACGGATCGAGGCCAGCCGACTGGCACAACTCCTTGACCGAGATCGAGTGCGGCCCCTGGAAGTCGACCGTAAGATTTCCGCTGGTGATCTGCCCGTTTTGGCCGACGCACAGCGGATTGTTGGCCAGCGCGGGCCGGCGGCAGGTGCGGATGACGTCGGCCATCGCGCGGCGATTGGTCAGTTCGCAGAAGTAGATCCGGCAGAGCGCGGCGACAGTGGCGCGGTTCTCGGCGTCAGCATTGATGATGCGCTTGATGTCTGCGACCAGCGCGCCCGCCTTGGCTTCGAAGGCGAGGCCTTCGACGCGGGTCTTCTCGCCGGTGATCTCACCCGAACGTTCCGTGATCTTCGGCATCAGGTTGATGTTTTCCGAGGTTATGAACAGCCCGCCTTTCCAGCGGTCGAACTCGTCAAGGATCGAGGTCGCCCCGAGGATCGCCTCGCGGTAGGCGCTGTAGATCGGCCCCATCTTGGTGTCGCGCGCCGCCTCGTAGACCTGGTTCAGCGCGGCATACTCCTTGTTCACTGCGTCGGCACCGGCCTTGATGTCGTCGATGCCGGCGCGCGAACTCTGCATCAGGCCCTCGGCGCGCTTAAGCTTTCGGGAAAACATCGCCGTGATCGGGCTCTCGACGCTGGCGAAGTAGCTCTCGATCACCTTGCCCGCCGCCCCGTCGGCGAAGGCATCGATCTCGGTGTCGGACAGATTGGAGATCAGGCCGCACTGGGCGTCGAAATCGGCACTCAAGGGGCCGGCCTCGCAAGCGCTCATCTCGGCCAGCCTCTGGTCGAGCGTTCGGTTCGAACCGAGCCTTTCGGCATACTCGAACAACGCATGATTCCATTCAATCGCATTCAAGTCAGCCTGGCTGTGCCGCCGGTCGCGACAAAACAGCGTCTGTTCCATCCGGCTCTGGTTGCCCGAAGCGCGATAGGCGTCGAGGTGACGCGTCGCCTCGGCGCAGTTGGCCAAGCCCGAAATCAGACCGGCGAGCTGCTGGTGAACGGGCGGGAGTCCGCGTGTCTGCGCCTCTCGCATCAGGTTCGCCGCGCGTCGGCTGTCGTCGGGACTGCGGGCCGGGCGGTGGAAGACGCAGATGCCTTGCTCGAAGGTCTTCAGCGTGCCATCCGGAATGGCGGGCCCCTCGCAGTTGGGAGCGTCGAGAACGCGCGATTCGATCGTATAGCCGGCAAGATTGTCGACGAACAGGTCGCGCGCGACTGCTCCCGTCTCGCCAAGCGCCAGAGCAAGCGCTGCTGCGGCAACGACGGCTCTCACGGCGCGCTCGCGAAGATGAAATAGAGAGTGAACACAGCGCCATCGAACGGGCAGTCGCTCGGCTGGAGCGACAATCGGTACGAACCGATCAGCGGCGCGCCGAGATAGGGCAGGATCAGGCTCGTGTCGTTCGACGGTCCGGGCGCCCGCGGGAACTTGCGCGCCTGGTAGCGATCCTGAACCCAGTAGCGGATGATCCGGGTGATCTCGTCGCCGCTGTCGGCCTGGTTGAAAAAGGTCTGCAAAGCGACCCGCTCCGGCCCGACCGAAATGTCGGCGCGGACCTCGCTCGACCCCTTGGTCAGCGGCTTGAGGACGAAGCCGCTGCCGCGGTGTTGCAACGCGAAGCGGTTCCACTGCGTCCCTGTGCACTGGTAGTCGGTACCGACGAAGACGTCGATCAGGGTCAGGTTCTTGCGTTCACGGAATTTGTTGGGCGCCCACAGCGCGAAATAGCCGTTTGCCTTCATCAGCGCCTCGGTCGACGCGAAGGGCGAAACCTCGAACTCGACATTCTCGTCAAGCGCGAGCTTGCGGGCGAAGCCGGAATTGGCGGGCACAACGATCTGGGCGACATCGATATTGATCTGTCGCTCGTCGAAGAAGCGCTTGGCGACGATGTCGTCGATCATCGCCTGGAGCTGGGTTGCGTTACGCACATAGACCGCGGGCACAGTCGCCGCCTCGCCGGTGAAGGCCTGCACCACTTCGAAGCGACGGCGCATCAGGTGCATCAGCCGGTTGGCGGTCTCGAGCACGCGCCGCTTGGTCACCAGATATTCGGGGATGCCCTTCATCAGGTCGGCGACGGTCTCCTGGGTAGCGATGAACAGATTCTTGCGCGTCGCCGGATCGTCAATCTGGGTGACGAGCTTCGTCATGTCTTCCTGTTGCTTTGTCACCTCGGCCTGAACGTTGCTCTGGAACTTCAGGATGCTGTCCTGCAGCGCGCGGCTTTTGAGACCGAGGTCCTTGGCCTGGTTCAGGCCTGCGACGAGTTCCTCGGTGTTCCCGCGCGACTGTGTGATGCGCTGTTCGACGAAGGCGAGCTCGGCTTCGCTCAGCGCCAGCATCTTGTCCTTCTGCCGGTCGCGCAGTTCGTTGATCAGGTTGGTCGAGGCATTCGATTCCTCGGCGAGGCCGGTTACGGTCGTCTGCGCAGCACGCACGCGCTCGATGCGGCCGTTGGTTGCCGCGACCAGTTCTGCCACGCGCGCATTGTCCTGGTTGAGCTGAGCTTCCGAGAGGGACAGCTTGTCGAGTTCGAGGTTGAGGATGGCGATCTCGTTGGTCAGCCGGTCGATCGTGCGTTGCTGGTCGGTGACCTGGAAACTGAGCATGTCGTTTTCGCGGGCCTGAAGATCGAGTCCGGCGAGGATGCGTTCGTGGTCGGACTTGAGCCGCGCCACTTGCTCGTCGATGCTGAGATCTTGGCTCTGGCAATCGACCGCCGCCATCGAGCCTTGCAGCGCCAATTCCTTGATGTCCTGTGCCCCTTGCGCCAGCCGGCCGGCCAATTGGAAATGGGTGTCGACCAGCGCCCTTGCCTTGAGCGCCTTGTCGAGATCGAGTTGCGCGATCGCCTGGCGGAGCTGCGTGAGGCGCTGCTTCAGCGCGTTGATTTCATTTATATTCGCCTGAGTGATCTGGCCGGTGCTGATGATCGTCGACAGGATGGATTGGGCCGCTTCCAAGGCCGCCCTGATCGGTTTGGCGACGTCCACCACAGTCGCGACACCACTGCCCAAGCCGCAGGCGCAGGTGATGATCTCGGGCACCGCAGCGCCGATCGAGTATGCACCTTGCACCGAAGTCAGGATGACCTGCGCGGCCTGTGTGGTGCCGTTGAACGCGACGAACCAAGCGATCACTTCCGACAACTGGCCGTCGACCTGGTCACGCGCCTCCTCAAGGTCCGCCTTTCTCCTCGCATAGAGGTCCCGCTCAGCTTCGTAGAGTTTCTTGGCGAAGTCCGTTTCCGTCTGGGAAAAAGACCCGCAATCGACGTTCGCAAGTTCCTGCGGCAGCGAGATGTTCGATGTGATCATCTGCTGGTCGGCGATCAGCGGCTCGACATCGGCGAAGTCGGCGCTGCCGATAACGCACTTCATCAGGAATGCTTTCGCTTGTGTCTGCGAGTTCAGGAGCTGGGCCCTGAGACCCGACTGACCATCCGGGCCGCACATCTGGGCAACGTATTGGTTGCGCGTGAAGGCTGGCGTCACGGTCTGGCATGCCTGTTCGCCCGCGAGCAACGGCGTGAACGGATGGTCGGCCGTATCTCCGATCAGGGCGAGCTGATTCTCGATGCCGCAAAGCTGCTCGCGGTCGACGGCCCGGCGGCGTTGATAGAGATCGGTCTGGCGCAGTTGCAGTTCGGTAATTGCGTCGTTGGCGCGGGCGATCGCGCCTTGGTTGTTGGCGATCTGGGTTTGAAGGATCTGCCGCTGGCGAACTGCCTGTTCGAGCTGGTTGGCGTTGCGCTCGGTCTGGCGGGCATATTCGGTGATCTGGCTCTCGAGCGAGGAAATCTGCAGATCGAGGTTCATCTGCGTCATTTCCCAGTTCAGCAGCCAGCGCAGTTCGTTGCGCCGCTCGACTTCGGCCTCCTTGGAGAGGACGATCAGGTCGAGTTCCTGCCTGTCATTGATCTGACGGCGCTGGTTTTCGAACTCGGCGATCTTCGTGCCGAGCTCGATCTCCAGCGACCTGATCTGCTGGCGATAGCCGAACGTGTCCTTCTCGGCGTCGACCGCGTTGATCTCCTGCTGGACAGTGGTGGCGAAAGTCTGCGCCTCGTGTTCCAGCTTGCCGATCTTGTGGGCGATCAGGTTGACTTCCTGACTACGGATCGTCCGCTCCTCGTCGAGCGCGCGCGTGGCTTCCCCTTCCTTGTTGGCGTACCACCGTTCAACCAGCGCCTCGACATTGCGCTCGACCTCGGTCAACCGCTGCTCGCTCTCGGTTAGGGCCTGCTGCAGGTCCTCGAACGGGATCGTCGTGAACTGCATCGGGTCGATATTGAGGAAGAGGAAGCCCTTGCGTACGCTGTCCATGCGCGCATCGAGGTCGCTCTGCTGCAGCAGCAGGTCGGCGCGAAGGTCGTCGTAGGTGGACTCGCCCGGAATATCCATTTGCGTCTCGACCAGCACCCACATGGCGGCTTCGTAGTTGGTGTAGGCCTTGGAGAGGTTGGGTTGGCTGTCGAGACCAGCGCCTCCGACGGCGCCCAGTGTATCGCTGACCAGGAAGTCGAGCGCCTTGACGCGAGCCTCCGAGACGGTCTGATACCACACGTCGCCGGTGTTCATCAGCAGTTGGATCTTCAGCGAAGACAGCGCCGTGAGCTGCCGCACGAAGGTGCGGTAGCTCGCATCTTCTCCCGCCGCCGTGCCCTGATCACCGCCTTGTTGTCGGGCGAGAATGCGAAGGCCCCGGTCGACGATCTCGATGCCTTGCCGGCCGAATTCCTGCGCGGCCTGCGGCGAAACCGGCGTATCGTTGCGGCTGACGCCGCTCGCCGACGACAGGAAGGGCATGTCGGCGGCGAGGAACAGGCGATAGCGTCCGAGTTGCAGGTGGCAGTCGAAATCGCACACGATCGCCAGCCGTCCGGTCGTCTCGTCGCCGCAGGTCGTCAGGAACTGTTCAAGTTCGGTTGCGACTTCACCCATATATTTTACGTCGGCTCGGAAATTGGCGATCTTGAGCAGCGTCGTCAGCTCGCCGGCATGGCCGGCGGCCGCGTCGATGTCGAGCGCCATGCAATCTTGCGCGCGCGCCATTCCCGCAGTGCCGAAGACGATGCCGGCAACCAGTCCGCAAAGCAGCAAGAACTGTCTCATGGCTGCCCCGTCGTCAGAAAGATCTCGGAAATCTGGCGCACATGCCGGGCAAGTTCGGCCATCTGGGCCTTGGAAAGCGACGGATTCTGGAACCGTGCCACCACTGCGCGGGCATGGTTGATACAGTCCTCGTAGGGGCTGCTGATTTTCGCGGTCAGCGCGCCAGTGTCGAGCGTGAGGTCGAGCGCTGAATACGCTCCGCCCAGTCCTGCGCAGGAAGAAAGCTCAGCTGTGATCGCCGGATCGTCGACAACATGCGTGAGATCGGACAGGGCCGTCATCACCCCTTCGATCTGCCCGACGATCTGCGCCATCCTTGCCTTCCCCTCTTCGAACTCCTTCAGCGAATCCGGCTGGTTGAGGCTGGAGAGATCGACGGCTTGCAGCGTCGCGATCGTCTCGGCTGCCTTCAGCTGATCCGCCTTGACTAGCACCATATTGGCCTGCGCGTTGCCGAGCACACGCTCAAGCTCCATCACCTCGGCCGACTTGATCGACACGTCCATCTCGTTGACCAGCGACTGGTATTCGGTCGAAGCGGTGTTCATCAGGTTGAGCGTATCGTCGACCTTCGTCCTGACCGCCTTGACGATCTGGCCGCGCACCCGCGTCTCGATCAGCGCGGTCGTCTCAGCGCGCCCGCGCACTGGCTTGGCCGAACAGACCAGCTTCGCCAAGGCGTCCGAGCCGAGTCGTGCCCGCACGGCCTCGACGATCGGGAATAGCGGACGCCAGGCGGCAGGCAGCGCATCCGCGCTTGCGCCCGACAAAGGCCCGACATCGATCTCGTTCATTCTCGTCAGATGCCGGCATTTCTCCGGCAAGTCGGCCCCCGAGAAGTAGAGTCGCCCGGTGATCAGATAAGCCTCGACGGCGGCTGCGTATTGTCGGCCGACGAGGGCGGCGAGCTCTTCGGCACTATCGGTCGAAACTGGGGCGAAGAAGCGGTAGCGGCTGAGATAAATCTCCGCCCATGCGAGGCGGCGCATCAGTACCGAAGCATCGTCGGCCGAAAGCGGGATGACCGGAAAACCGACGCCGCGGCTGCCGCCCGAAGGGGCCGATGCCTCGCCGATTACCTCGCCGGCGAAGGGCAGGCCGAAATCGGGCTGTGTGGCCTCGTGACTTGGTTCGACGGCGGCGGGACCAGGGGCGAGCAGGCTGAACCGGGTCGTCTCGGGCGTCGCGCCAGAGAGCGTCGCGTTCCAGAAACTGTCGAGCTTCTCCGACGTGTAAGCGCGCTCCAGGATCGATGCGGCGCCGGCTTCGCCGGCCAGGACGCAACTGACGATCAGGAACAGCTCAAGGGCTCGGATGCTTGTCATCGGCAGTACCACACCCTGTCGGCCGCGCCAGCCTGGGCGCAAATTCCGGTCGCGGCGCCATGCGCTTTCCAGTCAGCCTTTATTTTGGCGAGATCGTTGAATGCGCCCTGTGCCGCATTGTCGGCATGAACCTCGGCGTCCAGTCGCCAGAAGGGTTTTGCCGGATCGGTCGGCAGCAGCACCCCGATCATGTTGATGTGGAACGCAGAGATTTTGAGAAAGTCCTCTGCGCTTGCGACAGTGTTGCGATTGAGATTGGCGTATTGCTCAGGTGTGACGTCGCCGAGCGCGCGCTTGAACTCCCCCTCCGAGACTTCGACGGAGCGCAGCATCTGCGTTGTCTTGGCCGCCAGCCCATCGAGGATCGAGGTGTTGGCGACCAGCGTAGCGCCCGCACCGCTCACCGGTCCGAATATCTCTGCAAAAATGGCGCGGATCGCCTTCAAGTGCGTATCGGCCGATTTGATCTCGACGCGGCGCAGAGCGATGCCTGTCTCGAGATCGGACGCTCGACTGACGAAGCTCCTCAGCGCCAGTTGCAGCGTGTCGAACGAGGAACGGGCTTCCGCCGGCGGCTGCAGGAACACCGAGCGCGCATAGCGCACGGCTTCGCTGCGGGCAATGTCCTCGACGGTAGCGCGTGTCAGCGCCGATTCGGGACAGCCGGTGACGCCGCCAAGGTCATTCAGCATCTGCGCGGCATGATAGATTTGATCCATCTGTCGCATGGTGCCGAAGAAGCCGCTGGTGGTGAACGCAGCCTCGACGCCGGACAGATAGTCGGTCAGGTATTCGCGCGCGAACTTCACCATCTCGCACTGCACGCCGGCGGCGCGTTCACGAATATGGCGTCCGTAGAACGACGCACCGACAAAGTATTTCTGGTCGGGCGTCGGTTCGAACCGCTCGACGAAGAGCGACTGGATAACGGTATCATATTCGCCGCACGCATAGGTGCGTTCAAGACATGCGGAGTCGGTCTGCAGGTCGCACTGCGATAGCGCGGAGCCGCACATTTGCTGGGCTGCCGCGAGGTCAACCCCTCCGCCGAGCACAAGAACCGCGGCCAAGATGATCGCTGTATTGAAGACGCATCTCTTCAACATAACGACCAAAGGAAAATGCACAAAAGCCTCCCCTTCCGCCGAAGCGGCGGCCCCATTGCTTTTTTACTGGCAATATCTAGCAGGCTACTTTTGGTATTTGCTCGTTACAGCGAAAATTGGCAGCCAAAGGCGTGGCCAATTCAACCTCACATTCGCTATAAAACGCCTCAATAAAGTAAGTTAAAACAGTTTCTCTGTCAACACACCTGGCTTTTTGCGTTCCATCCCGGAAAACCCGGCCTAAGTGTCGAGGCAGTTAACACATCGTAAAGAATTGTCTTTTCCGCTGGCTTGGCCTCGTCCAAGCGTCGCTCCGCCACCGTTCGAGTGCGGAAGGTCACGATCTGGCCTGAGAAACTGCGCTGAGGAAGAGCAGACGTCCAGCAATCGCCTGGCGGTCGCCAATTTGGCAACTTCATAACGACTCTATGATGCCTTCCACGATCGCCGAAACATTAGCTCGCATAAGAGCGATATGGTGCTCAATAGGTGACGCCAGCAGCTAGTCAACGCCCGTGGCGGTCACCCCAAAGACGCACCATGCGCTTGCCTTCTTGGTCGCTTCAAGCGGACGCACCAGCGTCGTGGGTGCACTGAATGTGACGACCGCGAAGGACCCTGCCAGCCCTGGCCATTCAGTGCGCGTCCAGTATTCGGTTTCGCTACGCGCGAGCGGTGGCAGCTTGTATTGCGCGAACGCCTCGCGCTGCCTTGGCCAGTCCGCCGAATCGAGGCTCGTCAATTCCGCCATCGTCGGAAGTTGCCAGCCCATATCGCCATACGGCCCGCCTTGTCCGAGCGTAGCGCAATAGCCCATCGCTTCGCTCAGCGTGGCGGGCTGATCAAGCCTGTCTATCCTGGCAACGAGGCAAGTGCGTTGGTCAACGAAGGCCCTGCCGCCATGTTCAGCGAGCAGCCAGAAATTTTGGTCATTCAGCGGCTGGCGGGCCTGCTTATGCACAATACCGCAAGGTGCGGCTTGGGACTGCGGCGCCGACATGGTTGCGAAAACGGCAAAGCCAATGCTGAAAGTCGCAAGGGTAGCAATCCGAAGCATGCCTTCCTCCTCCCTGCACACGCGTTCCGCGTGCCATCCGAACAAGCGTACTTGAACCGGCGAACAATTAAAAGTTCCTGCACTTCGAAGATGACAGGAACTTCCTTGAATCTACTGCCACCATGACGGACATCCCAGTTGGTGCTCGGCCGAAAATCTGCTGCAAGAGTTTTCCATACACGGGGAACTGGTTGCGTGGCGTATGCCAACAGCCTGGAAGCATATTGGCGAACAGCCGACCACAGCTAACTCACTAGACCACACCGGGGGCGCCAAAGCGCGAGCGCGACGGCGCGACAAGGCCCGTTCGCTTAAGTGCGGAGCGAGTGTTGATCTATACCTAAAACAGCGAACGTTGCGCCGGCGCCTGTTCAGGCGCTGCCGCGAACTTGATCTGTGTCGCCGGTTTTTCGACGATCACCAGCGCGTCATCGGGCGTCGTGCGCTGCAGGTGCCTTGCCTCCGACCACGGCGCGGTGAGCCAGGTCTCGGTTTCTTTCGGCGTGGTCAGGATCACCGGCATTGCCTTGTCGTGGATCGGCGCGATCAGCGCGTTGGGCCTGGTCGTCATGAAGCCATAGACCTGATGATCGGCGGGGCCGTCCTTGACCTTGCGAGTGCCATGCCAATGCGTCCACAGACCGGCAAAGAAGAACAGCGGGCGGTCCTCGCCGAGTGCAAACCAGTAGTTGCGCTGAATGCCGGTCTCGGGGTCCTTGTCACCGGGCGTCGGGCTGGGCTCGGCGAAGCTGGTGACGGGCACAACGCAGCGGTTCTCGATGCCGAGATATTGCTGCCAGTGGCCGTATTGCGGATTGCGGATATTGGTGGTGCCATAGTCGGCCTTGCCCTTCACCCGCTCCAGTGGCGTCGGCATGCCCCACAGCAGATTGGCCAATTCGCGTTCGCCGTCCGGCGTGTTGCGCACCACAGGGCCTGGCTGGTTGGGATAGATGTCTATGGAGGGTTCGAGATTGCCGAGGATATCGCGCAAGGCGCGGGTCCACTGGCGAATGGCCTCCTGGCTGGTCGTGATGTTGTAGAGATTGCACATGGCCTGGAATGTGCCCCAATCGCTGCTGTGTCGCAACGTCCACAGGGCAATAGCATGGCTTCCAAGTCCCCTGAAATGACTAGCAGAACTTTAGCAAGACTTGGCTCGGTGAAGCTCAGGCGTGCCCCTCCTAGCAGCGTTAGAATGCATTCGAGCGGTGTTGGGTGTCGCGACCTCCGACGAGGGCCGGCTCCGCCCGGCCTGATCTCTGCGCAAGAATATCGCGTATCTAAGGTGCGCCTTGGCACTTGAGCGCCGGCAGGAATTGTCGCGCATCTGCAATGGGCGATAATTCCATGCCGCACCTTGTCGGACAGCAGTTCACCGCCAGGTCAGAATCGGGAATACTTTCGCTTGCTCGGGATCAGGAATCCGCCCTTTAGCAGCTCCAGGGCGTCGAGTGCCTCTTCTCCCTGCAAATTTGTCAGAGCTACCCCGTCTATGAAGACAACCTCGTCGTCGTCTATATCATAGACTTCCCAAAACCCATTCGTGACTCTTCGCAGGGCGTGACGACGTTCCATCAGTAGATGCTAATTGAGTCGCGCAAAATGGAGGAAAAATTTTGAGAACTGGCGAAATTTGCAGTGGAAAAGCTGGACGCGGCGCGCAAGCTTGCCCTCCGAAGCCCACGCGCCATCTGCGCCTTGGCAGCTTCCCTCAGCGGGCTCGGGTCATTGCCGTGGGTCCTGATGAGCTGCCGAACCTGGTCTGGCGTCAGGCCATTCTGCTCGGCGAAATATTTCACCTCATGGATTTCGTGCGCCGATACGTGGGTGCGATCTCGGAAATCCGGCTTGCTGTAGCCGTCAGCCATCCTGGTCCCCCTTCAGCCTTGGATCAACGGCAACGCTGGCAACTACTTTCGTCGGGGAGCCGCGGAATCGCCTTCTGTGCCACGGCTAGACGCCCTAAAGATGCAGCCGGTGATCCATTGGTTCAAACCTGGCGTGAGAAGGCTGCGCGTCAAGTATCTTTCGTGGCCATCGCAGCCACATTCGCCCATAGCTCGGTTCAGGATTTCTGGCCGGACGAGTGATCCTGAGCTTACCCGCTTTCGATCTGAAGCGTGCACAAACAAGGGTCCGCGTGCCAGATCCAGCAATGGCCTGCGGCCCTGGTCAGCGCATGAGCGCTGTCCTGCGGCAATGGTGGCTTTTGGCAGCTCGTGGATGGGCGAGGCACATAGGGGCCCAAACACGGCCTCCACGCTCGACAAAACGCTGCGTGCTAGAGGAACGGTGCGGCCCGGCACCCACCCGGCGGGGCTGTCAGCAAGATGCCGGGCCTGACCGGCGGGGTTAGAGGGGCAGCGCCGGCTATCGAAATATTAGCTCACGCTAATTGAAGCGAAGCATGCGAATGAAGGACGCAAGGGCCAGTCGATGACGAACAGGCCTAGCCTGTCTTGTCGTGTAGGTGCGTTCTGCGCTGCTGTGGACGGTATTTCTCCACCAGGCGGACATTGTCCAGATCAACTGTCACCAGCGGTCCCAGATCGATCGTCACTTTCTCCTCATCAATCCGGGTAACTTTCTCCTTTAAGCTCGATTTGCTGGCCTCGCTTTAGCTTCGAGGTGCTGTCCTTGATGGAATGAGGGAATTTGTAGCCCGGGATAGAGACGCTTATGCGATCCTTCAAAACCCGACGCCGAACTGTAGCGGTTAGTGCCACCTCATCTCCTATGCTGATCCGCGCCATGGAATGAGGGTGGAGCGGCCTTGGTAGTAGTCAAGGTATTGCTAATATACGCGGGGCAAGCGATTCATGAACCGACAGGTATGGAACCGCCGGCTGCCACTGCCCGTTGCTGTCACATGACAAAGCACAAAAGCGGGATCAGCACGATGGACGGGCGCCAAGACAACACTTTTGAACTGTGCTGTCTCCTGGCCGTCCCACTGACACTGCTCCTTACGGTCCTATTGGCGGGATTCGTCCTGAGCTGACCACAACGCATCGGAACAGGTCGTATAAATATCGCCCACCGGATCGGCGTAAATCGTGGCGCGAGTGAGGTCTGTAGCTTAACTTTGCCCGTTTCTGAGTCATTTTGTCTGCAGCAATCGAGCCCCGGTGGGTAGCGTACGGTCTCTGCGCGCGCGCTTTCGCGGCTGCCTGGCCAATCCGTTGTGCCGTTCGAAAATTGCTAGCTTCTGCGGATAGGTGAGCCGCACCTTGGCTTTGCACCCGTCGCATATAAAGTGCGCGATCGTTCTTATCGCAGAGCCCTTCCTTACCATCGGATGCGAGCAATTCGGACATTCGAACGTGAGCGTAACGTCAGACAAATCCTGGGCCAAACCCATTTTTCATCTCCTGCGTTGCTGCGGCTAAACGCCAGCGAGTCTTGCTAGGCAACTCTGATGCCAATCCGATTGTGCCAAATCGGGAAATAGCCGCCTCACAACGCGGCGAGCTGGGCGCCCGCCAAGGACCGAAACTATCGGTCGGGACGTTAGGCTTGCCCAACAGGGTGCTCGGGCCAGCTCACATGACACTCGATTTGAGCTGAAGCTGCGCGTACGCTCGAGGAGGCGATTGCCGATATCGGCTCCAATATCGTCTCGCGCCCAGTCGTGGAGCGCCTGGAGCGACCCGACTTAAGGGCGAGCGCGCCAGTGTTCTGAGCAGTCTACTTAGCGACCACATTCGCAATCATTTCCCGTACCGCCTGGTTGCGAGCGATAGCGACGCGGGATGACCTGACCTCTCGTGGCGAGGTGGCGCTAAGTACGAGCAGTCGTTGGGACTTCGTCCAGGAGATTTGGACCTTTGCTCGCTGGCAACTGGCCGTCGGGAGTGAGCTTGTCCACTGCATCGGGGAGTTCTCGTGTGAGCCGGTCGAGAAGCTCGTCATGAGACAATCCGGTTTGCTCGGCCAGATCGTCCAACGTTTGCGGATCGATTGCTTTCTCAACCTGTTCGCGCTGAACGGGTCGGTTGGATCCCTTTCCTATCCAAGAATCCACCTGATCGCCCGCACCCACATTTCTGAGACGGTCCAGGATGTCGCCGAAGCCGCCGGGGGAGCCCGCGCTAGCGTTGGGGTCTGTCGATTTCCTGCCAGCGATCAACTCGCCGATTTTGTCCCTGTTCTTGTAGGCAAGCAGGCCAAGCAAGGCTATGGCGACCTTTCCTATGTCAAGGCTCATTTCGTATCTCCTTCCACAAGAAGGCAAAAGTCATGCGCGTTTGAAAGGTTCCACGGTTTGGGTCCGGAATTCCGGGCTAGCCGCGAACCAGTATATTAGCATCTCGGAACTTTCGGCCCTTTCGGGTGTTGGAACCTTGTACTCCGGCCAGACAGCAATTGTGTTCAGCTGTCGGGTCACACTGGCCCGTCGGCTTCGGTCGGCGGGCTTTTTGTTGTCTGGGGTGGAACACTCGCCTGTGACGATGGTTCGATCAGCAGTATCCACCTAGATCAGGCCACGCATAGGAGAACGCCGCTTGGCCACTTGGACCCAGAGAGATGAGAGACAGCAGCGCACGTCAGATGCTGCACGGTCATTAATCGATGTTGAACGCGCGGCCCGAGACGCAAAGACCGCTCGGCTCCGGGAGCAGCGGCTGAGCGCTGAAGACAAACCCTCCTTGGAAACACGCGATGGAACAGCTTCGCAGTGAAATGGCAGTCCTGGGGGACCTCGGCTTTTGGGTAGCGCTGGCGGTCGTGCTGGTGCCCTATGGGATCGGGGTTGCACTGCTTCTGTGGGTAGCCATTCCCCCGGCTCTGCAATAGGCTTCTCCGCCGTCGGGCTGGGCGCGCTGCAGCTGAAAAGGCCGGCCTCTTTCTGCGTTTATTGATCCCTCATTGCGTGGCAAAGGATCGAGACTAACTGGTCGAGCGGCCTTTCGTGAAGCGCGCCTTTCGGGCGTCTCACAAGGAAGTCGTCCACACTCATCCAGTCGACCGGATCTGAACTGACTTGGGGCCGAATTCGACATAGAGATGCAACTCTTCAGGCAAGAAGACGACCCGCCACGTTCCATTAGTATCGGCGGCAAGACTGCAGGTGAGACACGTCATGGCGAACTCCTTTTCGGACCGAGCTTGCCAGACCGCCTGGGGAATTCCATCGCAAGAAGGGGGTATTGACGCACCGAAAGGTGCGGCGATTTTGCCTTCGCCCTGGCTTGACTTGGCCATCTGATAATCTACGAAAATGGACCATCATTCGGGGAATCTGGGATGCGTTCTGGCATCGATGTTTCGGGCGTGCTGGCAGGCGATGAGGTCGACAGCTTCATCATCCTGCCACCGTTGGGACATCGGTCCGAACCGGTCTTGCGCGAAGTCGAGGCCTTCCTGAAAAGGTGTTTCCCCGAATACGACTTCTTCGCGAATGGTGACACGGAGCCTTTCGAGGGCGATTATCAGGCCCTGCCGATCTGCGGCGTTGGTGGCGACGAGCCGGGCACCCTGCGCGTTCTCGATCACCCGGAGCAATCAGTGATGATGGGCATCGCCGCGGCGCTGAAGGGTTTCAGGCCGGGACGGACGCCGGCGCTGAACTAAAACCGCCAGTTGGTGGACGCGTTACAGCTCATGCGCCTAAAATTGAGATGATCGCGCGCACCAGAGCAACCCCGAACTCCCTAAGCTTGGTGCAAGTCGCTTGATCGGGTCCCGCCGTCCGGGCAAGAGCGGCGGGACTTTTTTGTTGTCCGGCGGAACACTCGCCGCGACCATGGTTCCACCTCCCCTTCGCTACACATTTCGGGAAGAATAGGAAGGAAGGGCCTTGCCCTGTTTCGCGCCGGCGTCCTATCTAACCGACTACTTTCAGTTGTGGGGGACGGGTATGAAACAATTGGCCATTGGCTTTTGATATCGAGCATATCTCTGGCAGGGTGCACTACAGTTTCAACTAGCGGTGCGGATCGATGGCTTACGAAGTCAAATTTTGACGCGATTAACACCGCAATGGGGAAGAAAGGCATGATGCCCGCAGCCATCGACTGCCGGTTCGATAGCACAGGTCCGGGCGAAGCGGCCTATGGATCAAAAGTCACGTGGAAACCTGTCCCCCCCAGAGACATTCGCTGGCAAATGCATGTCGGCACTCCCGATTACGTTGCGAGCAGTGAAGCTAAATCACGCGCAATCGGCCTTCATCGCGTGTTTTCGAAAAAGGTTCGTGACAAGGCAACGGGTCAAGTAGTTCAGTGTTCGATCACGACGAATTGATCCTCTCAGCGGTGCGGGCCATCCGATAACCCAAAACAGCCCCGGTCCCGGTGGTCCGGCCTCGTCGCGCTGATTGTTGTTGCAGGAATCGGTCTTTCAGCGGTGCTCGCCTTTCCGCATACCCCTTTGATTTGAAAACGCGGCACAAGCCAAAGTGAGCAACTTCGATCCAAGCTTTTTGCTAGCGTGCCTGATTTGCGGCGGAATATTCTTTGCGTTTGTGTTCATTCACAGCAGATGGCTGCGTGAGCATACAAAAGACTGGGTGCGGTGCGCCGCTGAAGTTTTGGATCGTATTGAAGGCGGTGACGGCCCCGATCGCTACCTGCTCAAATACGAGTTTGATGGCACCGTCTACCGTGTCGAAACCAGCCCCTGGTTAGTGCCTGTGTGCACGGCCAAGGCGGGATCGCAAATTACCGTTCTCATCAATCCATACAACCCGCACCAATGTGCAAGCAGGCCGCGCGGAATCACGTTCCGTTCACTCTAGCTAATATAAGCTTTGTACCTAGTATTCACTGGGTGCGTAAAATTGTAAGTACCGGCGGCGGCCGTCTCGAGTTCATCCCGCCGATGGAGCCCAAGCTGGTCCCAAAGCCACCCGAGGGCGAGCACTGGATTCACGAGATCAAGCTCGACGGCTACCGCACGCAGATCGTCATCAACAGCCCCGACGATATTCGTGCCTTCACCAAAAGCGGCGCGGACTGGACGAGCAAATACACCGGCCTTGTCGAAGCGGCACGCGAGCTCGACGTCAAGAACGCGATCTTCGAGGGCGAGGCGGTGGTCACCAACGCAGCCGGCCTGCCCGACTTCGACGCGCTGCAGAAGGCGGTCCACAGCGATCCCTACGCCATGATCCTCGGCGCCTGCGACATCATGCATCTCGACGGCTACGGATATCGGCTGCAAAGCCCGCCGCGAGATCCTGTTCGGCATCATCAAGCCGAACATCCGCATCCAGTTCAGTGAGTCGATACCCGGCGATCCGAAGGCGATCTTCTATCTCGTCGACCAGGCGGGGATCGAGGGGATCGTTTCCAAGCTCGCGGACAGCCCATATCGGAGCGGCCCGACATCGAACTGGTTGAAGACGAAGAGCTTCACGGTCCAGGAATATGAACTGATGGGTGTCGAGCGAGCCTGGCAAGGCTGCATTTGCCTTGCTGGCGCAACCGGGCACCCGAAAATATGTCGGGTCAGCCTTCATCAGCCTGGGTCGCGACATGAAGGAACGGCTGTGGAAGCGGGTCCAGGACCATGCCGGCCCGCCTCCGCAGGGCATCAAGAAGCGACCGGCGACGCAGTGGGTAAAGCCGGAGGAGGTCAAGCGGCGCCCCAAGCACCTCCGCGGCGAGCACAAATATATACGCAGCGCTTCGCTGTAAGGTTTCGGCGGTGAACCACATGGCTAATCCGCCACGACAAGGACTGCATCTATGGAGAGAACGCCTGTGCTGAAGGACGCGACCATAAGCACTGGGCGTCGGGACATGGATATAAGCTGCTCGATCTGCAACCAGCATGAGAGAGGCGCCGAACTGCGGGTCGCTGCTGATGCCTCAGTCCCGGATCGTTTTGTGCTGTTCATCCCTGAGGAGGGAGCCACCTATCAGGCGGTGGTCCGGTGGCGGAAGAACGATCGCCTTGGTGTGCAACTGTACGGCACGGGAGCGGTAATTCGGCCTTGATCAGCGCGCCCGGTCAATTCGCCACGCGGTTAATCTCTCGACCGTTTCGATGATCGCCTTTGCAAGCGCCTCGCCCTCATGCACCGGCTCAGGCCCGTAAAGCAGCCACACGGCATCCTCGCTCGGCAACACGCCGGCCGGGCAGGTCAGCTCGATCGCCCTGCGCACGAGCTGCAGGCAGCTGCGCTCGCCATATTTGTAGTTTTCATCCATCCCCGGATTCTGGTGCGACTCCGGCGGCCGTCAAGCACCTAGTCAAGGGAACTGACCATTTGCAGGATCAGCGTCAGCAGGATAAATCCAAAGGCTGACCCAAACCTCCCGCCAAAAAAATGGTGCGTTCTTTTCGACGCATGGCCTCCCTCCCAGAAGTACCCCTTGAGGCCTTAAACCACGTTGTTTCGCTTTGGCGAATATGCGCCATCGACTTAGGTGCGGGCCTATGGATAAACATGGGGGACACCAAATTCGGTCTGGCCAAGGATGCGGGTCCAGTTCCCAAGGTGCCCCGAACGGGAGATAGGCTGTACCCTCCGGGAGCCAACTGGGATCCGGGGTTTGCGAACTTCTCGCTTGTTAGGGGACACCGCGAACGCCCCATGAAGTCAAAAGCGTTTCGGGACTGGCTGGTTGCTGAGATGGATCCAAACGACGCCCTTATGGCAAGACTGAAATGCGCCCAAGAAGAGCCACCAGTTCCGCCTGACGTTTCGTTTCGGTCTTGGCGAACAGCGAGGCAAGCTGGGAGCGGATCGTGGTGCGGCTGAGGCGCCAACTGCGGGCAATTTCCAAAGGTGCATCGCCCCGAGCCAAACGCAACGCGAGGTGCGTTTCCGCGCTCGTCAAGCCAAACATCTTTTGCGTAAGCGCGAATTTCCCCGCACCTTTTGCTGTTGAGTGCTCTGATGCATGCAGGTGTCCACCAAAATAGGTGGACACCAAGTGATGGAAGAAGATGAGCAGAAACTGCGGGTAAGGCTTGTCGGTCGGGACGGGCGACGCCGATACGACCCCGCATCGAAGGACCGTCTTGTCTCGGCCTGCCTTGAGCCTGGCGTGTCGGTATCGAGGCTCGCGCTCGAACATGGGGTCAATGCGAACCTTCGTAAGCGGTGTTTCCGGACCACCTTTCGGGAGTGGTCGCGATCTGTGAGGTTGCCGATCCTGTATTGGGATCGGAGATCGGCTTGTGTCTGGACTTGACCTTACGCTT
>NZ_JAMYPH010000025.1:0-79665 GCF_040320265.1 Mesorhizobium sp. M0751
GGTGCGGGTTTGTGCGGCTGGGCGGATGGCAATGAAGCGCGCCTTGCCATCGGGCGTGTAGAAATTGCCGTTGGCGAAGAAGCGGGTGCTTTTGTCCTCCGGCTGGCGCCAGGCACCCCCCTCTGGCCTGCCGGCCATCTCCCCCGCAAGGGGGGAGATTGGCAGCTTTGCCGGCACCGCCTTTTCAGCAACGGTGACGATTTGCGAAGCCGGTGGCGACATCCAATCTCCCCCCTTGCGGAGGAGATGGCCGGCAGGCCAGAGGGGGGTGCCTTGGCTCGGCGCTGGCCATTGGAATGGCGCCAACTTCTCATAGGTCCCTGCATCAATCCCGGCATACGCGCCTATAGTAAAATCGCGCGCGCCGTCATTCTCGAAACCCGACAACGCGGCATGCTCGGCGAAGATGTCGGCCGGCGACACATGGGAAAATGCCTCGCCAAAGCCCATCCGCTTGGCGACTTCAGCGATGATCCACCAATCTGGCCTTGCCTCGCCGGGTCTGGCCAAGAAAGCCCGCTGGCGCGAGATGCGGCGCTCCGAATTGGTGACGGTGCCGTCCTTCTCGCCCCATGCCGCCGCCGGCAGCCGGACATGGGCGTGGCGGACCGTATCGGTCTCGCCCAGCACGTCCGACACCACGACAAACGGGCAGGCCTTGATCGCCGCTTCGACGGCATCGGCATCCGGCATCGAATCGACCGGGTTGGTGGCCATGATCCACAGCGCCTTGATGCGACCGTCGGCCACCGCCTGGAACATCTCGACCGCTTTCAGGCCGGGTTTTTCGGCGACGGTTGGGGCATTCCAGAAGCGCTGCACACGGTTGCGGTGCGCGGGGTTTTCGATCTCCATGTGGGCGGCCAGCATGTTGGCCATGCCGCCGACCTCGCGGCCGCCCATGGCGTTGGGCTGACCGGTCACCGAAAACGGCCCGGCGCCGGGCTTGCCGATGCGGCCGGTGGCCAGATGGCAGTTGATGATGGCGTTGACCTTGTCGGTGCCCGAAGACGACTGGTTCACGCCCTGGCTGTAGACGGTCACCGTCTTCGCCGTCGCGGCAAACAGGCTGTAGAAGCGGGCCAGTTCGTCCTCACTGAGACCCGTGGCCGCCGCGATGCCGGCAAGGTCGAGCGCCGAGGCGGCGAAAAGCGCTTGCCCGAAGCCGGTCGTGTGCGCCGTGATATAGGTGCGGTCCAGCGCGTTGTGCTGGCCGAGATAGGCGAGCAGCCCGGTGAACAAAGCGACGTCGCCATCGGGCGCGATCGCCAGATGTATGTCCGCGATATCCGACGTCATGGTGCGGCGTGGGTCGATCAGCACCACCTTCATCTCGGGCCGCTTTTCCCGGGCGGCGGCAATGCGCTGGTAGAGTACCGGATGGCACCAGGCGAGATTGGAGCCGACCAGCACGATCAGGTCGGCAAGTTCCAGATCCTCGTAATTTCCCGGAACGGTGTCCGAGCCAAAGGCGCGGCGGTGGCCGGCGACCGACGAGGCCATGCACAGGCGCGAATTGGTGTCGATATTGGCCGAGCCGATGAAGCCCTTCATCAGCTTGTTGGCGACGTAATAGTCCTCGGTCAGCAACTGGCCGGAAACATAAAAGGCGACCGAACCGGGGCCGTGCTCGGCTATGGTTTGCGAGAAGGTCGAAGCGACAAGGTCGAGCGCTTCATCCCAGTCGGTGCGGCGACCGTGGATCTCCGGGTATAGCAACCTGCCGTCGAGGTCGATGGTCTCGGCCAGCGCCGAGCCTTTGGAGCAGAGCCGGCCGAAATTCGCCGGGTGGTCCGGGTCGCCACGAACGGTTATTTCGCCGTTCGCGGCGACCTTCGCCAGCACGCCGCAACCCACCCCACAATAGGGGCAGGTGGTCCTCACCTCGCGCGCTTCATCAATCTGCATGGTTCACGCCGCGCGGCTGGCCAGCGCTTCCAGCGCAATGAACAGCCGCTCGCCGTCGATCCGGACCGCAATGGTGCGCACCACACCCTCGTCCGCACCGAGCGCCTTGCCTGTCTCCAGCGAGATCACCCAATTGTGCAAGGGACAGGTCACCGCCGTGCCATGGACGATGCCCTGGCTGAGCGGCCCACCTTTGTGTGGACAATGGTCGTCGATGGCAAAGACCTGATCGTCGGCCGTGCGGAAGACGGCGATCTTTCCTTCGGGCGTGGCGACGCAGCGCGCGCCGCGACGCGGAATGTCCGAGAGCGTGCCTATCGATACCCAGTTCATGTGGCTATTCCTCTTTTGCGCGTGTTCTTGTCCGAAAACCGCATTCCACTTTTCGGCAACACGCGCCTACTCCGCCGCCTGCGCAAAGCCGACCGAAGCCATGGGCCGGAATTCATGCTTGTCTTTGCCGGAAGCACGTTCCGACCACGGGTCGACCTGGGCGAATTTCTGCGAAAAGACGAAGCGGTCGAAATAGGCTTTGCGCTTCTCGCCATCGTCCATGATCTGGCGCTTGATCTCGGCGATGCCGACGCGCTTGGCCCATTTGTAGATACGCTCGAGATAGCGGCCCTGCTCGCGATACATCTGCGTCAGCGCGACGATATGCTCCAGCGCCTCGTCCTCGGTCTTGACCAGGCCGAGCACTTCGGTGCCCTTGATGTCGAGGCCAGCGGCGCCGGCGAAGTGGATCTCGTAGCCACTGTCGACGCAGATCACGCCGACATCCTTGCAGGTCGCCTCGGCGCAGTTCCTCGGGCAGCCCGAGACCGCCATCTTGACCTTGGCCGGGGTCCACGAGCCCCACATGAATTTTTCGATGCGGATGCCCAAGCCGGTCGAATCCTGCGTGCCGAAGCGGCACCAGTCCGAGCCGACGCAGGTCTTCACCGTGCGCAGTCCCTTGGCATAGGCGTGGCCGGAGACGAAGCCAGCCTGGCCGAGATCGGCCCATACCGCCGGCAGGTCTTCCTTGCGGATGCCGAGCATGTCGATGCGCTGGCCGCCGGTGACCTTGACCATCGGGATCTCGAACTTGTCGACGACGTCGGCGATGGCGCGTAATTCGGCGGCGTTGGTGACGCCCCCCCACATGCGCGGCACCACCGAGTAGGTGCCGTCCTTCTGGATGTTGGCGTGGACGCGCTCGTTGATGAAGCGCGACTGGTAATCGTCGGCGTATTCGTCGGGCCAGTCGCAGACGAGGTAATAGTTGAGCGCCGGCCGGCATTTGGCGCAGCCGCAGGAGGTTTTCCACTCCAGCTCCTGCATAACGGCGGGAATGGTCTTCAGGCCCTTGGCCTTGATCAGCCGGCGGACCTCATCATGGCCAAGCGTGGTGCAGCTGCACATCGGCTGGACCGCCGCGGGGTTGTATTTGTCGCCGATGGTCAGCACCATCAGCTTTTCGACCAATCCGGTGCAGGAACCGCACGAAGCCGACGCCTTGGTGTGTGCGCGCACGTCATCGAGCGAGGTCAGGCCCTTGGCCGTGATCGCGCCGGTGATCTTTCCCTTGCATACGCCGTTGCAACCGCAGATTTCCGCATCATCCGGCAAGGCTGCAACGGCCGCCATAGGGTCCAGGGGGGCGCCTCCCTGGTAGGACTGGCCGAAGATGAGCGTGTCGCGCATCTCGGATATGTCGGTCTGCTTCTTCTTGAGGTCGTTGAACCAGGCGCCGTCCGCCGTCTCGCCATAAAGCACGGTGCCGATGATGCGGTCGTCCTTGAGCACCAGGCGCTTGTAGACGCCGGCTGCGGCATCGCGCAGCACGATCTCCTGGCGGTCATCGCCCTCGGCGAAGTCGCCGAGCGAAAACAGCTCGATGCCGGTGACCTTGAGCTTGGTCGGCGTGTCCATGTGGACGAAAGCCGCTGCCTCATTGCCGGCCAGATGGCTGGCGGCGACGCGCGCCATCTCGTAGAGCGGCGCGACCAGCCCGTAGACCTGGCCGTTGACCTCGGCGCATTCGCCGATTGCATAGATGTCGGGATCGTTGCTGCGCATGCCGGCGTCGACGACAATGCCGCGATTGACGGCAATGCCGGCTTCCTTGGCCAGCGCCGCATTCGGCCTGATGCCCACCGCCATGACGACAAGCGTCGCCGGGATGATGGTGCCGTCGGCAAGCTCCACCCGCTCGACCTTGCCGTTGCCGGTGATCGCCTGGGTGTTGGCCTTCGTGATGACCTTGATGCCGCGCTGCTCGACGGCGCGCTGCAGGAGATAGCCGGCGGCCGGATCGAGCTGACGCTCCATCAGCGTCGGCATGACGTGCAGCACGGTGACGTCCATACCTTGCGCGTTCAGACCCGCAGCCGCTTCCAGGCCGAGCAGGCCGCCGCCGATAACCACCGCCTTGGCCCGCGACTGGGCGGCAAGCATCATCGCCCGGACGTCGTCGAGATCGCGATACGTGAGCACGCCCGGCAGATCATGGCCTGGCACCGGAATGATAAACGGCACCGAACCGGTGGCGATGACGAGCTTGTCGTAGGGCTCGGTCACGCCATGATCGGAGGTGACGGTCTTTGCCTGCCGGTCGATGGCGACGATCTTGTGGCCCTTGTAGAGGGTGATGCCGTGCTTGATGTACCAGCCGTCGCCATGGATGATGATCTCCTCATAGGCCTTTTCGCCCGACAGAACCGGCGACAGCATGATGCGGTCGTAGTTCACGCGCGGCTCGGCGTTGAAGATGGTGACCTGGTAGCGCCCAGGCGCCTTTTCCAGGAGGTGCTCCAGCATGCGCCCGGGGGCCATGCCGTTGCCGATGATAACGAGTTTCTCGGTCATGTCCTGATCCACTCCGGTCTCACTCAGCCGCGTAGGAAAGGCCTGACGCTTCGTCAGACGCCGTGCGCTCCATCCGCCGGATGGAAAAATGCATCCAGGCAAAGCAGGTGGCGACGATGACGAAGAGCAGCATGAAGCAGCTCGACCAGACGCCGGTGAGGTCGTTGAGCGCGCCGAAGACGATTGGCAGGATAAAGCCGCCGAGCCCGCCAATCATGCCGACAACGCCGCCGACCGCGCCGACACTCTGCGGATAGTAAGCCGGGATGTGCTTGTAGACGGCAGCCTTGCCAAGGCTCATGAAGAAGCCGAGCACACATGCAACGGCTATGAAGGCGAGCGGGCCGACCTCGAAATGGAAGGCGATCGGCCCGCTGACACCGCGCACGACGTAGTCTGCCGAGGGGAGAGACAGAACGAGAGTCGCGGCGGCACTGACAGCGAAGGTCCAGTAGAGCACGGTGCGGGCGCCGATCCGGTCGGAAAGCACGCCGCCATAGGCGCGGAAAATACTTGCCGGAATTGAATAGGCCGCTCCGATCATGCCGGCGGTCGCAAGCCCGAAGCCGTAGACGCCGATCAGGTAGCGGGGCAGCCACAGCGAGAGCGCCACGAATGCACCGAAGGCGAAGAAATAATAAAAGGCGAAGCGCCAGACCTGCAGGTTCTTGAGCGGCGCGAATTCCTGCCAGAAGCTTCTCGCGGGCGCTGCCTTGCCGGCGCGGCGCTCGCGGATGACCGGATCGTCGCCGGTCGTGAACCAGAAGACGGCGGCCATGACGACGAGTGCTGCCGCCCAGATCAGCGCGACCGACTGCCAGCCCCAGGAGAGAAGCACGAACGGTGCCAGGAACTTGGTGACCGCGGCGCCGACATTGCCGACACCGAAAATGCCAAGCGCCGTGCCCTGCTTGCCGGCCGGGAAGAAGCGCGAGACATAGGCGACACCGACGGCGAAGGAACCGCCGGCGAGCCCAACGCCTAGCGCAGCGACCAGCATCTGCCCGTAGGTGTGCGCAAAAGCGAGCAAAAAGGTCGCGACCGCCGCCGCAAGCATGGTCGCGGTGTATACCAGCCGTCCGCCAAAACGGTCGGTCCAGACACCGAGCACCATACGCACGAGCGAGCCGGTGAGGATCGGCGTGCCGACGAGCAGGCCGAACTCCGTCTCGTTCAGGCCCAGCTCCTGCTTTATGCGCACGCCGATGATTGAAAAGATCGTCCACACCGCGAAGCAGACGGTGAAGGCGATGGTGGACATGGCAAGCGCCTGCCGGGGAGCACTGTCCTGGCTGGGCGCTGCTGGGAGATTTGCGGTCATTTTCTGGCTCCGTTTTGCGGCGTGGGAGGCACCGCCCTTGTCTGTTCGTTCGCGACTGTCAGCGGCGCGGCATCGCGGTCAGCGCGCTGACGGCCAGAAAATCGCGCGTGTGAAGTCCGCGAGGGACGCGCCAGTTCCGATCCGTTTCATCGTCGTCGTCTCCGGTTGGGCGCCGCTTGGGACCAGCGCCGTCGATTTCGTCAAAACAAAAAAGCCGCCGGCCAGGTCTTCGCGTCCGGGGTTTCCGGGAGCGCGTGTGGACCTGAGCGGCAGCTTTGCCTGTGGCGCCCGCCATTGGACGCCGTGTCACTTGGCCCTTGCGGACCTACATTTCGAAAAGCAGGAAGCGTGCCAATTCGACAGCGCTCTGAATTATCGAATGAAATCAATGTGAACTGGAGCCGGGCTATTTTTGACCAAGCTCGGCAGCGGATCAAAGATTAGTCAGAATGCCTTGCACAGCAGCATAATATTTGTGCAATGCGGTAGATTGCCCATTGCCGATGCAGATTGCCAATGATGATGACGAGTTTCCGGTTATCGCCTTACTCCGCGGCTTCGACGAAGCGGTGGCGTTCGTAAAGGAATTTCAGCACCGCCTCGCGGCAGCGCAGGAAGGTGCGGTCGGAGGAAAGCTCGATGCGCCGGCGCGGCCGGGCTAGCGGCACGGGAAGAACCTCACCAATGGTGGCCGCCGGGCCGTTGGTCATCATCACGATGCGGTCGGACAACAGCACCGCCTCGTCGACATCATGGGTGATCATGATCGTCGTCGAGCCGAGCCTGGAATGGATATCCATCACCGCGTCCTGAAGATGGGCGCGCGTCAGCGCGTCGAGCGCGCCGAAGGGCTCGTCGAGCAGCAGGATCTTCGGCTCCATTGCCAGCGCCCGGGCGATGCCGACGCGCTGCTTCATGCCGCCCGATATCTCGGCCGGACGTTTGTCCTTGGCATGCGCCATCTGCACGAGATCGAGATTGCGCATGATCCAGTCATGCCGCTCGGCCCGGCTCTTGCTCCGGCCAAAGACCTTCGTGACTGCTAAATTGATGTTTTCGTAAACGGTCAGCCATGGCAGCAGGCTGTGGTTCTGGAACACCACGGCGCGTTCCGGGCCGGGGCTGTCGACCTCCTTGTCCTCGAGCAGAACGGCGCCGGCCGAGACCTTGGTCAGGCCGGCGATCAGGTTGAGCAAGGTCGACTTGCCGCAGCCTGAATGGCCGATGATGGAGACGAATTCGCCCTTGTCGATGGTCAGCCGGATGTCCTTCAGGACGTCGCTGACCTGGCTGCCGCGGGCGAAGGATTTGTCGATGTGGTCGAGCTTCAGATAGGCCGTCATGGCGCTCTCCTCACTTTGCCGTTGTGCCGCGGGTGACGAAGACGCCGACCGCCGCGACCAGGCGGTCGAGGCAGAAGCCGGTGACGCCGATATAGGCGAGCGCGACGATGATGTCAGGCAGGCGAGACGAGTTCCACGCGTCCCAGATGAAGAAGCCGATGCCGACGCCGCCGGTCAGCATTTCGGCGGCGACGATCGCCAGCCACGACAGGCCGATGCCGATCCGCAATCCGGTGAAGATGTAAGGCGCGGCCGCCGGTACCATGATCTTCACGAAGAACTCGAACTGGTTGAGCCTGAGGATACGGGCGACGTTGCGGTAGTCCTCGGGGATGTTGCGGACACCGACCGCGGTGTTGATGATGATGGGCCAGATCGAGGTGATGAAGATGACGAAGATCGCCGACGGGCTGGAATCGCGGAACGCCGCCAGCGAGAGCGGCAGCCAGGCGAGCGGCGGCACCGTGCGCAGGATCTGGAAGACCGGATCGAGCCCGCGCATCGCCCAGATCGACTGGCCGACGAGCGCGCCGAGCGCGACGCCGACGATTGCCGCCAGGCCGAAGCCCATGGCGACGCGCTGCAGCGACATCAGCACCCGCCAGGCGAGCCCGATATCCTGCGGGCCATTGTCGAAGAACGGGTGGGCGATCAGGTCATAGGCTTCGTTCCACACCTGGCTTGGCGGCGGCAGGCTGGCTGTGGGCGACGAACAGGCGACCTGCCAGACGACGAGCATGATGGTGATGACAATGACCGGCGGCACCAGCGTGCTTGCCAGCTTGCCGGCGATCGCGGCCGGGTCGAAGCGGCGCCGCGCCCTGGCGGTGAAAGCGATGATTTCGGCGGGCTTGGCCGGCGCGGGGAACGGCTTCACCTTGCTGTCCTCGATGGCTTGGATGGACATTTTTTCGAAAAACTCCTTGGCGGCAGGTGCAAGGCAGCCGGCGCTGCCCACCGCCTGCCGCGCGTCTATGTCAGGCTCAGGCCGACACCTTGATCTTGAGGCTGTCGAGATAGGCGGACGGGTTCTCCGGATCGAAGATCTTGCCGTCGAAGAAGGTTTCGGGGCCGCGCGACGAAGACGCCGGAATATCGGCCGCGGCGACACCAAGATCCTTGGCCGCCTCGCGCCACAAATCCTCACGGTTGACCTGGCCGACCAGCGCCTTGATGTCGGTGGTCGGCGCAAACTTGCCCCAGCGGATGTTTTCGGCGAGGAACCAGCTGTCGTGGCTCTTGAAGGGATAGGACACGCCGCCCTGCCAGAACTTCATATAGAGGTCGGTGCCATTGGCGACGCGGCCATTGCCGTAATTGATGTCGCCCTTGAGGCGGCCGATGATGTCGGCGGTCGGCACGTTCATCCACTGCCGCTTGCCGATGATGGCGGCCATCTCGTCCTTGTTTTCTTTTGCCTCGCACCATTGCTGGGCTTCCATGACGGCCATCAGGATCGCCTTGGTGGCGTTCGGGTACTTGTCGATGAAGGCAGCGCGCAGGCCGAGCGCCTTTTCCGGATGGCCCTTCCATAGCTCGCCCGTGGTGGCGGCGGTGAAGCCGACGCCCTGATGGACGAGCTGCTCGTTCCACGGCTCGCCGACGCAGAACACGTCCATGTTGCCGACCTTCATGTTGGCGACCATCTGCGGTGGCGGCACGACGATGGTCGAAACGTCCTTGTCGGGATCGATGCCGCCGGCGGCCAGCCAGTAGCGCAGCCAGAGATCGTGCGTTCCGCCCGGGAAGGTCATGGCGGCCTTGACCTCCTTGCCTGCTGCCTTCTTGGCGGCGAAGGCTTCCTTCAGCTTGGAGGCATCGAGGCCGACGCCGGTGGCGGCATATTCCTGGGCGACGGAAATGCCCTGGCAGTCGTAGTTGAGCCGCGCCACGATCGCCATCGGCAGCGGCTGCTTGTTCTGCGTCACCTTGCCGGTGTGCATCAGATAAGGCATCGGCGTCAGGATATGGGCGCCGTCAATGCCGTTGGCTTCGCCGCCGAGCACCAGATTGTCGCGCGTCGCCCCCCAGGAGGCCTGCTTGAGCACCTCGACATCGGGCATGCCGAATTTTTCGAACAGGCCTTTCTCCTTGGCAATCATCAGCGGCGCCGCATCGGTCAGCGCAATGAAGCCGAGCTTGGCGCCGGTGACTTCCGGCGCGGCGGGTGCCGCATAGGCGCCGGAGGGCAGCAGCGCACGCGCCGCCGCCAGCGTTGCGGCGGTGGCCGCGCTGATCCTCAGGAAATCGCGGCGGCTGATCGTCGTTTGGGCGGAATGGCTCTTGATGCGTTTCGTCATCGTCATCTCCGGTTGGGCGCGGCTTGGGATCGGCGCCGTCGATTTGCGTGAAAACAAAAAAGCCGCCGGCCAGGCCTCACGCGTCCGTCCATCCGGGATCGCGTGTTGACCTGAGCGGCAGCTTTGCCTGTAGCGCCCGCCATTGGACGCGTATTCCGTGACTCCGAGAAGAGTCTGCCTATTACAAGGCAGGAACCGTGCCAGTTTCGGAATGGACGACAAACATCAATGAGATCAACGACATGCCACAATCTTCGGCGCCCCGGCCCGCCGGGCGAGCAAGCCAAAGATTGTTCATTAGCGCATTTGCACGCACATTTTTTGTGCAGTGCACAAGAATGCCGCGGAAATGATCAGGCGTCAGTGCGCGCCAATTTCTGGCCGGCAATGTAGGCGTCGATCTCGTCGGGATCGAAGATCTGGCCATCGAAGAACCCGTCGGGACCGAGCACCAGGCTGGCACCGGCCGAGCCGACCGGAGTGGCAACCGTAAGCGCCCCCTCGACCTTGGAATTGGCGCCCGGCAGAGCGACGCCGAGCGGCTTCAGCGCCGCGCGATAGAGGTCGGGCCGATAGGTCTCGCGTGCCAGCGCCATATTGGCGGCGCTGTGCTTGACCTGCCCCCAGCGCACCATCTGCGTGTAGAACCACAGCGCATGGCTCTTCCACGGGAAGTTCGCCGCCTTGTCGAAGGGCAGAAAGAAGTCGCCGACGCTGAGTTCGGCGCCGCCGCCGAGCGCAAGATGGCCGCTGAGGATCGGCATCTGCAGCGCCGGCGCAAGGCCGAGGAAGGCCGGCTGCGCCATCAGGGCCGCGAGTTCGCCGCGGTTTGCCGGATCCTGGCACCAGCGCGCCGCATGATGCAGCGCGCGCAGCAGGGCTGAGAGCGCGTCCGGCTGTTTTTCCGCCCATGCCTTGCGCACGCCGACGACTTTCTCCGGGCTGGTCTTCCAGATGGCCGCCTTGACCGTGGCGATGTGGCCGGTGCCGGCGACGACTGCAGCACTGTTCCAGGGTTCGCCGACGCAGTAGCCGTCGATCCTGCCGGCGGCGAGTGCGTCCGCCATGAAGGGGGGCGGCACGATGACGATTTCGATCTCATGCGACGGGTCGATGCCGCAGGCGGCGAGCCAGTAGCGCAGTTCGTAATTGTGCCCGGAGTGCGGATGGACAACGGCGAAGCGCAGCGGATCGCCGCCGGCATTCGCCCGTTCGCGGATCAGCGCACCCAACGCCCTGCCGGCCCGCGCCGGATCGAGGTCGGGTCGGGCGCCGTGCGCGGCCATGCCTGCCCAGACCGCGTTCGAAACGGTGACGCAATTGCCGCCGAGGCCGAGCGAGAACGGCACGACCGTGTCGGAGGCGAGCGGCGTCAGCCCCAGATTGCAGGCGATCGGCATCGGCCCCAGCATATGCGCGAGATCGAAATGGCCGATGGCGATGCGGTCGCGGATGTTGGCCCAGGACGTTTCCCGGTTGAGCGTCAAATCGATGCCTTCGCGCAGGGCGAAACCGATTTCCTTCGCTGCGACAAGGACAGCGCTGTCAAAGAGCGGCATGAAGCCAGCATTGATCCGGTGCTCGGCCGCCATCGTCAACTCTCCTCGGGATCCAGCAGGCCTGCCGCCGTCACCAGGCTTTGGGCGATTTCGCCGATCTTGCGGTTCTGGTTCATGGCGGTCTTGCGCAGCAGCGTATAGGCCGCGTCCTCCGACAGGCCGCGCGACTTCATCAGGATGCCCTTGGCGCGATCGATCACCTTGCGGCTCTCCAATTCGCTGCGGGCCTCTTCCAGTTCGCGCGCCATGCGCGAAAACGCGTTGAAGCGGCTGATCGCCATGTCGAGGATCGGCTTGACCCGCTCCTGACGCAGGCCGTCGACGACATAGGCAGAGACCCCGGCTTCCACCGCTGCCTCGATCGAAGCCTGGTCCGAGCGGTCGACGAACATGGCGATCGGCCGCTTTACCACGCGCGAAAGCTGGAACATGTTTTCGAGCATGTCGCGATTGGGATTTTCGAGGTCGATGACGATCACGTCGGGTTCGATCTCGGCGATCCGCCGCGCTATGCCGGCGACGTCATGGATGACCGTGACCTGCTGATGACCCGCCTCCCGCAGTCCCGCTTCGATTATCGAAGCGCGGATGTGGTTTTCATCGATCACCAGGACAGTGAGGGATTTGCGGATCATGCCGCATTTTGCGCAGGCGAGGCGATTGTGCAATGCGGCATGGCGAGATTCATGGAAACGAAGGCGGCGCGCCGCCTGAGGAATTGGGAGCGGCGGCCGCCTTGACGCCGCTGTCGCTCGCCGAGCCGCTGGTGCCTTCGGTAGCCGCCGGCGTGGTCGGCGGAACCTCGATCTTCGGCGGCCGCGGCGGCTACACCGGCACGATCATCTGCGCGCTCACCCAGACCGTGCTGACGACGCTGCTGACCATTCTGCCAATGCCCGAAGGGGCGCGGCGGATATTGTTTGGGCTGATCGTGCTGTTTGTGACGGCGGCGTATTTGCGGATTATTGAGGATAGGTAGGGAAGGCGGAGGTGAATGGCTGCCTTTAACCCGTTGCAGACACCGAACGTCTCAGGAGAGTAGGTCTGCTTGCGCTAAAGCAGGCACTAAGAAACGCAGGTCGGCCTGCGCGGCCACAACGGGCGCGGCCTCGTCACCTGGCTGCTGTGCGGGACGTTCGGCCCGGCGTCATCGCGCTGCAGGCGGGGAAGCGCTCCTGGCAGAGGCTTCTAGACTTTTCGGGCTCAAAGCCGCGAAAAATAACTATGAAAATATTGCTAGGAAAACGCCAATAGCTGTCGATTACAGCGTCGGTGCCAAGCGGGCCTATTGATTGCCACGTCAGACACGGTCACACTCGCTTGACAGCTGACTGTGGGGGTGGGAGACAGTGCATAGCTTACGCGAGAAGCACCTTGCGTGCTTGGTCCGGCGTTTCGTCAGACCTCATTCGATTGTTAGGTTTTATTCGGTGTGGAACAACCTGTGGTTATACCGCCACCGGTGGTGGCCGCTCCGCTCGGTAAAACCCCATCTTATTCCACACCTCCAAGGGTAAGTGATAGCCGGAGGCGACATAGCCGATTTAGTCGAGCGCTTCGACGCCTCGACTTTGCGTGTACGCGCACCCACCCCAATCATCCTGTTGTGCGGTGGCCAGATCGACGTCAAAACGGCGAAGCCAAACTCCTTGCGGGATGCTTACACCCAAATTTACGGGCGGCCTGGCCTGAAGTCATATTCTACGGTGACGCCTGAAGATTTTAGAATCTTCGCGCCCGATGGGCCCTACAAAGACTGGCTGAGTTTTGAGAGAGAATTCGCGCAGATAGTCGACTTGGTCGTTCTGTTTTCAGAAAGCTATGGAAGTGTTGCTGAACTAGGCGCGTTTTCGGTGGTCGAGGAAATCGCCACCCGCCTGCTCGTTGTCATTGACGACAAGAACTACAGCGATCCGTCTTTCATCAAGCTGGGCCCGCTTCTCTTCCTACAGGAAAATCACGGGAAGTCTACTGTATGCGTGCTAAATCGCCAAGATCTGAATATTAATAATATAAACAGCGTTGCGGATGTGAGCCTTGACCGTTTGGCCGAAGCGCTTATTCCCGCAATTGAAAAGCGGAAAGCTGAGTACAGAGAACATACGACGTTCAATCCTGAGCGAGCCGGTCATGTCATTAAGTTGATTGTCGGCTTGATACAGCATTATGGGGCGCTGACCGAAGACGAGATTGATATCCTCCTGTACGTTATGGATTTAAAGGTTCCATTTTATAAGATTGCTGACTACTTGAGCTGTGCAATCAATGCCTGCTGGATCGTCCGAGATAAGCGCGGAATTAGTGAGTACTACTGCGCGTTGCCTGACATGGAAGAGGCGGTCACTTACCGACTTCGAACAGATTTGCCGCCGGATGAAAAAGACCGGGCCCGCTGGCGCGCAAGGGTAATCGAGTATTGGAAGAATAAGGAACCCGTTAGATTTAGCAGCATCCAAACTGCGTTAAAGAGCGCTCTGTGATGAGCGGCATCGTCGATATACTAGCCATTGAGACTGGTATGGATACCAACTTGGTGGAGCGCATCATGCGAACCGCCCCTGTTAGGTATAAAACCTACATGATACCGAAGCGCTCTGGAGGTTTTCGACGTATCTCCCAGCCCGCCAAGGAAGTGAAGATATTGCAGAGGGCATTGGTCGATGTGCTTCTCAGCAAGCTGCCAATTCATGATGCTGCGACTGCCTATCGTGAAGGTATGTCCATAAAGGAGAATGCGCGGCGTCATGCTGGACATGGGCCAATCCTGAAGATGGATTTCGCAGACTTTTTCCCATCGATTAAGGCTACTGACTGGTCTCGCTATTGCGAGATTACGGGCGCCCTTGCCTCATCCACAGATATCCATCTGACCTCACAACTGATTTTCCACCGGCCCAAGGGAAGCTCGGTCTTACGATTGGCTATCGGGGCTCCTTCGTCACCAACTGTCTCCAATGCCTTGTTGTGGGACTTCGACGAGGCTATTAGCAAAGAGGTTTCCAAAGACCAAGTGACATACACCCGTTACGCGGACGACCTCACCTTCTCTGCTTCACGGACGGGCTATCTCGTCAATGTCGAGAAGGCCGTCCGGAAGGTAATCAAGCTGATCGAGCGCCCTAAGCTTGTCATCAATGAGGGCAAGACAACCCGCGTGACAACGAAATACGGACGGCGTGTGACGGGGCTCACTTTGACAAACGACGGAGCAGTGTCAGTAGGGCACACACGAAAACGCGAGCTTCATACCGCCGTGTATAGAGCTAGCAAGGGTGGGCTGGATGGCGATGAGCTAGCAAACTTGAAGGGCATGCTAGGTTTCGTAAATAGCGTCGAACCTGAGTTTATTACGACGCTGCGGAACCGCTTCGGCGCGAGCATTATCCAGAAAATCCAGGCATTCCCTATTCCCAAGCGCCAACGCTAGGACATTATGTTTCAGGGCGCGAGCTGTGCGTTTGCGCGGCGCACGGACGCTGTAAGGTCATGAACCGCGACGTTCGCGGCCGGCATATCAAACGTCGCCTTTTCGCGCGAAGCAGACTCTCCGCCCACCCCACCGCACTCCCCTGATCCACCTCCTCGGCATTCGGATCGCCCGGCGCTGTCGCCCAGGCCAGTTCCACCAGCGTCACCGTCCGGCGTCCGACCCCGTCGAGCTGGCAGACGATCACCCCCTGCTCCTCGATGTAGCTCAGCAGGCGCCGGGCGCGGCGTAGCGAGTGCGAGCCGTAGGCGCGGGCGATCGCAGCGTCGCTCGGGCAGGGCCAGCCCTCCTTGGCGGCGCGGGCGATCATCATGAAGACGCCCTGCATATCCTCGGGCAGCAGCGAGGCGCGCGCCGAGACGTCCTGCCATGCGTCGTCGCCGGCGATGTCGGAGCCGAGGCCGGCGCGACAGCGCCGGGCCGAGCGCCATGAATTGCCCGCGCTCCAGGTCGCGAAAAGCTTCCGCCTGGCGCCGCTCCATGCCGAGGAGATCGGCGGCGCGCGCCATGTCTATATCGAGAAGGGTCCGCCATGGGGGCTCTGCTTGGCTTGCCGGTCATACAAACACGATAGGGTTTTTCTCGCGCCGTGCCATGCGGATCAATTCCGATAGTCCATCGGCAAATTCCCGAACCCATGCGTCGGTGCTGGATTCGAGCAGGCGCAATTCGCGCTCAAGCTCGCCGAAACTCGGCTCGTCGATCACGTCTCCGGCGTGGCTGCCGGAATAGAGGACAATCCGTTCCAAGGCCGAGCCTTCGCCGAGAAGGCCGGCAATCGCCTCCCTGAGCCTGCCTACGTGGGCGATGTTTCCGACACGCCAGTTGGACACCGTGACAGCGTCCAAGGTGAGATCTACGCCCTCGGGATGAATCACCTCGCATTCGCCCGTTGTCGGTTCCCGCTGAAAGCGATAGCCGGGGAATTCCGGCTCCATGGTCGAAGCGCTTTTGAAAACTGCCAGGTCGAGACCCATTCCGATCCTCCGGCTAGCCCAAGCCAAAACAGGCGCGCAGCAGCGTGAGCGGACTTAGCGATCGGGTAGCTCGGCCCAAAGCTTCTTCGCGAAGCCGCGTTCGTCGAGTTCCCACAAGTCGTCTGCTATTTCAGCTTGGCCGTTGCGGCATCGATAGGAATAAACGGTATCGTGACCCGTGGCGACGGCTGGAACGTCTTGCGCGTTTGGATTCTGCCGGCAGAACTCATCCGCACCAGGATTGTCGCGTGCCGCGTTCATCTTGGTGCAGGGCAGGTTGGCGCCGACGAAGCAAACCATGACCTTGCCGTCCATGCAGCGATATTGGGCCTGTGCCCGCAGTTCGGAATCGTCCGGCGCAATTTGAGCGTCCGGAGCCAGCGCCTTGAAAGCCTGGACCGTCTCGTCACGAAGCGCGGGCGAATAGTCCTGGATCGTGTCGTTGTTGCGCACCTGGCGGCACAATTGGCGCATGTCGGCAGCCTCCGCTTTCGTGACGCCGAGCGCGGCAAGGCTGAGCAGGGCTCCAACCAGCCATGCCGCAGCGCCGGTGTTCAAAAAACGGGACATTTTCATCGCAAACCTCCTTCGAAAATGCGCATGAAACCGCTCGCGACTTGCCGCCACAGAGTAGACACTTGAGCAAGAGTATCAGGATAGCGCGCAATTTGACCGCCACCAGCCAGCAGACGGTCCCACCGAGGCGGCGGCAAGCTGCAGAATAGCCAGCATCAGGATTTTCTCCGCTGGGAGACGGCATGGATGCTCTCAGGGCGCATGTACCCGATCATCACCGTGACCGCGCCGGCAATGTAGAGCCGTAGCGGCTTTCTGCCGATCAGCCCGCCGCCGTACCTCGATCCCAATCAGCGCGTCGAGCAGCGTGGCGCCAATCTCACACCACCAACCTCCGCTGCTCCACCTCCTCCGCATTTGGATCGCCCGGTGCCGTCGCCCAGGCCAGTTCCACCAGCGTCACCGTCCGCCTCCCGACGCCGTCGAGCTGACACACGATCAGCCCCTGTTCCTCGATATAGGTCAGCAGGCGGCGGGCGCGGCGTAGCGAGTGGGAGCCGTAGGCGCGGGCGACCGCGGCGTCGCTCGGGCAGGGCCAGCCTTCCTTCGCGGCGCGGGCGATCATCATGAAGACGCCTTGCATGTCCTCGGGCAGCAGCGAGGCGCGCGCCGAGACGTCCAGCCAGGCATCGTCGCCTGCCATGTCGGCGCCGAGGCCGGCCCGCGCCCGCGTCAGCATGCGGCGGAATTCGGCCAATTCCGGCACGACCGAGGCGAGGCCTTCGATGCGGCAGCGGACCACGAACTCCTGGTAGAGCACGCCGATGACCCGGAAGCCGGCATCGGGTTGCGCCAGCACGGCACGCAGCACCCGGTCGACGCGCTCGCGCCGCTCGGCCAGATCCTCGGCGCTGATCGGCGGCTCCACCGGTTCGGGGCGGATTTCCAGCGCCGCCGATTTTGCCGCCATCAGCTGATCGAGCAGGTCCGGCGACGAGCGGCGCTGCGGCCGGACGGTTTCCGGCGGCGGCGCCGCCAGGATGATGGCGCGGGCATCCTCCAGTGCCGCTTCCGGCAGCGGCATCAGGCGCGGGGTCGCGTTGCGCGGACTTGTGTCGGTTGGGCCGATGCGCAAGCCGAGCGGCCGGCGCGACAGCGCCGGGCCGAGCGCCATGAATTGCCCGCGCTCGAGGTCGCGAAAAGCCTCGGCCTGGCGCCGCTCCATGCCGAGAAGGTCGGCGGCGCGCGCCATGTCGATATCGAGAAAGGTCCGGCCCATGAGAAAATTGGAAGCCTCGGCGGCGACGTTCTTGGCGAGCTTGGCCAACCGCTGGGTGGCGATGATGCCGGCCAGCCCGCGTTTGCGGCCACGGCACATCAGATTGGTCATGGCGCCGAGCGAGAGCTTGCGCGCCTCGTCCGAAACCTCGCCGGCCACAGCCGGCGCGAACAGCTGCGCCTCGTCCACCACCACCAGCATCGGGTACCAGTGGTCGCGGGCGACCTCGAAAAGCCCGCCGAGGAAGGCGGCGGCGCGGCGCATCTGGTTCTCGGCGTCGAGCCCCTCGAGATTGAGCACCGTGGAGACGCGGTGAATGCGCGCCCGCTCGCCGGCGCTCTGCAGGCCGCGCTCGGTATGCTCCTCGGCATCGATCACCAAATGGCCGAAACGGTCGCCCAGCGTCACGAAGTCGCCTTCGGGGTCGATGATCGTCTGCTGCACCCAGGGCGCGCTCTGCTCCAAAAGCCGGCGCAGCAGATGGGATTTGCCGGAGCCCGAATTGCCCTGCACCAAAAGCCGCGTAGCCAGCAACTCCTCAAGATCCAGCGCCGCCGGGACACCTGCGCTCGTCTGGCCCATCTCGATCGCAACGGTCATGTCTTCGACTCTCCTTACGGAGAGGGCTTATCAACCGCATCACAGCCCGTCGAGCGCGCCATGGCCGGCGCTCCGTGTTGCGCACAGGCTGGATGCTGCCAAAGTCAACGATACGAACCGTACCGTTTCGATTCAAGACTGCCACTAAGGAGTGGATTCCTGTCCTTCGCATCGGCTACCGGATAGAGGCGCCCGACGCGGTCATTGACGCGGTGGAGATCGAGCGGCCGAAGCCGATTTTTTGCGGGCATTTGCCCGCTCCTCCAGGTCTCGCCAGAAGCCAAGCACTGTCGCCACGATCGCTTCCGGCGCGTCCTCCTGCATAAGATGCTTCGCGTTCGGCACGACGTGGAAGGAAGCGCTCGAAATGCGGCGCGCGAGCTCGCGACCGTCGGCGATGGGAATCCACTGGTCGTCCTCGCCCCACAGGATGGCAACGGGGCAACGAATCTCACCGTATCGCCACTCGACCTCTTGCGAGTATTTGTCATCCATCTGAGCGACCTGGCGCCAGAAGGCTTTTTGGCCTTCGGCTCCCAGCCACGGCGCGAGGTAAAGCGCCATCTCTTCCTCGCGTAGCGCATTCGCTACGGCGCCGCCGATGTAGGCGCGCAGGATCGCTTCGTGAATGTAGTGCGGGAGGCCGGAAAAGACCGTCTCGTGTTTCCTGGCGGCCTGAACAAGTGGCGAGCCTTGCGGGCTGATTGCGACCGGATCGATCAGAACCAGCGACCGGTAGTCGAGCCCATTGAGCAAATGACCGCGCAACGCTGTTGAGCCGCCGAGATCATGCGCAACGATATCGGGGTTACGCAGGCCCCAATGATCGTAAAGGGCCGCGAAAAGCTCGTTCTGCATGCCACGGGACACGTCGCTGTCGGGTTTGTCGGATCGACCATAGCCGAGCATGTCAAAGCAATAGATTCGCCTCTGTTGGCCGAGCAAAGGCGCAATTCTACGCCATGCCGACGATGAGAAAGGCGTGCCATGCAGCAATACCGCGGGTGAGCCCTCGCCCATCGCGCCCCAGGCGATCGAGTTCCCTTGAAAGGTGAAGCGTTCAGGAAGAGGCCAGTCCGCTGTCGCCATCAGTCTTTCCTCCGATCCTAACGCAGCTAACGACCTATCCAACGACAACCTGTACGTCAGGTTCCAATGGTCCGCTTCTTCACCGGCTGGGCCTGCTTGGCCCTCTGCGAGCCGGTGCGGCCGCTGCAAGAATGCTCTCCATCAGGTCCTTTTCGCGCAGTGGTTTGCCGAGCAGCGGCACGTCGCGGGGCCGGTCGGCGATCGCGTCGGCGTCGGCATATCCGGTTATCATCACCGCCGGCCAATCGGCTCGCAGATTGCGGGCGAACCGAATGACCTCCAGGCCCGAGACGAGCGGCATGGCAAAATCGGTGACGATGACGTCGAAATCGTACGGCGCCCGCTCGATCATCGCCAGCGCTTCCGCACCGCCCCCCGCACAGGTCACCGCAAAGCCATGTTGGCGAAGCGATTGCGCCGTCAGTTCCCGCAATACGCTGCTGTCGTCGATCAGCAGGACCGACGGATAGTCCTCGCCGGCATTCCCGACGGTGTCGTCGGCATCGGATTTCTCGGCGATTTCCACCGGCCGCTCGATTGAACGCGGCAGCCAGAGCTGGACGGATGTTCCACTGCCGACGGTGCTTTCAATGCGGAGCGTGCCGCCCGATTGCTTGACGAAGCCATGCACCGTGCTCAGACCGAGGCCAGTGCCTTTGCCGACCGGTTTTGTCGTGAAGAACGGTTCGACGACCTTGGCCAGAATATCGGCCGGTATGCCCGACCCCGTGTCCTTGACGGTGACCACGACGTAGTCGCCCGCCGAAATATCCTCGGCTGCACGGCCTAGCGTTCGATTTTGCGCCTCCACGATTATCGTGCCGCCGGACGGCATGGCATCGCGCGCGTTGAAGACCAGGTTCATCAGCGCCAGCTCCAGCTGGCTGGCATCGACATGCGCCGGCCACACAGTATCGTCGACAAGCCAATCGAAACGGATCAGGCCCCCCAGGACCGGGGCCACCAATCCGTTCATTGTATCGCCGAGCGCGCCGAGGCGCACGGCCTGTGGCCTCAGTGTCTGGCGGCGCGAGAACGCAAGCATGCGGTTGACGAGCTCGGCGCCCTGTTTTGCCGACCGGCGCGTCAGTTCCAGAACCTGCCTGGTCTGTCCATCGAACTCGGCGTGGCGCTCGAGCAATCCCAATCCGCTGAGTATTGCGGCAAGCAGATTGTTGAAATCATGCGCCAGGCCGCCGGTAAGCTTGCCGATCGCGTCGAGGCGCTGCGATTGCAGCAACTGGTTCTCAAGCTCGCGCCGCTCGGTAACGTCCAGCAACGTACCGAGGATTTCTGGCCTCTGGCCGTCGGAGCCGTTCGACAGGACGCCCTGGTCGAGGAAAATCCGGTAATTGCCGTCGGCGCATTGCCAGCGGAATTCGCAGGTGTAGGAGCCGGTGGCCTTGGCGTTGAGCAGGGCTTGCCTCACGCTCGGCAGATCGTCGGGATGAACCCGGCTCAGGCCGAAGCCCGGATCGGCGGTCAGCCGTTCGGCAGGAAAGCCGGTCAGGCGTTCGACCCCTTCGGTGACAAAGCTGGCGCTGAACGGCGGCTCCGCCGCCCTTGCGTGGAAGCAGACCGGAAGGGAGCTCAAAATGGCATGCTGCCGCTCCTGGGCGCTGCGCAGCGCCCGCTCGGCCTCGAGCTTTTCCTTCTGCGCCTGCAGTGCCTGGGCCAGCAGCCCTTGCTCGGCAGCCGCCTTTCGCTGGATTTCGAGCGTCTTCTCATGAAGTTCGACGAACACGGCGACCTTGGAACGCAGCATGGCCGGGTCGAAAGGCTTGAACACGTAATCCACCGCGCCGGCGTCATAGCCACGCAGCATGTGGGCGTCTTCCTTGTTGATGGCGGTAAGAAAAATTATCGGCGTTCGCCTGGATTGCTCGCGCTGGCGGATCAGTCCCGCCGTCTCGTAGCCGTCCAGCCGGGGCATCAGCACGTCCAGCAGGATGACGGCGAAATCCTCCTTCAGCAGAGCGCGCAGCGCCTCTTCGCCCGACTGCACGCAGACGACATCACCGATAGGGGCCAGAACCTCGCCGATCGCCAGCAGATTGCGCTCGTCGTCATCCACGGCCAGGATGCGCGCCTTTGCCGGCCCCGCTGCCGGCGCCATGACCTCCAGCTTTCTTGCTCCGTGCCTCGACAGTTTCTGCATCGAGCGGCCGTCAGTTCACTGCCATGAGCGTCTTTTCCGGACCATGGACACGGGATCGCGAACGGCCGATCCAGACACGCAGCAATGCCAGCAGCAGATCGAGGTCGACAGGCTTGGCGATGTAGTCGGAAGCGCCGGCGTCGAGGCACTTCTGCCGATCGCCCTTCATTGCCTTGGCGGTGACCGAGATCAACGGGATATGGGCGATCGCCGGCATGCCGCGGATCTGCCGCATCGTCTCGTAGCCATCCATCTCCGGCATCATGATATCGATCAGTGCGGCATCGATGTCCGGGCTCTGCTCCAAAAGCGCGATACCTTCCCGACCGCGCTCCGCATGCAGCACCTGGATGTCATAGGTCTCGAGAACGCTGGTAAGCGAATAGATGTTGCGGATGTCGTCGTCGACGATGAGGACCTTTGCGCCGGCCAGGTCGAACTTGTCCGGCTGTTCGGCTGCCGCATCATCGTTTTCGTGGCCTCGCCCGGGGAGCGTTGCGGATAGCAGGAGAGCCAGCTGCGCGAAATTCTCCGCCCGCGGAACATCCGCCAATGCCGGATGCAAGGCGAGCGACTGTTGCAGCGCTTCCGGATGCGGCGCAAAGAACAGCAGCCGCGACACCGACTGCCCGAACAGGACGGCAATCTCGTCCAGCATCTGGGCGTTGTCCTTGGCCGAGCGGCCAAAGCCGAGCACAATTGCATCATAGTTGGCGATGCCGATATCGTCCGCATTCGCCGCGACGCGGCCGATCGCGGTGACCGAGGTGACGCCGTCGCGGATCGCGTCGATCAGCGAAAGGCGGCGCTCGGGATCGGGATCGGCAATCAGGACGCGGCTCTGGACGCGGAGCTTTCTGGAGTGAATGTCATGGAAGACCTTCATCAGTTCGTCCGACGACACGGGCTTGGTTGAAATGCTGGATGCACCCTTGCGGGCAAGCACCTCGATATCTTCGGCGCCCGAGATGACATGGACGGGAATGTCCTTGGTTTTCGGGTCATGGCGGAGCAGGTCGAACAACACCCAGCCGTCGATATCCGACAGGCCGAGATCGAGCGTGATCGCGTCGGGAACCAGCTTGCGGGCCAAAGCCAGCGTGCCGGAGCCGGCGGTCGACAGGACGCCTTTCAGCCGGGCCGAACGTGCAAGGCCGAGCAGCAAACCGCCGAAGGTCGGGTCGTCCTCGACGATCAGCACGACCCGGTCTTCCGGCGAGATCGTATCGCGGTCATCGAGCAATTCGGAGGATGGCGAGCTTGGCTGCGCCGTCGTCGCGGCAACCTCCATCGCCGGCAGCAACACCGCTTGCGGGGCCGAGGCCATCCGGGGCCCATCGAATGGAATGACCAGCGTGAACGTCGAACCCTTGCCCGGCGTGCTCTCGACCCGCAACTCGCCGCCGAGCAGCCGGGCAATCTCCCGGCTGATCGACAGCCCAAGCCCGGTGCCGCCATATTTGCGGCTGGTGGTGCCGTCGGCCTGCTGGAAGGCTTCGAAGATCAGCTTCTGCTTGTCCTGCGGAATACCGATGCCGGTATCGCTGACCACGATCGCTAGCGCCTCCATCGGTTGCGCCGAACCGTTGTGACGGCCCGTCTTTTCGGCCCGGAAATTCAAGCGGACCTCGCCTTGCGAGGTGAACTTGAACGCATTCGACAGCAGATTGAGGACGATCTGCTGCAAGCGCTTCTCGTCGGTGCGGACGGTCTCCGGAAGCTCGGGATCGACATTGATGGTGAAGCCAAGTCCCTTGTCGGTCGCCAGCTGCCGGAAGGTTCGCTCCATATGCTGGCGAAGATGCACCACCGGCATGTCGTTGATATCGATCGAGACGGTGCCCGATTCGATCTTCGACAGGTCGAGGATGTCGTTGATCAGGCTCAAAAGGTCGGTGCCGGCCGAATTGATGGTGCGCGCGAACTCGACCTGCTTGTCGTTGAGATTGCCTTGCTGGTTGGTGGCGAGGAGGTTTGAAAGGATGAGCAGCGAGTTCAGCGGCGTGCGCAGTTCGTGGCTCATATTGGCGAGGAATTCCGACTTGTATTTCGAGGTAAGCGCCAGCTGCTCGGCCTTCTCCTCCAGCGCCCGTCGCGCCATCTCGATTTCGAGGTTCTTGTTCTCCACCTGCTTCTTTTCGTTCTCGAGGAGCTGCGCTTTTTCCTGCAGCTCCTCATTGGTGGCGTGCAGTTCCTCCTGCTTCTTGGTCAGCTCGGTCTGTCGTGCCTGCAGCTCCGACGTCAGCAGTTGCGACTGCTTGAGCAGGCCTTCGGTGCGCATGGTGGCGGCGATGGTGTTGAGAACGATACCGACGGACTCCATCAGCTGGTTAAGGAACGACTGGTGCGTGTCGCGGAATTCGCTGAACGAGGCGAGTTCGATGACGGCCTTCACCTCGTCTTCGAACAGAGCCGGAAGAATGATCACGTTGGCCGGCGCGGCATTGCCAAGGCCGGAGGTGACGCGCAGGAAATTCGGCGGCACATTGTCCAGCATGATGGCGCGCTTGTCGGCGGCACTCTGCCCGACGAGGCCTTCACGCAGATCGAGGCGTTGCTTGATCTCCGCCTTGCTTTCGGCGCCATAGGAGGCGGCCAGCTCCAGATAGAATTCATCCTCGTCGCGGTTGGTCACGTAGAACACGCCGTATTGCGCATTCACCAGCGGGGCGAGTTCGGACATGATCAGACGCGAGACCGTGGCCAGGTCGCGCTCGCCCTGCAGCATGCGCGAGAAGCGGGCGAGATTGGTCTTCAGCCAGTCCTGCTCGGCATTCTTCAGCGTCTGGTCCTTCAGATTGCGGATCATCTCGTTGATGTTGTCTTTCAGCGCCGCGACCTCACCGGAGGCCTGGACGCTGATCGAGCGGGTCAGATCGCCCTTGGTCACCGCCGTCGACACTTCGGCGATGGCGCGCACCTGGGTGGTCAGGTTGGCGGCGAGCTGATTGACATTGTCGGTCAGGTCGCGCCAAAGGCCGGCAGCGCCGGGCACCCGGGCCTGGCCGCCGAGCTTGCCTTCGATGCCCACTTCGCGGGCGACGTTGGTCACCTGGTCGGCGAAGGTCGCCAGCGTCTCGATCATGCCATTGATGGTGTCGGCGAGCGAGGCGATCTCGCCCTTGGCATCGACCGTCAGCTTGCGCTTGAGATTGCCTTGCGCGACCGCGGTCACGACCTCGGCGATGCCGCGCACCTGGTTGGTCAGGTTCGTCGCCATCAGGTTGACGTTGTCGGTCAGGTCCTTCCAGGTGCCGGCGACACCCTCGACCCGCGCCTGGCCGCCGAGCTTGCCCTCGGTGCCGACCTCGCGGGCGACACGCGTCACTTCGCCGGCAAAGGAGTTCAGCTGATCGACCATGGTGTTGATCGTCGATTTCAGCTCCAGGATCTCGCCCTTGACGTCGACGGTGATCTTCTTCGACAGGTCGCCGCGCGCCACCGCCGTCGTCACCTCGGCGATGTTGCGGACCTGGCCGGTCAGGTTCTCGGCCATCGAATTCACATTGTCGGTCAGATCCTTCCAGGTACCGGCAACGCCGCGCACCTGCGCCTGGCCGCCGAGCTTGCCTTCGGTACCGACCTCGCGCGCCACACGCGTCACTTCGGAAGCAAAGGAATTCAGCTGGTCGACCATCGTATTGATGGTGTCCTTGAGCTCGAGGATTTCGCCGCGCACATCGACCGTGATCTTCTTCGACAGGTCGCCCAGCGCCACCGCAGTGGTCACCTCGGCGATGTTGCGCACCTGACCGGTCAAGTTGGCAGCCATCGCATTGACGTTGTCGGTCAGGTCTTTCCAGGTGCCGGCAACGCCACGCACCTGCGCCTGGCCACCGAGCTTGCCGTCCGAACCGACCTCGCGCGCCACGCGCGTCACCTCGGAGGCGAAGGAATTGAGCTGGTCGACCATCGTGTTGATGACGTCCTTGATCTGCAGGATCTCGCCCAACGCATCGACGGTGATCTTCTGGGTCAGGTCGCCGGTCGCAATTGCCGTCGCCACCTTGGAGACGTCGCGCAACTGCACGGTCAGATTGCCGGCCATGGCGTTGACGTTGTCGGTCAGGTCCTTCCAGGTGCCGCCGACGCCCTCGACATGCGCCTGGCCGCCGAGCTTGCCTTCTGAACCCACTTCGCGCGCCACACGCGTCACTTCCGAGGCGAAGGAATTGAGCTGGTCGACCATCGTGTTGACGGTGTCCTTGAGCTCCAGAATTTCGCCCTTGACGTCGACGGTGATCTTCTTCGACAGGTCGCCGCGGGCCACTGCCGTCGTGACCTCGGCGATGTTGCGGACCTGTCCTGTCAGGTTGGCGGCCATCAGGTTGACGTTATCGGTCAGGTCTTTCCAGGTGCCGCCGACCCCCTTCACCTCGGCCTGGCCGCCGAGCTTGCCTTCGGTGCCGACCTCGCGGGCGACGCGCGTCACTTCGGAGGCGAAGGAATTGAGCTGGTCGACCATCGTGTTGATGGTGTCCTTGAGCTCGAGGATTTCGCCTTGCACCGCGACGGTGATCTTCTTCGACAAGTCGCCCGAAGCGACGGCGGTCGTCACCTCGGCGATGTTGCGGACCTGGCCGGTCAGGTTCTCGGCCATCGAATTGACGTTGTCGGTCAAGTCCTTCCAGGTGCCGGCAACGCCGCGCACCTGAGCCTGGCCGCCGAGCTTGCCCTCGGTGCCGACTTCGCGGGCGACGCGCGTCACTTCGCCGGCAAATGAGTTCAGCTGGTCGACCATGGTGTTGATGGTCGATTTCAGCTCGAGGATCTCGCCCTTGACGTCGACCGTGATCTTCTTCGACAGGTCGCCAAGCGCCACAGCCGTGGTCACCTCGGCGATATTGCGCACCTGGCCGGTCAGGTTTTCGGCCATCAGGTTGACGTTGTCGGTCAGGTCCTTCCAGGTGCCGCCGACACCTTCGACGCGCGCTTGGCCGCCGAGCTTGCCTTCGGTGCCGACCTCGCGCGCCACGCGCGTCACCTCCGAGGCGAAGGAATTGAGCTGGTCGACCATCGTGTTGATGGTATTCTTGAGCTCGAGGATTTCGCCCTTTACGTCGACGGTGATTTTCTTCGACAGGTCGCCGGAAGCGACGGCGGTCGTCACCTCGGCGATGTTGCGCACCTGCCCGGTCAGGTTCGTCGCCATGGCGTTGACGTTGTCGGTCAGGTCCTTCCAGGTCCCGGCCACACCTTTCACGCGGGCCTGGCCGCCGAGCTTGCCTTCGGTGCCGACCTCGCGCGCCACGCGCGTCACCTCCGAGGCGAAGGAGGCCAGTTGCCCGACCATGGTGTTGACGATCTTGCCGATGCGCAGGAATTCGCCACGCAACTGCCGGCCGTCGATTTCGACCATCATCGTCTGCGACAGGTCGCCCTTGGCGACCGCGCCGATGACGCGCGCCACTTCGGCCGTCGGCTGAACCATGTCCTCAATCAGATCGTTGACGGAACGGACGCTCGATTCCCAGCTGCCGGTGGCGTTGCGGACACGGCCGCGCTCGCCGATCCGGCCATCCTTGCCGACGACCTTGCTGAGGCGTTCGAACTCGCGCGTGACCTGATCGTTGAGTTCTACGATTTCGTTGAAGGTATCGGCGATCTCGGAATCGAGGCCGGCGTAGACATTGTCGATGCGAACAGAGAAATCACCGCTCCGAAAAGCCTTCAGCGCGTTCAGTATTTGACGGTGATCCAATTGCCTTGTGGATGCAAGCACGCTCACAGCGCCCCTCCCAGCTCACGGATTTCCTGAATGTCCTGGTGAAACTGTCCCCTGCGGCCGACACAACTCCCCGCAAGCGCAACAACGCGGCATGCTCGATTTGGTTCCAGACGAAATTGCCGCTATGCGGCCGGAATTTCGTGGCCGAATTCATGAAACGACGAGCAACAAAGATCCATTGTGATTGTATCGATCAATATTTCTGCCCAACGGAACATCTCGAAAAAACTCTCGTTGGTATAGATCGCGATAGAGCGATGCAACTCGATGGAGACACTAAGATGATGAAAATTCTCTCTGCATCCATACTTGCTATCGGCCTGGCCACATCTGCCATGGCACAATCGATGGGCTCCGGGACCGGTGGCACCGATGGCAATACCGGCGTCAACACAGGCACTTCCGGCGGCAACACCGGGACCGGCAGCGCAAGTACCCCGAACACGATCGATCCGAACGCAACGAACGCCACCACGCCGCAGACAAACGGTATGGAGGACCGCTGCAAGGATACGGCGGGCAGCGATACCGACAACAACACCCCCAGCGGCGCTATGACGTCGGATATGCAGAACTGCAACAAGTAACGGAGTTTTGCTCAGCCGTCATTTTCAGCCCGCTGCCTGGTCGAGACCCGGTGCTCACGGTTCAAACTGCGGCCGGAAAAATGCACTGACCGGGCGCGGGCTCACTACTTTTGAATGGAGCGGCGAGCCCAAGCCGGGCGGCCAATCATACTTGTTTATGTCTCAGCTAGGTTCCGCGATAGGCGGCGGCCACCCCGGACGGGCGGCCGTTCTGCTGATTTTCGCGGAGAGAACTGGTGGAGCCAATCGGAATCGAACCGACGACCTCTTGAATGCCATTCAAGCGCTCTCCCAACTGAGCTATGGCCCCACTCCGGCAGTTCACCGGCGCCGTTTCCGGCGAAGAGATCCGGCGCGGGTTCTAGACCGCGCCGCTAGTGAAGGCGGCTTCTAACCCCGCCTTCAGTCAATATCAAGTCTTCAATAACCGCTTTTTCTAGGCAGAGCGGCGATTGCCGGCGAATGCGGTTCGCTCAGACTTCGTCGTCGTCCTCGCCGACGCCGATCATGTCGGCAACGTCGTCGTCTTCTTCCTCCTCGTCGGCGAGGAACGTGTCATCCTCGTCATCGCCAAGGTCGACGTCGTCCTCGTCGTCGCCGAGATCGGGAAGCTCATCGGCCTTCGCGTCCTCGTCCGCCTCTTCGAGCGAAACGACCTCGACGCCCTCTTCCTCTTCGGCGTCCACTTCCTTCTCGGCAACTTCCTCTTCCTCCTCGAGGGCGGCGATCTTGCCTTCCTCGAAATAGGAGCGCGGATAGCTCTTGCCCGTATAAGGCGAGACGATCGGGTCCTTGTTCAAGTCATAGAATTTTCGACCGGTCTCCGGGTCGATACGTTTGGTGCCAAGTTCGGGTTTTGCCACAGCAAGCCTCGTCGATGAAAGTTTGGTCCCCTTAACCAGAGTTTACGGCGCTGTCAAAGCGAAAAGCCGGCGTCTCAAAAAGCTTGAATTCGAAGGCCTTCGTACCAAGGGGATGACCATTTCGGTCCGCCATGATAGGAGACCGCGCAAACCAGACGAAAATGGCCGGCCGCCGGCGTTTCCCAGGAAAGAACCATGTCGCACACTGCCGCCCCGAAGCAGGCCACCGCCCGCAAATCATCTGGCCTTTCAGGCGCGGCACGGGTGCCGGGCGACAAGTCGATCTCGCACCGCTCGTTCATGTTCGGTGGCCTGGCCTCCGGCGAAACCCGCATCACCGGACTGCTGGAAGGCGAGGATGTAATGCGTACGGGCGCTGCCATGAAGGCCATGGGCGCTCATATCGAGAAGTATGGCGCTGAGTGGGTGATCCGCGGTACCGGCAACGGCGCGCTGCTGCAGCCGGAAGGCCCGCTCGATTTCGGCAATGCCGGCACGGGCTCACGCCTCACCATGGGCCTGGTCGGTACCTATGACATGGAAACCACCTTCATCGGCGACGCCTCGCTGTCGGGCCGGCCGATGGGCCGCGTGCTCGAACCGCTCCGCCAAATGGGCGTGCAGGTGCTGAGGGCGACGCCCGGCGACCGCATGCCGATCACGCTGCACGGGCCCAAGCACGCCGCGCCGATTACCTACCGCGTGCCGATGGCATCGGCACAAGTCAAGTCGGCGGTGCTGCTGGCTGGGCTGAACACGCCGGGCATCACCACCGTCATCGAGCCGGTCATGACGCGCGACCACACCGAAAAGATGCTCAAGGGGTTCGGCGCCAATCTGTCGATCGAGACCGACGAGCGCGGCGTGCGCCACATTTTCATCGAAGGCCAGGGCAAGCTCACCGGGCAGACCATCGCGGTGCCTGGTGACCCCTCCTCGGCCGGCTTTCCGCTGGTGGCGGCGCTGATCGTGCCGGGCTCGGACATCACCATCGAAAACGTGCTGATGAACCCGACCCGCACGGGTCTCCTTTTGACGCTGCAGGAAATGGGCGCCCGGATCGACATAATCGATCCGCGCAATGAAGGTGGCGAGGATGTTGCCGACCTGCGCGTACGCTATTCCGAACTGAAAGGCGTCACCGTGCCGCCCGAACGGGCACCGACCATGATCGACGAATATCCGGTGCTTGCCGTGGCGGCCAGCTTCGCCGAGGGCGAAACGCTGATGCTCGGGCTGGAAGAACTGCGGGTGAAGGAATCCGACCGGCTGTCGGCAGTTGCCGAAGGGCTGAAGCTCAACGGCGTGGACTGCAGCGAAGGCGAGGCCTCGCTTGTCGTGCGCGGAAAACCCGGCGGCAAGGGCCTCGGCCAGCATCCCAACGGACAGGGCACCATCGTCCAGACCCATCTCGACCACCGCATCGCCATGAGCTTCCTGGTGATGGGGCTGGCGACGGAAAAACCGGTAACCATCGACGACCAGGCGATGATCGCAACGAGCTTTCCGGAGTTCATGGGGCTGATGAAGGGGTTCGGCGCGGAGATCGAGTAGCCTGATGGCAATCACAAACGCTGGAGATTGGCACTTAACATCCCGGCCTTCGTCATCCTGGGGCGGAGCAAGGAGCGAAGCGACGCGGCGCAGACCCCAGGATCCATGCCGTGACATCCAAGCGCCGCTACGCTGCAGAATTCTGGTTCGCAGCATTCTTCGGCTGATGTCACGGCATGGATCCCAGGGTCTTCGCTCCGCTACGCGTTCGCTGCGCCCTGGGATGACGAAGGCGCGAGGGCTTGCTTGTTGCCAAGCGGACAAAGCGTTGACTCGTCAATGACCTCAACCTTCACCATCGCCATCGACGGACCTGCCGGTGCCGGCAAAGGCACCCTTGCCCGGCGGCTGGCCGATCACTACCGGCTGAACCTGCTCGACACCGGCCTTACCTATCGCGCGGTGGCGCATTCGCTGCTCCGGCTCGGCCTGCCGCTCGACAATGTCTCGGCCGCTGAAACCGCGGCTCGCCAGGTCGATCTGGCAAAGCTCGACCGCGCCGTGCTTTCGGCACACGCGGTCGGCGAGGCGGCCTCGAAAGTGGCTGTCATCCCGTCGGTCCGGCGCATACTGGTCGACAAGCAGCGCGCCTTCGCAAAAACCCCACCGGGTGCGGTGCTCGACGGCCGCGACATCGGCACTGTCGTGTGTCCCGATGCCGACGTAAAGCTCTATGTCACGGCTACTGCCGAGGTGCGGGCAAAGCGGCGGCTGGACGAAATCGAGAGCATCGGCGGCACGGCCAATTTCGATGAAATCCTTGCCGATATCGTGCGCCGCGACAAGCGCGACATGGGCCGCATGGACTCGCCCTTGAAGCCGGCCGCCGATGCGCACTTGCTCGACACGTCGGAAATGGCTATAGAGGCCGCGTTTCTGGCAGCTCAGGCGATCATCGACGACGTCCTGGCTAAGAGAAACGAAGCCTGAGCCGGGTTTTCCTGCCGCCGCCGATTGCCGGCGACAAAAGAATTCCCATATTGGGCGTGAACCAGCCTGCCAGCATTCTTCATGCGCCGGAATTGCCGCTCAAGGGCGGCCAAGGGCTTTTTGCCCGGAACGCCGGCAGGCCAACGCAACGCTAACCCACGGCGCCCGCCCCGCGACAGATTGCGGGGCATTCCAGGAGAAACTATGTCAGTTGCAAATCCCACTCGCGATGATTTCGCGAGCCTGCTCGAAGAATCATTTTCCGCCGGTCATTCCGGCGAAGGCCAGGTCGTCAAGGGCATCATCACTGCCATTGAGAAGGACATGGCCATCATCGACGTCGGCCTCAAGGTCGAAGGCCGCGTGCCGCTGAAGGAATTCGGCGTCAAGGGCAAGGACACGACGCTCAAGGTCGGAGACACGGTCGAGGTCTATGTCGAGCGTATCGAGAACGCGCTTGGCGAAGCCATGCTGTCGCGTGAAAAGGCCCGCCGCGAAGAGAGCTGGGTCCGTCTTGAAGAGAAGTTCACCAAGGGCGAGCGCGTCGAAGGCGTCATCTTCAACCAGGTCAAGGGCGGCTTCACCGTCGACCTCGACGGTGCCGTGGCTTTCCTGCCGCGCAGCCAGGTCGATATCCGCCCGATCCGCGACGTCTCGCCGCTGATGCACAACCCGCAGCCCTTCGAGATCCTCAAGATGGATCGCCGCCGCGGCAACATCGTGGTGTCGCGCCGCACCGTGCTCGAGGAAAGCCGCGCCGAACAGCGTTCGGAAATCGTGCAGAACCTCGAAGAAGGCCAGGTGGTCGAAGGCGTCGTCAAGAACATCACCGACTATGGTGCGTTTGTCGACCTCGGCGGCATCGACGGCCTGCTGCACGTCACCGACATGGCATGGCGCCGCGTCAACCATCCGACCGAAATCCTCAATATCGGCCAGACGGTCAAGGTGCAGATCATCCGCATCAACCAGGAAACCCACCGCATCTCGCTCGGCATGAAGCAGCTCGAGAGCGATCCGTGGTCCGAGATCGGCACCAAGTTCCCGATCGGCAAGAAGATCAAGGGTACCGTCACCAACATCACCGACTACGGCGCGTTTGTCGAGCTGGAGCCGGGTATCGAAGGCCTCATCCACGTTTCGGAAATGTCGTGGACCAAGAAGAACGTGCATCCCGGCAAGATCCTGTCGACAACGCAGGAAGTCGACGTTGTGGTGCTCGAAGTCGATCCGGCCAAGCGCCGTATCTCACTCGGCCTCAAGCAGACGCTGGAGAACCCGTGGGAGGCCTTCGCGCGCAGCCATCCGGTCGGCAGCCAGGTTGAGGGCGAGGTCAAGAACAAGACCGAGTTCGGCCTGTTCATCGGCCTCGAAGGCGATGTCGACGGCATGGTCCACCTTTCCGACCTCGACTGGACCCGTCCGGGCGAGCAGGTGATCGAAGAGTACAATCGCGGCGACATGGTCAAGGCGCAGGTGCTCGACGTCGACATCGACAAGGAGCGCATCTCGCTCGGCATCAAGCAGCTGGCCAAGGACACGGTCGGCGAAGCCGCGACGTCAGGCGAACTGCGCAAGAACGCAGTCGTCACCTGCGAGGTTATCGGCGTGAAGGATGGCGGTCTGGAAGTGCGGCTGGTCGACAGCGGCATCGAGACCTTCATCAAGCGCTCCGACCTCAGCCGTGACCGCGACGAGCAGCGCCCCGAGCGCTTCACCGTCGGCCAGAAAGTCGACGCCCGCGTCATCGCCTTCGACAAGAAGACCCGCAAGCTGCAGGTCTCGATCAAGGCGCTGGAAATCGCCGAAGAGAAGGAAGCGGTCGCCCAATACGGCTCAACCGATTCCGGCGCTTCGCTGGGCGATATTTTGGGTGCCGCGCTGAAGAAGCAGGGCAGCTAAGCCAACACCGCGCCTTGCGCGGGTTATAATCGAACCAAAAAGCCCCGCCGGAACGATCCGGCGGGGCTTTTGCTTGTGACCTTTTGCTTGTGACGGACCGCAGGCTCAGGCCCGGCCGTAGAGTGGCACCAGCGTGCCGCTGATGGCCATGTTGGCCGGCGAGGCAAGGTAGGCAATGGCCTCGGCCGCCGCTTCAAGGCTGACCCATCTGCTGAAATCTGCGTTCGGCATGTCAGCCCGGTTGGCCGGCGTGTCGAGCGTCGAGGGCGCCACGGCGTTGACCAGGATGCCGTTGCCCTTCAGCTCTTCGGCCATCGCCACGGTCATCGCGGCGACCGCCGCCTTGGCGGCAGCGTAGGCCACCTTGCCGGAGCCGCGCCGCGGATCGAGCCCGGCTCGCGCGGTGACATTGACGATGCGGCCCGGCACGGAAGATTCCAGCATCGAGCGTATCGCCGCGCGGCAGCACAGGAAGGTGGTGCGGGCGTTGGTGTCCATCATCTCGGCGAAGGAGGCGGGCTCGATCTTCTCGACCGGCGCGGCGGTGAACCCGCCGGCAAGATGCACCGATGCCCATAAATCCGGAACGCTGGCATAGAAGGCGTCGACCTTGGCAGGGTCGGCGAGGTCGACATTATGAGCCAGCCTGACGCGGTCATGCGCCGGGAAGGGGAAATGCGCAGGCGCGGCAGCGTGGGCATTGGGCACATGGCAGATGGCGCCCTGCTCCAGCAGTTTTCCTACGACCGCGCCGCCAAGGGCACCGGTGCCGCCGGTCACCACGATATGTCTGCCGTCCAGTGTTTCCGTCATATTCGACCGCTCCGTCATTGCGCGCCGCCGATGCGGAAGGTCGCGCCTTTCGCGCGATCACTCAACCGAAATCTCGATGACGTAAGGTCGTCCAGTCGCCCGCGCGCGTCCAAGCGCGTCCGCCAAACCGCCGGTGCCGGAAATCCGCTCGGCGGCAATGCCATAGGCTTCGGCCAATTTGCAGAAATCCGGCGGTGCCGGGGAGACGCCGACTGGCTCGACGCCTACGTCGAGCATTGAGGTTTCGATCTCGCGGTAGCCACGATTGTTCCAGACTGTGAAGATCACCGGCGCCGCCGCGTCGAGCGCGGCGCCCAGTTCCGGCAGGGTGAACTGGAAGCCGCCGTCGCCGGTGAGGCAAACGACCGGCGCCTCAGGCCTGGCAAGGGCAGCACCGATCGCCGCCGGCGGGCCATAGCCGAGCGCGCCGAAGCCGGTGGCGGCGTTGAACCAGCCGCCCGGCCGGTCGTGATCATAGTAGAGGTTGGCGGCGTAGACCGGCTGAGTCGAATCGCCGACGATGATCGCGCCAGGCAGCGCATCACGGATCGTCTCGACGGCGCGCAATTGCGCCTGCATAGCCGGGCCGATCTCGGCAAAGGCCGCTTGCCGCGTCGCGGCGGCGCGAGCGGCGCCGTCGCCCGATTGCGCCTGGCCCGTGCCGAGTTCGGCAAGCAGGGCTTCGAGCGCCGCTCCGCAATCGGCCTGGATTGAAATCCGCGCAGGCCGGCGGGCAAGCTGGTCGGCGCCAATGTCGATGCGGATCAGATTGACGGGCAGGACAAAACCGCCGTCGCCATAGCCGTCATAGTCGGTCGGACCGAATTCGGTGCCGGCTGCGATCACCAGGTCGGCATCGGCGATCAGCGCACGCACCGCCTTCAGGCCGGGGCTGGCCGGCACGCCAAGTGGATGACGATAGAGCAGGCCGCGCGCATTGGCGGTCTGGACGACCGGCGCTCCCAGCCTCTCGGCCAGCCGCTGCAACGGCGCTTCGGCGGCTTTGGCGCCGCCACCGGCGAGGATAAGCGGCCGGCTGGCAGACGCGCACAGCCTTGCCGCCTCTGCAATCGCCGCCACATCCGGCCCGGGCGGCGCTGAATTCCGCAGCAGCGGCACGATGCCGTTGGCCGGCATGGTCATGACATCGGTCGGGATCTCGATATGCACCGGACCCGGACGCGAGGATGAGAACAGCGCAAAGGCGCGGGCGAGCACGCCGGGCAGTTCGGCGGCCTCGGTGACACGGTGCGAAAACAGCGCCACCTTCTCCATCATGCCGCGCTGGTCCGGCAGTTCATGCAGATGGCCAAGGCCTTTGCCCAGCGTCGGTGTGGCGTTGACGCCCGAGATTACCAGCATCGGCACCGAATCGGCGCGCGCCTGGCCCATGGCGGTGATGGTGTTGGTCAGCCCCGGCCCGGTGATGACGAAGGCGACGCCCGGCCTGCCGCTGGCGCGCGCATAGCCGTCAGCCATGAAGCCGGCGCCCTGCTCGTGGCGCGGCGTGACATGACGGATCTTCGATCGCGCCAGCCCGCGATAGAGCTCGACCGTATGTACGCCGGGAATGCCGAAGACGATGTCGACGCCGTGCGCTTCGAGCAAGGTGATGAGCGCTTCGCCGATGGTGGTCATTGTCTTAACACCGGGCGTGTGAGGCAGGTCGGGCCGCCCTCGCAGGCAATGCACAGTGCATCGGCCTCGAATGTCGAGACCGTACAGCCAGCGGCCTGCATGGCAGCCGCCGTCTTCGGAAAACCGGCAACGGCGATAACCTGGCGCGGCGCGGTCGGCAGCACGTTCAGGCTGAGCCCATTCGAGGCGAAGAATTCGTCGGCATCGCCCTCGACCAGCCGAATGCCGCGTTCGCGCAGCATCTGGTGGAAGGCGACCGGCAGGAGCGGCGCATAGACCAGCGCCAGATCGTCGGCGAGCGGGCTGATCACCGACATCAGGTGCAGGCAGGCCTCCTCGCCCTGCCAGAGCGGCAGGTCGAAGCCGTAGACCTGGATACCCTTGGGTGAAAGCAGGTTGGAGAGCTGCTGGATGCCGTGCTGATTGGTGCGCACGCCGCGGCCGACGGCCAGCGTGTTTGCATCCACCCACACGCAGTCGCCGCCCTCGACCTGGCCGGGAGCATCGATACGGCCGAGGACGGGGATGCCCATGCGCCCGTAGGCTGCCTCGTGCAGGCCGGGCTCGGGCCGGCGCAGCGCCTTGCCCATGGCGAGGATGACCGCGCCATGATCGGTCATCAGCGAGGGATCGTGGGTAAAAACCGAATCGGCAAGTCCGTCATCGGCGTCGCTCAGCCATTCGATTTCGGCGCCTGAGACAGAAATCAGCCTGGCCAGCGCTTCATGCTGGGCCGCCGCTTTTTGCGGATCGAAGCCGGGGCCATAGTGCCACTCCAGCGCTTCGGCCCGACGCATGGCGCTGGCGGCGGAGCGCATCAGCACGCGCTGCAGCGTCCCGGCCATCGACTGCGACCCGTATGCTTTGCCCACTAAATTCTCCTGAAACGCGTCCCTCCTGCCAATAGCCACTCGGCAGGCGGTGATCAATGGTCCAAAAACTGCGGTTGACGGAGGCAAGCGGAACGGTCCATCTTGAGAATCGGAACGCTGTCCAGTGACGGGTAATGGGTAAAAAATTCCAGCAAGGACTGCCTCGGCTGCTCCGCGGGGCGCCGCGACGATGACAGCGCCGGCCACCGCCCTGAAGCATACGGCGCAGAACGGCGCTGCCGAAGCCATCCACGTCGAGAACCTGCACAAGAATTTCGGCAAGCTGCATGTATTGAAGGGCGTTTCGCTGTCGGCGCGCGATGGCGAGGTGATCGCCATCATCGGCGGCAGCGGCTCGGGCAAATCGACGCTGCTGCGCTGCATCAACTGCCTGGAGAACCCGACCAGCGGCATCATCCGGGTCAATGGCGAAGAGATAAAGCTGAAGGCCGACAGCTACGGCCACACCGTGCCCGCCGACCGCAAGCAGATCGAACGCATCCGCTCCAAGCTCGGCATGGTCTTCCAGAACTTCAATCTGTGGAGCCACATGACGTTGATCGAGAACGTCATCGAGGTTCCCGTGCATGTGCTCGGCGTCAAGCGCGATGTGGCGATCGGCGAGGCGGAAAAATTGCTCGCCCGCGTCGGCCTGGCCGAAAAACGTGACGTCTATCCCGCCTATCTGTCGGGCGGCCAACAGCAGCGCGCCGCGATTGCCAGGGCGCTGGCCATCAATCCGCGCGTCATGCTGTTCGATGAGCCGACCTCGGCGCTCGACCCGGAGCTGGTCGGCGAGGTGCTGAAGGTGATCGGCGACCTGGCGCGCGAAGGCCGCACCATGGTGCTGGTCACCCATGAGATGAAGTTTGCCCGCGAGGTCGCGACGCATGTCGTCTACCTCCATAACGGGCTGGTCGAGGAAGAGGGGCCGCCGGAACAGATCTTCGGCGCGCCAAAATCCGAAAGGCTGAAGCAGTTCATCCGCAACATCAGTTAAACCGTGGGCGGACGAAAACCGGGAACAACAACAAAACTGGGAGTCATGACGATGAAGATTATTCTCAAGACCGTTGCCGCAGCGCTGCTGCTTGGCGTTGCCGCCATGGGCGTGGCCAAGGCCGATCCGGTCAAGATCGGTGTCGCTGCCGAGCCCTATCCGCCGTTCACCTCGCCGGATGCGTCCGGCAAATGGGTCGGTTGGGAAATCGAATTCATCGACGCTGTCTGCGCCGAGGAGAAGCTCGACTGCGTCATCACGCCGGTCGCCTGGGACGGCATCATCCCGGCGTTGACGACCAAGAAGATCGACGTCATCGCCAGCTCGATGTCGATCACCGACGAACGCAAGAAGACGATCGACTTCTCCGACAAATATTACAACACCCCGACCGCGATCATCGGGCCGAAGGACCAGAAGTTCGGCTCTACACCGGAGGACCTCAAGGGCAAGATCATCGGTGTCCAGGTCTCGACCGTACACGCCGACTACGCCAAGAAGCACTTCGCCGACGCGGCGGAAATCAAGGAATACCAGACCCAGGACGAGGCCAACCAGGATCTCGCCGCCGGCCGGGTCGACGCGGTGCAGGCCGATTCCATCGCCCTCGACGCCTTCCTGAAATCGGACCAGGGCAAGCAATGCTGCGATCTAAAAGGCATGGTCGCGCCGGATCTGGCCATTCTCGGGCCCGGCGTCGGCGCCGGCGTCCGCAAGGAAGACACCGAGTTGAAGGAAAAGATCAACGCCGGCATCAAGGCCATCCGCGCCAACGGCAAATATGACGAGATTTCGAAGAAGTACTTCGACTTTGATATTTACGGCTCCGACACGCAGTCGAACTGACGGCCTCATCCATGAGCGATTAACCACGCGGCTGCGATAGAGCCGCGTGGTTGGTCGAAATCCATCGACGCGAGCTTCCGCGGGCGGAAATCGCCGGCGGTTTTAGCGCCAGCAATTCGAGGGCGACGCTGATCGACGCATTTGTTCCGGCTTGGGCCGCCTCTGCCATCGCGCTTCTCTCGCCCGTGCCGCCGGGCTGGGGTGGAACGCTCACCGTCGGGCTGCTCCATACGATCGAGATCGCGGTCGGCGCCACCTGTCTGGGCCTTTTGATCGGCATCGGCGGCGCCTCCGGCAAGCTGTATGGTGGTCCGGTGGTGCGCGATCTCCTGGCAGTCTATACGACAGTCGTGCGCGCCGTGCCGGAGCTGGTGCTGATCCTTCTGCTCTATTACGCCGGCACCGACCTGATCAATCAGATGCTGACGGCAATGGGCTATCAGCGCATGGACATTAGCGGGCTGGCGGCCGGCATTGCCGTGCTCGGCTTCGTCCAGGGCGCCTATTCGACCGAGGTGATCCGCGGGGCGATCCTCGCCATTCCGCAGGGCCAGATCGAAGCCGCGCGCGCCTATGGCATGTCTCCCGGCCTGCTGCTGCGGCGCATCACACTGCCGGCGATGCTGCCGTTCGCCATACCCGGCCTTGCCAATCTCTGGCTGATCGCCACTAAGGACACCGCCCTGCTGGCGGTCGTCGGCTTTTTCGAGCTGACATTGGCGACACGGCAGGCGGCCGGCGTAACCAAAGCCTATCTGACATTCTTTATCGCCGCTGGCGCGATCTACCTTCTGTTGACGCTGGTTTCGAATCTGATCATCGGCCGCATCGAGAGCTGGGCCCGCCGCGGCATGCCCTCGCTCAAGGAGGCCCGGTGATGGCTGACCCGGCGATGACTGGCGAAGCAGCGGCCGTCGAGATAGCCGCACGCGCTTCGCTGTGGCTGAAGCCGCATCGTATCGTGCTGATCCTGATCGCGCTGGGACTGGTTTTGGCGGCGGCTGTCTTCATGCGCTGGGACTGGCTGCCTAAGTATTACGGGCTAGGACTGCTCGGCATCTGGCGCGCGCTGTGGATTCTTGCCGTCACCTGCACGCTGGGCTTCCTGCTCGCCGTGCCGCTCGGGCTGGCGCAGGCTGCCGGCTCGTTCTGGTTCGCGGCACCCGCCAAGGTCTTCTGCACCGTCATCAGAGGGACGCCGCTGCTGCTTCAACTCTGGTTGCTCTATTACGGGCTGGGCTCGCTGTTTCCACAATATCCATGGATTCGCGAGTCTTGGATGTGGCCCTATCTGAGGCAGGCATGGCCCTATGGCGTCCTCGGGCTGACGCTGTCCTTCGCCGGTTATGAGGGCGAGGTGATGCGAGGCGCTTTTGCCGGCGTGCCGAAAGGCCAATTGGAAGCCGCCCGCGCCTTCGGCATGAGCCGCTGGAAGATTTTCCAGCGAATCTGGCTACCGCAGGCCTTCTATCGCGCGCTGCCGACACTGACCGGCGAAACCGTGCTGCAGCTGAAATCGACGCCGCTGGTGGCGACCATCAGCGTGATCGATATATTCGCCGTCTCTTCAAAGGTGCGTCAGGATACCTACCTCACCTATGAACCCTTGCTGCTCCTCGCGTTGATCTATATGGCGATCACCGGCATCCTCGTCTTCACGCTAGGCAAGATCGAGGCGCGGATTCCGAACAAGATTGGTTAGGTGAAATGGTGAATGGTCAGTAGTGAGTAGCCCGTAGTGGTACCGGCTAAGTCCCATTCATCACTATTCACTATTCACCATCACCATTCCCTCGGATATCCATGGCAATCACAATGCAACTCAGTCTCGACCAGGCGACCGGGCTGTGCCGGATGGCCGCACTTGGCGCTGGCGCCAACGAAGAGGCGGCGCAGTCGCTGGCTGCCTCGATCGTCGCGGCCGAGGCGGAAGGACTGTCGACCGTCGGGCTGTCGCACTTCATCGATTATCTCGAAGCGCTGGAAGCCGGCCGCATAGACGGCAAGGCCGATCCGGTGATCACCAGGCCGGCGCTCGCGGTCTATCTCTCCGATGCGCGTAGCGGCTTGGCGCATACCGGTTTCGACCGCACGATCGATGACCTCGCCAAGGCGGCGCGGCTGTTCGGCGTCGCCATCTTTTCGCAGAAGAATGCCTATACGTGCGGCGCGCTCGGCTATTTCACCGGACGGCTGGCCGCGCAGGGATTGGTGTCGTTCGCCGCCACCAACGGCCCGGCCGTGCTTGCCGGCTCGGGCTCGGTCAAGCCGGTCTACTGCACCAACCCGATGTCCTTTGCGGCGCCCGCCGCGGAGGGGGCGCCGCTGGTCATCGACCAGTCGTCGAGCGCCACCGCCTTCGTCAACATCCGCAAGGCGGCCGAGGACGGCGAGAAGATCCCCGAAGGCTGGGCACTGGATGCCAGCGGCAATCCGACCACGGACCCGGCAGCCGCCATGAAAGGCGCCATGCTTGCCTTCGGCGGCCAGCGCGGCGCCAACATCGCGTTGATGGTCGAAGTGCTCGCGGCCGGCCTGTCTGGTGCCAACTGGTCGCTCGATGCGCCATGGTTCAGCGGCGGGCCGGACAGTCCGGGGACCGGCCTGTTCGTGCTTGCCGTCGAGCCCAAGCTGCTCGATCCGGACTTCGAAAAGCGGATGAAGGATCAGCTCGACCGGCTGCGGCGGCGCTATGGCGTGCATGTGCCGGGGCGTGCCCGGGCCGAGGCCGCGGAGAAGGCGGCGGCGCGCGGCATAAGCGCGCCGAAAGCCGTCGTGCAGCGCATTTCCGAATTCGCCGCCCGCTATTCGTCCTGAAGAAATTCGTTTATCCGATGAGCGGCTGACGAGGCCGGCCGATCCGGCAGCGCGAGCCTACTTCCCGCAATAATGATCGTTGATGACGTTCGCCGCATTCGCGTCCGGTCCTACCCTGTTGTAGGAGCAGGGTTCGGCGGCCGTCGTGAACAGGTGGTTGTCATAGTAGCGCGGGCCACCGAACAGAATGTCGATGATGTCGCCGTTGGCCGGAACGTAGCGTTCGGGTTGAGCTTGGTGGTGATGCCGGTTTGCCGCGAATGCCGAGGCACCAATGCTGCAGCCTGTTGCGAAAGCCAGAGCGAAGAGCGCAACGCGTTTTGTCGTCATCGGCAATATCCTCCATTCGGAATCAAACCATACATCTAAAACCGCCGACCGAACAAAGGTTCCTGTTCCGAATGGAGTTACCCTAAAGCCGGGCGTCGGCGGGTTTTCTGCCGTTTCGAACGGATACCGGAAATCATGCTTCAACAATGCCGGGCGACCTATGGTCACCCTTTGCCTTTGGCGCGAAACCGACTATGAAACGGCTTCAATCAAGCCATCTGGATAGCCCGCCGGAGCCAGCCATGACCGAAATCCTGCAGACCCCAAAGCTCGTCGTCGTGTTCGGCGGCTCCGGCTTTGTCGGTCGTCATGTCGTGCGGGCGCTGGCCAAGCGCGGCTACCGCATCCGGGTCGCCTGCCGCCGGCCCGATCTCGCCGGTCATTTGCAACCGCTTGGCAATGTCGGGCAGATCCAGCCGGTGCAGGCCAATGTCCGGGTGCGCTGGTCGGTCGACCGCGCCGTGCAAGGCGCCGACCACGTCGTCAATCTGGTGGCAATCGCGCATGAGGCCGGCCGGCAGAAATTTACTGCTGTCCACGAGTTCGGCGCGCGCGCTGTCGCCGAAGCGGCGCGCGCCGTCGGCGCCGGCCTTACCCATATCTCGGCTCTGGGAGCGGATCTCCACGCGCAATCGGACTATGCGCGTACCAAGGCGCTCGGCGAAAAGGCCGTTCTGGAGACGGTCCCGGATGCCGTGATCTTGCGGCCATCGATCAATTTCGGGCCGGAGGACGGTTTCTTCAACCGCTTTGCCAACATGGCCCGCTTTTCCCCAGTGCTGCCGCTGATCGGCGGCGGGCAGACGAAATTCCAGCCGGTCTATGTCGGCGACGTCGCCGAGGCTGTGGCGCATTCGGTCGACGGCAAGGTCCAGGGCGGCCGGATCTTTGAACTCGGTGGGCCGCAAGTGCTTACCTTCAAGGAATGCATGCAAGAGCTGCTTGTCATCATCGAACGCAAGCGGTTTTTGCTGCCCGTGCCATGGTGGCTGGCGAACCTCCAGGCATCAATTCTCGGGCTGCTGCCCAATCCGTTGTTGACCAAGGACCAGGTCCTGCTGTTGCGCCAGCACAATGTCGTGTCGGAAGCCGCCGTCAAAGACAACAGGACGCTCGCCGGCCTCGGGATCCAGCCGCGGTCGATCGGAACCATCCTGCCCAGCTATCTCTGGCGCTACCGCGCCGCCGGCCAGTTCCAACGCAAGTCCGCCGCATAACACGAACGGACGTCGGGTTGCCTACGCCGCGCGCCTGTTAACCTGCATAGGCAGGCCGCCTTGCGGCTGCGTCGTCAGCTTCTGCACCGGCCAGGGGCGGGTTTGCGCGGTGGTATCGAAACGATAGCGCGACAGCATGATCGCCAACGCGATGATCGCCTCCTGCATGGCGAAGCTGGCGCCGATGCAGACGCGAGGCCCGGCGCCGAACGGCAAATACTGGAAACGGTCGATCTTTTCGCGATTCCCCGGATGAAAGCGCTCCGGCATGAAAGCGTCGGGCCGGTCCCACAATTTCCGATGGCGGTGGACGACCCACGGCATCACCAGCACTGCGGCACGTCGCGGTATGTAGAGGCTGTTCCAGGTTTCGGGCTCGATCGGTTCGCGGTTGATCGACGGCGCCGGCGGATAGAGCCTGAGCGCCTCTTCGAAGGCGGCGCGGGTGAGCGGCATGGCGTCGAGCCACTTCGTCGGATCGGACTCACGCGCCAGCACCGCATTGATCTCGTGCTCGATCTTTTCGCGCTCCCACGGCGCTTCGGCAAGGCAGTAGAGCGTCCAGCCGAGCGCCCTGGCCGTAGTCTCGTGGCCGGCGCCGATAAAGGTGATGATGTTGTCCTCGACCTCGGCCCGGGTCAGCCCGCCCGGTCCCTCCGCTTTCAACAGCAGCGTGAGAAAATCCTGCGGCACCGTGTCCGGATCACGCTTCAACCGCGCCTCGCGCATTTGCACCGTGTCGGTAACGATCTTGCGGAAGTAGGCCATGGTCTTGCGGCCGCGGATGCGGGTCAGACGCGGCAGCCAATCGGGTGCCCGCAAAAGGTCTAGTGGATCGACCCGACCCATGGTCTCGAACAGGCGGTCGATCTCCTTGGCAAAGCTGCCCGGCTCGCCTGAAATCTCACCGGAAAACAGCGTCTCGGCCAGGATGTCAAAGGTAAGCAGCGTCATGTCGTGAGCGATGTCGAACGTGCCGCCGCCCTCGTAGCGCGTGACGAACTCCCGCGTGCGCCTCAGCATCGGCTCGGCAAAACCGAAGATATGGCGCGGCGTGAACACCGGCGCCATCGCCTTGCGTGAACGCCTCCACACCTCGCCCTCGGCGGTCAGCAAGCCGTCGCGCAGGATCGGCCGCAGGATCAGCTGGCGAACCGTCGCCATCTTGTAGTTCTTGGCGTTATCGACCAGCACGTGGCGAATGAGACCGGGGTCGTTGGCGATGACCAGCGGCCCGCCGATGCCGGTCACCGAAATCCAGGGCTCGTTGTAGGTCGGCTCGCCCCACAGTTCGAGCGGATTGCGATAGACGATGCGGATCATCTCCAGCGTCGAGGGCGGCGCGGTGCGCGGCTTCGGCGCCGGCGGGACGAAGGAGACGGGCTGACTGTCCATGACTTGCTCCGCTGACACCTCAATGTAGTGGCGGGCAAGGCAGGCGTCCATGTGAGCGGACGACAAGGTGATGCATCCGCTCTCTGGAATGTGACCCGGGCACCGGAAAGTGCCTGCTTGCTGTGTCCGGCTGCGTGTCTTAGGTGGCAGCACCACAGATGTCAGAACCGGCGGGAGCCTGCCTTGAAGCACCAGTTGAACGTCATCATCGGCAGCACGCGGCCGGGCCGTGCCGGACCCGTTTTCGCAAAGTGGCTGGAGAGCTTTGCGCGCGAGCATGGCAAATTCGAGCCGGTGCTCACCGACATCGCCGCCTTCAACCTGCCGGTGCTGGACGAGCCGCATCATCCGAGACTCGGCAAATACGAAAACAGCCACACGAAAGCCTGGTCGAAAGCAATCGACGCCGCCGACGCATTCGTCTTCGTGGCGCCGGAGTACAATTATTTCACCGCTCCCGCGATCGTCAACGCGGTCGACTACCTGCTCAGGGAATGGCGATACAAGCCGGCCGCCATCCTCAGCTACGGCGGTGTCTCCGGCGGCCTGCGAGCGGCGCAGGCGGTCAAACCGTTGCTGACCGCCGTCGGTGTCATGCCGATTCCGGAAGGCGTGGCGCTGCCGATGTACCAGAAGCTGCTCGACGAGACCGGCGCCTTCCTGCCCAGCGAGCAGGTGCTCGGCGGGGCCAGGACCATGCTGGACGAGCTGTTCCGCTGGAGCGAAGCGCTGAGGCCGATGCGCGCCAGCTAACAACGCGAACGGCCGAGCTCGCCGATGCCATAACTTGCTCATGCCATAAAGAGATGGAATGCTCCGGCAAATGACCGGGCCGGGGCGGTTCGATTTGCGTTTTCTGTTTGCCTTGCTGCTGATCCTCTCGACGGCCTCCGCTGCAATGGCGGAGCGGCGCGCTGCGCTGGTCATCGCCGAGAACGACTACCGGCTGATCCGGCCGCTCGCCAATCCCGTCAATGACGGCGAGATCATGGAAACGGTGCTGAGGAAGCTCGGTTTCGAGGTCTTCCTCGAAACCAACCGCGACCTGCGGCGCATGCGCCGGGCGCTTGACGATTTCCGCGAGGATGCCAAAGGCGCCGACGTGGCACTGGTGTTCTTCTCCGGCCACGGCGTCGAGATCGCCGGCGAGAACCGGCTCCTGCCGGTCGATGCAGACGCGTCGTCGCTCGCTACGCTGGAAAGGACCAGCCTGCCGCTGGAGGAGATCCGCGCGACCGTCGCCGCCACCAGCAAGGTCGGACTGATCGTGCTCGATGCCTGCCGCAGCGATCCATTCGCGGCTACGGGCGGCGAAGGCCGCGGCGCAACGGCGCTGGTAAAAGAGGTCAGCGACAAGGTCCGGCCGGGTCTTGGCCGCATCGGGCGGGCAGAAAACATCCTGTTTGCCTTCTCGGCGGCGCCCGGCGAGACCGCCGCGGATGGGACGGGCCAGAATTCGCCGTTTACCGCGGCGCTGACGAAATACCTCGGCACCGAAGGTCTCGAGATCCGCTCCGTGCTGACGCTCGTGCAGCAGGAGGTCTACGACCTCTCGCGCGGCAGGCAATTGCCCTATGTCGAGAGCGGCCTGCCGCAGCTGTTCTTTGCCGCCTCGGCCAAGGAGAAATTGCCGGAACGCGAACGCTTGTTGCTGGCCATGGCCGAGGTGACGCCTCTGATGCGCGGCGAGGTGGAGAAGATCGCCAGCGACGCCGACATGCCGTTGGCACCGCTCTATGGCGCGTTGATCAGTTCCGATGCCGGCCACCTCTCTGCGGACAGTCTGAACGCCAGGCTGCGTGAGGCAGCCGACGCCTTCGTCAAGGTGCGGAGCGAAATGCAGACGCTTGGATCCGACGATCTCAGAGTGTCGGCGTTGCGCCGGCAAGCCGAAGAGCAGCTTTCGCTGGGAGCGTTCGATGCGGCGCGCAAAAAGCTCGCCGAGGCAGCCGAGATCGACAGTGTCTCTCGCAACGCTTTGAGGGCCAATTTCGTCAGCCGCACGCTCTCCGAGGCCGCAACGCGCTATTTGTCCGGCGGGGCGGCGCGCGCCGACCTCGACTACGCCACAGCCATCAAGGACTATGAGTCCGTGCTCGCGCTTTATGGCGAAGCCGGACAGGTGGTGCTGTCGCTCGACGACGCCGACCGCTTGATCCGCACGCTGGACGAGCTCGGCAAGCTCTATACCACGGTCGGCAATATCGATGCGGCTGGCCGTGCCTTCGAGGCGCTGCAAGCCGATCTCGAGCGGCGGTCGCATCATGAAACCGATCCCAGCGTGAAGCGCGACTTCGCCGTCAGCCACATCAAGCTCGGCAATGTGCGGATGGCCCAAGGCAATCTGCCGACAGCGCTGCAAAACTATGAGACGGCCAAAACCATTCTGCAGGGCCTGACCGAGGCAGAACCGGATAATCTGGACTGGTTCGGCGACCTCGCCATGGCCGACGACAAGATCGGCAACGTATTGGCGACGCAAGGCGATCTGGCCGGCGCCGCAGAGGTCTACCAGGAAAGCCTGTCGATCAAGAAGCAGCTCGCCGCCGGAGAGCCCGACCGTGCCGAACTGCAGCGCGACCTGACCATCACCTACGATGAGATCGGTCACCTTGCCCATATCGCAGGTCAACTGGACAACGCACAGGCGGCCTATGAAGAGAGCCTGAAGGTGCGGCTGGCGCTGGCCGCGGACAAACCGGGGGACGCCGACCGGCAGCGTGACGTCTCGGTCAGCCACGATACGATAGGCGACCTGCTGCGCGAACGCGGCGACGCTGCCGGGGCGCTAGCTGCCTACAAGGAGGGCCTGGCGATCGTCAAGCAACTGGCGAAACGCGATCCGGACGACACCGAGCTGAAACGCGACCTGTCGGTCGGCAATGCCAAGATCGGCAACGCGCTGAGCGACCGGCAGAATTGGCAGGCGGCACTTTCGGCTTATCGTGAGGCACTTTCGCAGGCCAGCGCGCTCGCCGCCGGCGACCCGAACAACACCGAATGGCAGCGCGACCTGTCCGTATGCATCGAGAAAGTCGCCGGCGTCCTGGCTATACAGGGCGACCACAAAGGCTCGCTGAAAGCCTATCTGGACAGCTACGCGATCGCGCAGCGGCTGGCGAAGCTCGATCCCGCCAATTCCGACTGGCAGCGGGACTTGTCGATAACGCTGTCCGAGATCGCCACGCTGCGCCTCAGGCAGCGCGACGTCAGGGGGGCGCGGCAAGCCCTTCAGGACAGCCTGGCCATTCGTGAGAAACTTGCCCGGTCCGATCCGGACAACGCCACCTGGCAGCGCGACCTTGTGGTCGCCTATATCGACTACGCGCAAGTCGCTAAGGACCCGAAGGCCGTGCTTTCCAAGGCGCTCGACATGACGCTCGAACTCGACCGGACCGGTCGGCTAGCGCCGCGATACAAGTTCATGGTCAAGTTTCTGCGTGAGCGGCTGGCCAGGATCGAAGCCAAGCGGCGGTAGCCGGCCGACGCCACGGTCATTCCGTTCGGAAATGCCTGCAAACCTTGGAAAAACCGCCTTTTGCGCCTATATCTACGACATTAGAAATGCGCGATTCGAAGCCGATTTTTCGCGCTCTGCACACGGCATCAATCAGACAGGTTTTCATGAGCGACCAGACCGACATCGCCAACGGCGTTGAAGCCGAATACGGCGCCGATTCCATCAAGGTTTTGAAGGGCTTGGATGCCGTTCGCAAGCGGCCGGGCATGTATATCGGCGACACCGACGACGGCTCGGGCCTGCACCACATGGTCTATGAAGTCGTCGACAACGCCATCGACGAAGCACTGGCCGGCCATGCCGACCTGGTGACGGTGACGCTCAATCCGGACGGATCGGTGACGGTCATCGACAATGGCCGCGGCATTCCGACCGATATCCACACCGGCGAAGGCATTTCGGCGGCCGAAGTGATCATGACGCAGCTGCATGCCGGCGGCAAGTTCGACCAGAATTCCTACAAGGTGTCGGGCGGCCTGCACGGCGTCGGCGTGTCGGTCGTCAACGCCCTGTCGGCCTGGCTGAAGCTGAAGATCCGCCGCAACGGCCATATCTACGAGATGAGCTTCACGCATGGCAATGCCGACGCGCCGCTGCGCATCACCGGCAGTTATGAACAAGACAAGGTCCCCGGCACCTATGAAGGGCGCAGCGGCAGCGAAATCACGTTTTTGCCGTCGTCCGAGACCTTCACCATGGTCGAGTTCGACTACGGTACGCTGGAGCACCGGCTGCGCGAACTCGCCTTCCTGAACTCCGGCGTGCGCATCGTTTTGACCGATGCCCGCCATGCCGACATCGTGCGCCATGAATTGCACTACGATGGCGGCCTCGAAGAATTCGTCCGATATCTCGACCGGACGAAGAAGCCGTTGCTCGATAAGCCGATCTCGATCCGCGCCGAGCGCGACGGCATCACCGTCGAAGTCGCCATGTGGTGGAACGACAGCTACCATGAAAACGTGCTGGCCTTCACCAACAACATCCCGCAGCGCGACGGCGGCACGCACCTTGCAGGCTTTCGCGGCGCGCTGACACGCCAGATAACCGGCTATGGCGACTCCTCGGGCCTGACCAAGAAGGAAAAAGTGGCGCTGATCGGCGACGATTGCCGCGAAGGGCTCACCGCGGTGCTGTCGGTCAAGGTTCCCGACCCGAAATTCTCCTCGCAGACCAAGGACAAGCTGGTGTCGTCCGAGGTCCGCCCGGTGGTCGAAGGGCTTGTCAACGAAGCGCTCGGCACCTGGCTCGAGGAGCACCCGACCGAGGGCAAGTCGGTCATCGAGAAGGTCATCCAGGCAGCTGCCGCGCGCGAGGCCGCGCGCAAGGCACGCGACATCACCCGCAAGAGTTCGCTCGGCGTCACCTCGTTGCCCGGCAAGCTGGCCGATTGCCAGGAGCGCGACCCGGCGAAATCCGAGATCTTCATCGTCGAGGGCGACAGCGCCGGCGGCTCGGCCAAGGGCGGCCGTTCGCGCCAGAACCAGGCAATTCTTCCGCTGCGCGGCAAGATCCTCAATGTCGAGCGCGCCCGCTTTGACCGCATGCTCGGCTCCGACATGATCGGCACGCTGATCACCGCGCTCGGCACCTCGATCGGCAAGGACGAGTTCAACGCCGACAAGCTGCGCTACCACAAGATTATCCTGATGACCGACGCCGATGTCGACGGCGCCCACATCCGCACCTTGCTGCTGACCTTCTTCTTCCGGCAGATGCCGGAACTGATCGAACGCGGTCATCTCTACATCGCGCAGCCGCCGCTCTATAAGGTGACGCGCGGGAAGAGCTCGCAATACATCAAGGACGAAGCCGCCTTCGAGGAATTCCTGATCGGCTCCGGGCTGGAAGAAGCGTCGCTTGCGCTCAGCACAGGCGAGGTGCGGGCCGGACAGGACTTGCGCAGTGCCATTGACGACGCCCTAGCTGTCCGCCAGCTCATCAACGGATTGCATACCCGCTATAACAGGGGCGTGGTCGAGCAGGCGGCGATCGCCGGCGCGCTCAACCCGGAGATCTTCACCGATCTCGGCCGCGCCAACGAGACGGCCGAGCGTGTTGCGCGCCGTCTCGACATTATCGCCGAGGATACCGAGCGCGGCTGGATCGGCCGCATGTCGACCTCGAACGAGGGCATTGGCGGCTATGTCTTCGAGCGCACGGTGCGCAGCGTCAAGGAGTTCGCACATCTCGACCTGGCGCTGATCAATTCCGCCGACGCACGCCAGCTCGACCGCTATGCGCCGCGCCTGGCAGAAGTTTACGGCGAGCCGCCGGTGCTGCGCCGCAAGGATGTCTCAGAAAACATTTCCGGGCCGCTGGCACTGCTCAATGCCGTGTTTGCCACCGGCCGCAAGGGCCTGACCATGCAGCGCTACAAGGGCCTTGGCGAAATGAACGCCGAGCAGCTCTGGGAAACGACGCTCGACCCGAATGTGCGCTCGCTCTTACAGGTCAAGGTCAATGACGCGACCGATGCGGACTCATTGTTTTCACGGTTGATGGGCGACGAAGTCGAGCCAAGGCGCGAATTCATCCAGGAAAACGCGCTGTCGGTCGCCAATCTGGACATCTGAGCCGCCATCCAGATACCCAGCCAGCAGGCATGAAGTGCATTGGTGCGCCTTGGCGCACCAATACCGATTGCTGCAACGCAACAAAGATCACCAGGACCGCCGGAACGGAAAGGCTTTCAAGGCATTGTAGTCGATCACAATCGCCGCAGGAGGCATCCATGGGACGTGGCATTTTGCTCTGGCTTCTCGGAGTCCCGATTCCGATCATTATTCTGATTATGCTGTTTGCAAGGTAGGGGGCTTCCATGCCGTCCACCCTAACGACTGTCGACGTTTCCGCACCGACGGAATCCGCTTCCCCCGCCGTCAGCTGGGGACCAATCGTCGCCGGCGCCTTTGCTGCGTCGACGCTTACCTTCACTTTGATGCTGCTCGGCTCCGGGCTTGGGCTGAGCATGGTATCGCCATGGTCCGGCTCGGGTGCGTCAGTCACCACTTTCGCCGTTTCCACCGCCGTCTGGCTGATCGTCGTGCAGTGGCTGTCGTCGGCCCTGGGCGGCTACCTCGCCGGACGCCTGCGCACCAAATGGGTCGGCATCCACACCGATGAAGTCTTCTTCCGCGATACCGCTCACGGCTTCCTGGCCTGGGCGCTGGCGACGCTGCTCGTCGCCGGCGTGCTCGGCACGGCGCTTTCGGCCGCGATAGGTACCGGTGTCCAGGCCGCTTCGACTGTGGCATCCGGCGCGGCAATGGGCGCTTCGGCAGGTGCTGCTGCAAACGCTGGTAGCGCCTCGACTAACGACGCCACATCGTATTTCGTCGATACGCTGTTCCGCCCGGCCGATCCGGCAAGGCTCGCTGCCGCCAATCCGGAGAGCGACGCTGCGGCAACGGCACAGGCATCGCGCATTCTGCTCGCGAGTGCCGCAGCAGGCGAAATATCGGCCGAGGACAAGACCTATCTGTCAAGGCTAGTGGCCGCCCGCACAGGCCTGTCCGAAGCGGATGCCACCGCTCGCGTCGATGCGGTAATCGCCAGAGCACAGGACGCCAAGGTCAAGGCTCAGCAGGCGGCCGACACCGCCAGAAAGGCAGGCGCCACCTTCTCACTGATTGGCGCGCTGTCGCTGGTCGTCGGGGCCTTCATTGCCAGCGCGGCTGCAGCACTTGGCGGCAGGCAGCGCGACGAAGAGGAAGCGATTTTCCTGACCAATCGTTGATCGGTGACTAAGCGAACTCGGTCCGCTTCGGGAAGATTACCCTCGAAGCGGACCTTGCTTTCAACTGCCGGCGCAGCATTGTCGTGCGCTGCATCGCCCGACCGATAGCTCAGTCCTCCAGCTTGCGGCCAAGATCGACCGCATCGCGCAGCACGGCAAGGTGCGAGCGCGGCTGTGTGCCGGCCGGCGCGTTGACCTCGACGCCGCTCGCCGCCAGCGACCAGTAGAGCCTGTGCGTGAAGACGCGGCCGCGCGAGCCGCGCAGCTCGACCTGAACGTTTTCCACGCCGGGACCGAAGTTCTCCGTCATCTGCCCGGAAATCGGATCGCCCGTCAGCCAGCCATTGCCCCTGTCGAAAATATTGGTCCAGCGCGTCGCGGCAAACACCGCGCCATGATGCACCGCCCGCTGCGGCTTTCCCGAATGGCTGCGCCCTTCCTGGTAGAGCATGGTCCCGCCCGCCGCCCTGTCGGCGATCGGCGGGCATGCCGAGAACAGCCGCTCGGCGATGCCGCGCCTGAATTCGACGAGGTTATAGGTCACCAGAAACTCGCTGTGGGCCAGCGGACTGCCGAGCGTGACGAAATCGCTGATCTTCCACGACAGCGGATGATCGGCGTGGCCGACGCGAAGCTGCCGGTAGAGTTCCCATTGGCTGCGCCGGAATGCGGGGAGGTCGTCGAGGCTGTCGGGCCAAGCGGCGGCATCGGCGGCCAGCGTCGCCTTGTCGACGGCGTGGATCGCCTTCAGCCGCGCTCTGTCACGAATGGCTTCCAGCTTTCGAGGCCTGAAATCGGCCCACAATATCTGCAACAGATCATAGGCGATGATCGACCCAAGGCTGTGCGAGACCAGCACGATGCGGTCATAGGCGTCGTCCGTCATAAGGCGCTTCAGCAGCTTGAGGCCACGCTCGCGCACCAGCGCCCGCTTCTCGACCGTTGCCGCTTCGGCCCGCACATAAGCGGCGACATCGCCGAAATAAGGCAAGCCAAACTGGTCCACCAACCAGATGACGAACGACGCCAGAACCGTGACAAGCACGCCGGTCGTCCAGGAGATGTAGCCTTGCCAGGCCGACGTTGCGAGCGCCAGCGCCGCGCCGAGGACGACGATGGTGGTCAAAAGCGTGACGACGTAGAGTTTGCGTACATCGCGCGGAATATCGGCGGGCTTGCGCCAGAGCAGGGTGGTCACCCAGGCAGCAAGGCGGCTCCGGGTCGTGCCCTGGGTGATGTCGGCCCAGTAAAGCTCGTAGAAATCGGTGCGGCGGCCATCGACATCATAGGGCGTGGTGATCCGGCGGAGTTCGTGCGAATTGGTCCGGCTGTCGGGCGTGATCCAGCTCTGGTTGATCTTCGCACCCATCGGGTCGGCCCGATCGGCGACATGGGCATAGAACGGAGCACGGGCCGGATCGTGGCTCCATACGGCCTGGACAAACCCCCTCAACGTGTCCATGGGCCGTTGTTCGCCCATGCCGTGTACGACCACCACCGCCTGGCTGCGCTTGCGTGGCGCCTTCTCTGCTGCGGTCAGATCGGCGGCCGACGATGCAGCAGAACCAGGGTCGGGCACCAGCACCTCCACGATGACGTCGCTAGCAAGACGACGGTCGGCATCGTAGCTTCAGAACCGGTAACAGCCAAGAAAAAGCCCGGCGCGGAGCCGGGCTGTATTCGACGATCGGCAGCGGGTTGGCAACGACGCCGTTTCAGTGATCCATCGCCTTGACGATCTCCTCGGTCATCTTCTTGGCGTCGCCGAGCAGCATCATGGTGCCGTCCTTGTAGAACAGCGTGTTGTCAATGCCGGCATAGCCGGAGCCGAGCGAGCGCTTGACGAACAGGCAGGTGCGGGCCTTGTCGACGTCGAGGATCGGCATGCCGTAGATCGGTGAGGACTTGTCGTCACGAGCCGAGGGATTGGTGACGTCGTTGGCGCCGATGACATAGGCGACGTCGGCCTGCGCGAACTCAGAGTTGATGTCCTCCAGTTCGAACACTTCGTCATAAGGCACGTTGGCTTCGGCCAGGAGCACATTCATGTGGCCGGGCATGCGGCCGGCCACCGGATGGATGGCGTATTTTACGTCGACGCCGTTGGCCTTGAGCTTGTCGGCCATTTCGCGCAGCGCATGCTGCGCCTGGGCGACGGCCATGCCGTAGCCCGGCACAATGATGACCTTTTGCGCATTCATCATCAGATAGGCGGCATCCTCGGCCGAGCCCTGCTTGACCGTGCGCTCGATGCCGTCGTCGGCAATGGCTGATGTCTCGCCGCCGAAGCCGCCGAGGATGACCGAGATGAACGACCGGTTCATGCCCTTGCACATGATGTAGGACAGGATGGCACCGGACGAGCCGACCAGCGCGCCGGTGATGATCAGCGCCAGATTGCCGAGCGTGAAACCCAGTGCGGCGGCGGCCCAGCCCGAATAGGAATTCAGCATCGACACGACCACCGGCATGTCGGCGCCGCCGATCGGGATGATGAGAAGGACGCCCAGCGCCAGCGAGGCGGCAACGATCAGCCAGAACACCAGCTTGGACTCGGTGGTGACGAGCAGCACGATCAGCACGATCAGCGTAATGCCCAGGGCCGCGTTGATGAAGTGGCGGCCACCGATCATGATCGGCTTGCCCGACATGCGGCCGTCGAGCTTCAAGAAGGCGATGACCGAGCCGGTGAAGGTGATGGCTCCGATGGCGACGCCGAGGCTCATCTCGATCAGCGCCTGGGCATGGATATCGGCGATGGTGCCGATGCCGAAACTCTCCGGCGCATAGATGGCGGCAGCCGCCACCATGACCGCGGCAAGACCAACCAGCGAGTGGAAGGCTGCGACCAGCTGCGGCATCGAGGTCATGGCAATGCGCCGTGCCGTGACCGCACCGGCCGAGCCGCCTATCAGCAGCCCGAGCACTATGAGGCTGAAGCGCCCGGCGGAAGGGGTGGCCAGCGCCAGCGTCGTGGCGATGGCAATGCCCATGCCGATCATGCCGTACATGTTGCCCTGGCGGCTCGTGGTCGGATGCGACAGGCCGCGCAATGCCAGGATGAACAGGATACCGGAGACCAGATAAAGGAAGGAGGCGAAGTTGGCGTTCATAGCGGCCTACTTTTCCTTCTTCTTGTACATGGCCAGCATGCGCTGGGTGACGAGGAAGCCGCCGAAGATGTTGACCGACACCAGCATGAGCGCAACGAAGCCGAAGCCGGTGGCGATGCCCGAGGCCGAGATGCCGACGGCCAGCAACGCGCCGACGACGATGACGGAGGAAATGGCGTTGGTGACCGCCATCAGCGGCGTGTGCAGCGCCGGCGTCACCGACCAGACGACGTAGTAGCCGACGAAGATCGCCAGGACAAAAATGGCGAAGCGGAAGACGAAGGGATCGATCGCGCCGCCGGACAGCGCGTACGCGGCGTCGCCGGCCGCCTCAGTGCCGGGAGCGACGGCAAGGTTCTGCACGGCGAGCCGCACGGCAGCTGTCGCCTGGTCGAGCTGGTCGAGGGCTTTCTGCAGGGTCTGATCCATCACGCGATCCCTCCGGTGGTCTTGGGCTTCCTCGAAGCGGCCGTTTTCTTCGCAGCCGGCTTCGCCGAAGCCTCGGCAACCATCGTCTTGGCCGGAATGGCCGGTGGTTCGACATGTTGGCCCTTTAGCGGCGCCTGCTCGGCCCTGGCGAAGGCCGGATGCACGACCTTGCCGCCATCGGTCAGCATGGTTGCCTTGACCAGTTCGTCGTCGCGGTTGATGGCAAGCGTCTTCGTCGCCTTGTCGACCAGCGTCTCGAGGAAGGCATAGAGGTTCCTGGCATAGAGAAGCGAGGCGGAGGCGGCGACGCGACCGGGAACGTTGAGATGGCCGACGATCTTTACCCCGTTGGCCGTGGTCACCACCTGTCCCGGAACAGCGCCCTCGACGTTGCCGCCACGCTCGACCGCAAGGTCGACGATCACCGAGCCGGGTTTCATCGAGGCGACCATTGCCGCCGAAACCAGCTTCGGCGCCGGCCGGCCGGGGATCAGCGCCGTGGTGATGACGATATCCTGCTTGGCGATGTGCTCGGCGGTCAGCGCAGCCTGCTTAGCCTGGTATTCCCTGGACATTTCCTTGGCGTAGCCACCGGCCGTTTCGGCCGCCTTGAATTCCTCGTCCTCGACTGCCAGGAATTTTGCGCCGAGCGAGGCGACCTGTTCCTTGGCGGCCGGACGTACGTCGGTGGCGGTGACCACGGCACCGAGGCGACGCGCGGTGGCGATGGCCTGCAGACCGGCGACCCCGACGCCCATGACGAACGCCTTCGCAGCCGGTACGGTGCCCGCCGCCGTCATCATCATCGGCAACGCCCGGTCATATTCGGCAGCCGCATCGATCACCGCCTGATAGCCGGCGAGGTTCGCCTGGCTGGATAGAACGTCCATCGATTGCGCCCGGGTGATGCGCGGCATGAACTCCATGGAAAAGGCAGTAACAGCGGCCTTGGCAAGGGCTGCGACGGCAGCGTCGTTGCCGTAGAGATCCATGATCGCGATGACAGCGGCGCCGGACTTGTAGCCCTTCAGCTCGGCGTCCATGGGGCGGCGCACCTTCAGCACCACATCGGCCCTGGAAACATCGCCGGCCTTGCCGATCGCGGCGCCCGCCTTGGCAAACTCCTCGTCGGGAATGCGCGACGCCGTGCCGGCGCCGGTTTCGACAATCACGTCGAAACCCAATGCCGCCAGCCGCTTCACCGTGTCGGGCGAGGCCGCGACACGCGGCTCGTTCGCGTCGAGCTCACGAGGGATGAAAACCGTCTGTCCCACCGCATGATCCTTTCGGCCGGAACCCGCTACCGCAAGACGCCGACCGACCCCGGGCGGTGCCTTCGACAAAGGTTGGAGGAGTTATCGGAGAATAAAGGCGCCGACGGCCAGGATCAGAACGAACAGTATAGTTCCTGAGAAGAAGCCTCCCGCAAAAAAGCCGAAAGCCATTGCCAGAAGCACGGCGAGGCAAAAGAGCGATCCGTATTTCGCGAGCCTGAGGAAGCCTGCATAGGTCCGATCATGCTCGGCATAGTCCATCTTCGCGCCCAGTTCGACAGGACCGGTCGGCGTGTGTTCAGCCATAGGAATACCCCTTCGAAGACATCTTTCAGGCACATAGCGAAAAGCCGCGTTAAGGGCAATGGCGCTAATGCCGCATCGCCGCAGCCAACAATCTCAAGCAAAACTTGAAATCGCTGCGCGGAGCGCGGCGATACCAATCCCAATGGATGGCAGGTCCGCCATTGCCGATGTCGTTAGCCGGCGAGATGCGGGAACAACCCGAGCAGGCCGACAACGATCAGATAAAGGGCGACGATGTAATTGAGCAGCCGCGGCATCACCAGGATCAGCACGCCTGCAATCAGCGAGATAAGCGGGGTAAGGGCGAGCGTGGAAATAGTCATATCGGTTCCTTTGATCGGATCGCTATCGAAGTGATGCTTGGCGGATGCCGGCCATGCCGACCTACCACCTGCACCTTGCCCAGAACGCCGAAGCGACCGGAAGGCTCCATGGGCTCGTTCAGGCGGCTTCGCGAAAATACTTGGCGGTGGGCAGGATGGTCAGCGGGGCGAGTTCGCCGGCACCGGGCGTATCGAACAACATGCGCTGCTCCATCGGCGTCGAACGGAAGAACGGAAAGCGAGCGTAGGTTTCGTTCTTGATCGCCAGGACATCGGCTTGATAAAGCAGCGCGAAACAGTTGATCACGCCGGCATAGGGCCGCGCATCGCCGATCGGTCGCGCCCGATAGATGCGCTTGTAGAAAGCCGCATGGTCCTCGCGGATCATGGATATGCAATAAGGCGCGCCGAAATGGAAGCAAGCCATGCCCGCAAGGCGCAGCGTCACATACGGGATCTGCGGGTAAAGCCGTGACCATTCGGCGTCCACGGCAAAACGGCTCGGGTCGATAAAGACTTCGCCGGCCGCCAGACGCGGCATCAACAAGTCCTTGTAGACGCTGAGCGCTGGTGATGTCGCGTTATCAGCAGACACGTTATGCAGGCGCATTGTGCTGACCAGCCGCCCCTCGATGTAGATTCCGAACGTATGGCAATTGGGCAGTTCGTCAAACTCGTCATGGACCTGACGGGACGCATTTTCGGGCACCAGATCGTTCATCCGATAGGAATTGTAGCGCAGCCTGTAAATGCTTTCGAAGTCCTCGCCGCTTTCACAGCGTCGGTACTCCGTGCGGTCAAGCAGCGCATAAACATGCTGCGCGAAGCTGGACATGGTCTCGGGCGCATCTTTCCCACCAGCGCCCGCCGCATGGCCGAGCGAACTCAACTGGGCACACATGAACTCTTATTCCCCGCGATTACCGCCACCAGCCGACACTACGGACCGGTCATGAGATGTAAAGATGAAAATAAGTAGGAGCTCGTTTACCGCTCGTTAAGGTTAACAATTAATAAAATTATACTAAAATACGCGGTTTTTTCAGCGCGAAGTCAGCGCCGCGGCGCCTTCCTTGCGGTCTGGATGTCCTTGGCGAAGGGCCAGACGGTGCTTGACATCGTCTCGATGCCGGACGCGCTGAGTGCCGACCCGAACAGAAAGCCCTGGACCAGGTCCGGCTTGACCTGCAATGCCAGGACCTTGAGCTGTTCGAAGGTCTCGACACCTTCGACGGTAACCGAAAGCCCCAGCGGCCGTGACAGGTTGACGATACCCTTGAGCAATTCGAGCGACCGGCTGTTCTGAGTGACATCCATCAGGAACGAGCGGTCGATCTTGATTTTGTCGAGCGGCAGTTTGTGGAGATAGCTGAGGCTCGAATACCCGGTACCGAAATCGTCGAGCGCAATGCGCACGCCCAGCCGCTTCAACTCCTCGATATATTGGCGTGTCAGCGACTTGTCGTCGAGCAGCGCCGTCTCGGTGACCTCGATCTCCAGACGTCCGGCGGAGAGACCGGATTCAGCCAGCGCGTCGCGAACCTTCTGGATGACATCACGGTTGCGGAAATCCTTGGCCGAGAGATTGACCGACACGCTGGTCTGGGCCGGCCATTTGGCGCATTCCGTGCAGGCCGCATGCAGGACGAAGGTGCTGATGTCGGAAATAATCCCCATTTCCTCCGCCAGCGGAATGAAGATACCGGGGGAAATCGGCCCGAGATCGGGATGATCCCAGCGGCACAGCGCTTCGCAACTGGCGATACGCATCGTGCTCATCGCCACGATCGGCTGGTAGACCACCCGCAATTCGTTATTTTCCACGGCGCTGCGCAGGTCCGCCTTCATCAGCTGACGGCTGCGGAAGGCAGCATCCATGGAGGCCTCGAACAGCCGCCAACCGTTCTTGCCAAGCTCCTTGGCCTTGTAGAGTGCAAGGTCGGCTTTGACGATCATGGCGTCAACGTCGGTATCCTTGACCCGCGACAGCACCGCGCCGCCGCTGGCCTGGATGCGTAATCCGTGGCCGGCGACATCGACCTCGCCCTGCAGATTGACAAAGATCTCATCAACCTGGCCGGTCAGGTGGCTTTCATCCTCGATGCGCTCGAAGAAGATCATGAACTCGTCGCCGCCGAAGCGGCTGACGGTGATGCCTGGCCCAGCGACTGCCGCCAGCCGCTCGGCAACGGCGTAGATCAATCCGTCGCCGACCGGATGGCCGAGCGTGTCGTTGACGCTCTTGAAATCATCGAGATCGAGCACCACCAGCCCGCAGAGACGGTCGGGATCCCCTGAGGCCATGGCTTCCACCACCAGCTCGTGGAAGTAGGCGCGGTTGGGCAGGCCGGTGAGACTGTCGTAGCGCGCCATGAAGCGGATCTTGTCTTCGGCCTCGACCCGGGCGGTCACATCCTCGAAAGTGACGACGCCCAGTTCCTGGCTGCCTTCGCGCGCCGAAAATTCATAGTGCTGGCCGTTGGTGAGCGAGACCAGGACCTTGCGGTCGCGGCCCTCGCGCAACGCACGCGTCAGCTGGGCTTCGATGTAACGGCAATCCTTCGGCGCCAGCATGCCGCCTGCAGCGCCGCGCATCAGCAGACCGTGGATCGAGCGGCCTAGCAGCGCATCGGCCGATTTGAGCGACATCAGGTGCGCGGCTTCGGCATTGGCCACCGCCACCCGGCCGTCGGGGCCAAGCATGACAAGGCCATGCGACATGGTGTTGAGCGCGCGGTTGAAACGCTGCGCGATGCGGTTCGCCTTCTTTTCCTCCGACAGGGCGGTAAACAGCACTTCGCGGACGATGTCGGCGAACCGCTTGATCGCAAACAGAAAGGGGGCCGACATCAGACCGAGGATGATGTGGTAGATATCGCCGCGCAGGATAAAGCCAAGCGATATGGGCCATGTGGTGGTTATGATAAAAATCATGACCATGCGCGGCGACCCATAATTGCGGCCGGCAATCGACGTGACCGATGCCAATGTGACGCAAACAGAGGCTATTTCGGCATAGTTGTCGTGGCTGTCATTTGCCAGATAGATGCTGACGAAACAGAATGCGCCAAGCATGAAACCATGCATCGAACCGAAAATTATGTAATCGTTTTCACGATCATGGGCTTCTTCCCACGTCGTGGGGGAAGGAAGTCGCCCGTATTTCCGGATGTTGCGAAGGCGCAGAGTACCGACAATGATGAGCCCAGCGGCAACGAGAAGATACGCCAGGTCCATGGTCTTCCAATAGACCAGGATGACGAGGAGTGTCTGCGCAACAAGGCCGATCGACAGCGTGAACCCGTCGCGAAACAGCGTTTCCACGAACGGAATGTAAACGTCGACCGGAATCTCGTTTTTTCGTCTCAGATTCACGCCTGGATCCCAACCCTGGGGAACCCAGCAGTGTCACATTGGCCTTAAGAAAGGTTTAGAGCGGCGTTTCGAGCCCTGCCGGCATCCATTGGTGACGCAACGGAAACAGGGAAACTACAGTTCAGGTAAACAAGGCGTATCACGGTGCGGAATCATTCGGCGGCTTGAAGCTGCGTCCGCAGCGGCGCCGTCGAAAGGCGGTCGAGCAGACGCTGGCGTTCGCCGGCGGCTTTTTCGGCACTGGCCCGCTTGACGTGGCCAAAGCCGCGGATGAGCGCCGGTACCGAAACAAGCGCGGCAGCGGCCTCGATCTTGCCCGGCGCCAGCGCGCCGGCGACAAGCTCCAGGTCGGCTTCATAGAGGGCAAGAAGCTCCCGCTCCATACGCCTCTCTGCGCTGTAGCCGAACAGGTCGAAAGCGGTGCCGCGCAGGCCCTTCATCGCCGCCAGCAGGCGGAACCCGTTCATCATCCACGGGCCAAAGCTCGATTTCTTCGGCTTGCCGTCACTGCCGCGCCTGCCCATGATCGGCGGTGCGAGATGGAATTCAAGCTTGCCGTAGCTCTGGAACTGATTTGCGAGCTCTGCGGCAAAGGAGCCGTCCGTATAAAGCCGCGCTACCTCGTATTCGTCCTTGATCGCCATCAGCTTGAACAGGTTCTTTGCGGCAGCCTCGGTCACCACGGTCGAACCGGGCACAGCATTGGTTTCGGCCTTGCGCAGCGCCGCCAGTCTGTCGGCATAGCGCTTGCCATAGGCGGCGTTCTGATAGGCGGTCAGGAAGGCGACGCGGCGAGCAATTATATCGTCCAGCGTCTCGGCAATTGCGGCATGCTGCGCGGCCTTGCCCGGCTGGGCGAGAAGGCTGCGGACGAAATCCGGCTGGTGGGCGGCGCGGCGGCCCCAGCGAAATGCCGCGATATTCATCGCTACCGCCTCGCCGTTGAGCTCGATCGCCTTCTCGACCGCCTCCGCCGACAGCGGCAAGCCGCCGTGCTGGAAGGCGAAGCCGAGCATGAACATGTTGGCGCCAAGCGAGCTGCCGAACAGCGCGGTGGCGGTGCGGGTAGCGTCGAAGAAATGCGTCCTGCCGTCGCCCGCGGCAGTTCTTATCGCTTTCTTCAGCCGCTCGACGGGCAGCGAGAAATCGGCCGAACGGGCGAACTCGCCCGGCATGATCTCGGCGGTGTTGGCGAGGAAGATGGTATGGCCTTCGCGCACCGCGGCCAACACCTTCTTGGCACCCGAAACGACGAGATCGCAGCCAAGCACGAGATCGGCCTTGCCGGCCGATACGCGAATGGCGTGGATGTCGTCCGGCGTGCGGGCGATGCGGACATGGGTGAACACAGAGCCGCCCTTCTGGGCGAGGCCGGCCATGTCGATCATGCCGCAGCCCTTGCCTTCCAGGTGCGCGGCCATGCCTAGCACCGCGCCTATGGTGACGACGCCGGTGCCGCCGACACCGTCGATGATCGCCGCCCAGCCTTGTTCACCGAGCGCAAATGGCGCCGGCGCCGGCACACCCGCGAGCGGGTCGGCCGCGCCGGCAATGCCTTCGGCTTTCCTGACTTTGGCGCCGTGGACGGTGACGAAGGACGGGCAGAAACCGTTGACACAAGAGAAGTCCTTGTTGCAGCTCGACTGGTCGATCTTACGCTTGCGGCCGAATTCGGTCTCGACCGGCTGGATCGAGACGCAATTCGACTGCACGCCGCAATCGCCGCAGCCTTCGCAGACCAGCTCGTTGATGAAGATACGCTTGTCGGGATCGGGGAAGGTGCCGCGCTTGCGGCGGCGGCGCTTCTCGGCGGCGCAGGTCTGGTCGTAGAGCAGCACCGAGACGCCCTTGACCGAACGCAACTCGCGCTGGACGAGATCGAGATCGTCGCGGTGGTGGATGGTGGCGCCGGCGGGAAATTCCACCTTGCCGGTATATTTGTCCGGTTCGTCGGTGACGATGGCGATGCGCTCGACGCCCTCGGCGCGCACCTGCCTGGCGATCATGTCCACCGTCAGGCCGCCCTCGTGCGGCTGCCCGCCGGTCATCGCGACGGCGTCATTGTAGAGGATCTTGTAGGTGATGTTGGCGTCGGTCGAGAGCGCAAAGCGGATCGCCAGCACACCCGAGTGGTTGTAGGTGCCATCGCCCAGATTCTGGAAGATGTGCTCGCGCTTGGAGAACGGGGCCTGGCCGACCCACTGCGCGCCCTCGCCGCCCATAGCGGTGAAGCCGACCGTATTGCGATCCATCCACAGCGCCATGAAATGACAGCCGATTCCGGCGGCGGCGAGCGAGCCGTCCGGCACCTTGGTCGAGGAATTGTGCGGGCAGCCGGAGCAGAAGAAGGGCGTGCGCGAGGCGATGTCTGACGTGTCGGCCAGCATCGCCTGGAACTGGCGCAACTTCGCCACCCGCGCAGCGATTTCTTCCGACGGGCCGATCGTTCGCAAAATCCTCTCACCGAGCGCGATGGCAATATCGTTGGGGTCGAGCGCGCCCTTGGCCGGGAACAGCCAGTCGCCGCGCTCGTCCTTCTTGCCGACGATGACCGGCTGCGTCGCTGTGCCGTAAAGGTTCTCGCGCAGTTGCACCTCGATCAGCGAGCGTTTCTCTTCGACGACGACGATGGTATCGAGGCCGCGAGCAAAGTCGGCGATGTGCTGCAGGTCGAGCGGCCACGGGCAGCCGACCTTGAACAGCCTGATACCGATGCGACTGGCGGCCGCTTCGTCGATGCCGATATCCTCCAGCGCCTGGCGAACGTCGAGATAACTCTTGCCGATGGTGACGATGCCAAGCTTGGCGCTGCTGCCGCCCGAATAGACGATCCGGTTCAGCCCATTGGCGTGGATGAAGGCCGAAGCGGCGGCGCGCTTGTATTCATGCAACCGCTCCTCCTGGCCGAGCATGTCGATCTCGTTGCGGATGTTGAGGCCGCCGGACGGCATGTCGAAGTCCGGGATGACGATATCTAGCCGGTCGAGCGCGGCATCGACCGAGGCCGTCGATTCGATGTTGTCCTTGACGCATTTGATCGCCGCCCAGGTGCCGGCAAAACGCGACATGGCAAAGCCGTAGAGGCCGTAGTCGATGATCTCCTGGACGCCGGCCGGATTGAGGATCGGCACCATGGTGTCGACGAACAGGAACTCGGTGGCATGCGCGTTGGTCGAGGATTCGGCCATGTGGTCGTCACCCATCAGGGCCAGCACGCCGCCATGTTTCGATGACCCGGCGAGATTGGCGTGGCGGAACACGTCGCCGGAGCGGTCGACGCCCGGACCCTTGCCATACCAGACTGAAAAAACGCCGTCATGGGTACCCTCGCCCAGCAATTCGGCCTGCTGCGAGCCCCAGCAGGCGGTGGCGGCGAGCTCTTCGTTGAGACCGGGCTGGAAGACGATGTCCGACTGAGCGAGCTGGTTCCTGGCCTTCCACAGCTGCATGTCGAGGCCGCCGAGCGGCGAGCCGCGATAACCGGAGACGAAACCGGCGGTGTTCAGGCCAGCCCGGCGGTCGCGCTCGCGCTGCATCAGAAGCATGCGGATGACTGCCTGGGCACCCGACAGGAAGATGCGCTCCTTTGCCAGGTCGAACTTGTCGTCGAGCGCGACATTGTGCAGCGTCATCAGGCATTTCCTGTGCGGAGGTCGCGCCTAGAGGTGCGCGGCCAACGTCGGAGTCGAGTGCCCACAGTCTTTCTTCCCTTGCCGGGGAGGTCAAACAAAATCGAAGGTGCCAGGCGGTCCGCAACAAACGATCCGTGAGCGGCCGTGTGGCGCCACGAAACGCCTGTCGGGGAGGATGGCCAAGCACGAAAATTCCGGCGGCGGTCGGTGCCGCTGGTGACGCATCATGCAGCCTTTGGGCAGCTGGGCTTCGGTTCACCGGGCAGCTTGCCGTCGACATGGCCGGCCAAGTCCTTGTTGAGCTCGTAGACTGGCCCGACCACCAGAGGCCGGTCGGGCAGGACCGACTGGTCGAGCGAGGACGTCAGAGTGGTCTCGAAACTCTGCAGCAACTTGCCGCTGGAATCCTCGATGCGGATCGACACCGCATAGGGCTTGTCCTTGACAACGCAGGTGAGCGGCGGGCTGGTGAGCGTCACATGCGGCAGCTTCGGCCATATTTTCTGGGTGACGATGATCGGATCACCACCGGCCGGGTTCTGGAAGGAGACCACAGCGACCTGCCCCTCACCCACCGGCCGCAGCGGATTGAGGGTGATGACATAGGTGGCGATACCCAGCCGGTAGTTGAACTCGAACAGCTTCCCGGAAATGGCGAACAGCTGGTCCTTGCCGGAATCACGGCAGGCGCCGAGCGCGGCCGCCGCAAACAACGCCGCGACGACAATCATCGCGCGCGAACATTTCTTAGACATTGGTGACCTCCCTGGCCGCGGTTCGGCGGCGATAGTATCGGTTTGCCTTCTGGCGGTTGCCGCACACCGCCATGTCGCACCAGAGGCGGCTGGAATTGCGGCTTCGGTCGACAAACAGCCAGCTGCAGTTCGGACATATCCTCAGCCTGGCGATGGTGTCGCTGCGCAGCAGCGACAGCGCCGAGACCGCAAGCGCCGCCTCGAAGGCGATCGGATTTGCCGGGTCGCCGAACGGTTTCCCGGGCGTGCCGATTTCGGTGTGGCCATGGGCGAGGCCATCGGCGCAGGCTTCCAGGAACTCAGGCATGTCGGCGGTGTCGATCGCACCTTTCGATACCGCGCCGCGAAACAGCCGATCGGTCGTCTCCCGGATCGACAGCACCACCGGTGCGATCTTTTCAGGCGCCGGCGCCACGAGCCGCCTGCCGCCGAGCTCGGCGGCGCGAAAGCCACTCGCCGCTTCGGCAAAGCGGGCGATCTCGGCCGGATCGTCGAAACGGTCGAAGGTTTCCTTTGGATCGTTCCGCAAAACGACGGTGTTCGCCGTGTCGAGCGCCAGCATGCCACCGGTGAAGCGGTGCGGAGTCCAGGATACTGTCATATGGAGAATCTAACCGATAAATCGCGTTTGACAAGTTAGATTCCGGGTGCAACGCTCGTCACTGAGGCGATCGCCGTATTGAGAATGTCGTCCGCCCCAAACCCCGCCCCGATTGCGGGACATGCATCGAGGGTCTTGCATGCTCTATTTCTTCCAGCAGGTTCTGAACGGGCTGCATTCGGGCGCGCTCTACGCATTGCTTGCCTTCGGCTACGTGCTGACCAACGGCATCCTGCACCGTACCAATCTTGCCTATGGCGCGCTGTTCGCCTTTTGCGGGCATACGATGATCCTCACCGCGGCGTTCGGCTATCAGGCGCTGTGGCTGACGCTGTTTGCATCGGTCGCGCTCGGCGTAGCTGCGGCATTCCTTTATGCGGCGCTGCTCAGCCATGTCCTGTCGCGAAGCATCTTCGAACCGCTGGCCGACCGCTCGCCCAACGCCATCGTGGTGACGACGCTCGGCATATTGCTGGTCTTGTCGGAAGCCAGCCGCATCGCCGCCGATACCCATGACCTATGGTTGCCGCCAATGCTGGCCCAGACCATCGTCTTCGCGCAGAATGCCAGCTTCAAGGCGACGTTGACGCTGATCCAATTGCTCGATTGCGCCGCCGTGCTGGCGGCTATTGCGCTGGCTGCGTGGGGGTTCACACATTCCAGCTTCGGCCGAAGCTGGCGTGCCGTATCCGACGATCCCAAGGCCGCTGCGATGTGCGGTGTCGATGTCCGCGCGGTGTTCCGGCGTGCGGTGCTTTTCGGCGGGCTTTGCGCGGCATTGGCTGGCGTGCTCGCCGCCTTCTACTACGGAAACATCAGCTTCGGCACAGGGTTGGTCTACGGGTTGAAGATCCTGTTCGTGACCGCAGTGGGCGGCTATCTCTCGCCTTTGCGGGCGGCACTGGGCGCCGCCGCTTTCGGCATGGCCGAATCGCTATGGGCCGGTTATTTCCCGCTCGAATGGCGGGACGGCTGGATGTACCTGTTCCTCGTCGCCATGCTTGTGCTGATCGGCTCCGGCCGCGACCAACAGAAGATCGCCTGAGCCGCATCCGACTTTGGTTGGATGAAAGCGCCACATGTCCTTGGACATGCAAACGACGAGGCAGCATTTTGCCGGGCGTCACCTCGCAACTGTGTTTATGCGGGCTGTCCCATGTTGACCCGCCGAACCACGCACTGCATACCGTTGGTCCACAGCGACGCGACGGACAGGGAACCGGCGTGCTCTGACACAAGGGAGGAATGCATGGCAGGGCTTCTCGCTCTTTCCAGAACCATCGACCGTTTGAACGAATTCATCGGCAAATGGGTTTCGTGGCTGATCCTGCTGGCAATCCTGGTAAGCGCCGCCAACGCCGTCATCCGCAAGGTGTTCGACATGTCCTCGAACGCCTGGCTGGAATTGCAATGGTATCTGTTCGGCGCCGCCTTCATGCTGGCCGCCGCCTACACTCTGAAGCAGAACGACCATATCCGCATCGATATCGTCTACGGCATGTTCTCGCGCCGCGTGCAGCACTGGATCGACCTTTTCGGTCACGTCTTCTTCCTGATGCCGTTCGTGACGTTGATGGTGGTCTATTTCGTTCCCTATGTGTCGCTGTCTTATCGCAGCGGCGAGATGTCGAACAATTCCGGCGGGCTGATCATCTGGCCGGCGAAGGCGATCCTGCTGGTCGGCTTTTTCCTGCTCGCGCTGCAGGGCATTTCCGAGATCATCAAGAAGATCGCCATCATGCGCGGTCGGATGGACGATCCCACTCCGTTCATATCGGTGCATGAGCAGGCCGAACTCGAAGCCAAGGCGCTCGTCGAAGAGGTGCGCTCGTGATCGAGTTCATCGCCCAGAACATGGCGCCGATCATGTTCGCCTCGCTGATCGTCTTCCTGCTGATCGGCTACCCCGTCGCCTTCTCGCTCGCCGCCAACGGTCTGATGTTCTTCTTCATCGGCGTACTGCTGTCGCCCTATTCGGGCGGCTCGATCAATCTCGCCTGGCCGTTGCTGCACGCGTTGCCGGATAATTTCTATGGCAGCCGGGTGATGTCGAACGATACGCTGCTGGCGATCCCGTTCTTCACCTTCATGGGCATCGTGCTCGAACGATCCGGCATGGCCGAAGACCTGCTCGACACGATCGGCCAGTTGTTCGGACCGGTCCGTGGTGGCCTGGCCTATGCCGTGATTTTCGTCGGCGCTCTGCTTGCCGCGACGACCGGCGTGGTGGCAGCTTCCGTCATCGCCATGGGTCTGATTTCGCTGCCGATCATGCTGCGCTACGGCTACGACCGCCGGCTGGCATCCGGCGTCATTGCCGCGTCCGGGACGCTCGCCCAGATCATCCCGCCGTCGCTGGTGCTGATCGTCCTGGCCGACCAACTCGGCCGCTCGGTCGGCGATATGTACAAGGGCGCGCTGATCCCCGGGCTCATTTTGACCGGCATCTACATGCTCTACATCCTGCTCATGTCGATCTTCCGGCCGAAGTCGATGCCGGCTCTGCCGCTGGAGGCCCGTACGCTGGGCCATGGCGTGCTGTCGCTGCTGGCGGCGCTGCTGGCGGCGGTGGTGGTTTCCTATGCGGCGTATCGCTACCTCGCGCCGAACCATGGCGGCAACGCCGATATCCTCGGCGCCAGTATTGGCGTCATCTTCATCTATGTGGTGGCGATCGTCGACCAGCGCCTGAAGATCAACCTGATGTCCAGACTGGCACAGCAGGTGATCATCGTGCTGATCCCGCCGCTGGCGCTGATCTTCCTGGTGCTGGGCACCATCTTCCTCGGCATCGCCACGCCGACCGAAGGCGGCGCCATGGGCGCCGTCGGCGCGCTGGCGATGGCGGCGATGAAGGGGCGGCTGTCGCTCGACGTGATCAAGCAGGCGCTGGCCTCGACGACCAGGCTGTCGTCCTTCGTTCTGTTCATCCTGATCGGCGCGCGGGTGTTCTCGCTGACCTTTTACGGGGTCAATGGCCACATCTGGGTCGAGCACCTGTTGACGTCGCTGCCGGGCGGTGAAGTCGGTTTCCTGATTGGCGTCAACATCCTCGTCTTCGTGCTCGCCTTCTTCCTCGACTTTTTCGAGCTTGCCTTCATCATCGTGCCGCTTTTGGCACCGGCGGCCGATAAGCTCGGCATCGACTTGATCTGGTTCGGCGTGCTTTTGGGCGTCAACATGCAGACCTCCTTCATGCATCCGCCCTTCGGCTTCGCGCTGTTTTATCTGCGCTCGGTCGCCGCGCGCGTGCCCTATCTCGACCGGCTCAGCGGCAAGCAGATCGCGCCGGTCACCACAGGACAGATCTATTGGGGCGCGGTGCCCTTCGTCTGCATCCAGGTGATCATGATCGGCCTGACCATCGCCTTCCCGCAGATGGTGATGCACTATAAAGGCACCGTCGTCGATCCGGGCACCATCAACTACCAGGTGCCTGAAACGCCTGGCATCGGCTTGTCGCCGCTTGGCACGCCGCCGGCCAACGGCGGCACTGCCCCGGCCTCACCTTCCACACCGGATTTGTCGCAGCCGCCGAGCTTCGACGAAAAGCCGCCCGCGAAACCGGCGGCACCGGCAATCGATCTGTCGCAACCACCTAGTTTCAACTGAGGAAGGCCCGGTAGCCATGAAGGCGGTGCGACTGGAGCGAGTGGGCCGCCTCGCCATGTGCGAGGTCGAGAAACCGACCGCCGGGCCAGACGAGCTGCTGGTGCGGATCGAGGCGTGCGGCGTCTGCGGCACCGACAGGCATCTTTTCCATGGTGAATTCCCGTGCACGCCGCCGGTGACGCTCGGGCATGAATTCTCCGGCATCGTCGAGGCGATCGGACTTGCCGTATCCGGCTTTTCCGTCGGCGACCGCGTCACCGGCGACCCCAATATTGCCTGCGGGCGCTGTGCGCATTGTCAAGCGGGCCGGGTCAATCTCTGCGGTAATTTGCGCGCCATCGGCATCCATCGCGATGGCGGCTTTGCCGAATATCTTGTCCTGCCGCAGAAACAGGCCTTCGTTTTGCCAGACAATCTGGCGCCGACGCATGGTGCGTTCTGCGAGCCGCTCGGTTGCTGTCTGCATGGCGTGGACCTTGCCGCGATCAAACCAGGCTCGTCGGTTGCCGTGCTCGGCGGCGGCGTGATCGGCTTGCTCACCGTTCAACTGGCAAAGCTCGCCGGTGCGACGACCATCATCTTGTCGACGCGTCAGGCCTCGCGGCGGGCTCTAGCCGAGCAACTTGGCGCAACGGCGACGGTCGATCCCAGCGCTTCCGACGTCACCGAAGCGATCGTCGGCCGGTCGGGTTTGATGCCGGGCGGAGTCGACGTGGTGTTCGAATGCGCCGGCGTGAAAGACACCGTCGAGCAGTCGCTACGGCTGGCCAAAGCGGGCGGCACAGTTGTCATCGTCGGCGTGATGCCGCGAGGCATGAAAGCGGCGTTCGAACCGTTCGACCTGCTGTTCCGCGAGTTGAAGGTCCTGGGCTCCTTCCTCAACCCCTTTACCCATCGCCGGGCCGCCGATCTTATCGCCTCGGGGGCGATCGAGGTAGATCGGCTTATATCGCGGCAGGTCAGCCTCGACGAGGCGGTGGCGATCATTGCCAACCCGCCGGCGCCCGGTGAGGTCAAGGTCCTGGTAATGCCCGGCTGATCGCAAACGAGATGCACTGCGGCGCCAGCGTCCCGAAGGAACGCCGGCGCCGCAGAGCAGCAAGATTCAGAGCTTGCTGTTGCGCTGCTGGACCATCATGAAAGTGTCGTAGTTGTACTCGGCCACCTGCGCCCAGAGATAATGCTCCTTGCGGAACGCCTTGATTGAGTCCCAGATCTTCTTGAACGGCGCGTTCGAGGCTTCCATCTCGGCATAGACCTCGTTGGCCTTTTCGAAGCAGGCGGCCATGATCTCCTGGCTGAACGGGCTCAACTTGGCGCCGCCGGCAACCAGCCGCTTAACCGCCGCCGGATTGAGATAGTCGTATTTCTGCAGCATGTTGGCGTCGGCCGCTTGAGCGGCAGTATGCACCAGCGACTTGTAAGCCGGCGAAAGTTCGTCGTATTTCGCCTTGTTGAACATCAAGTGGACGGTCGGTCCACCTTCCCACCAGCCGGGATAGTAGTAATAGGGCGCAACCTTGTAGAAGCCGAGCTTCTCGTCGTCGTAGGGGCCGACCCATTCGGCGGCATCGATCGTGCCTTTTTCCAGCGCCGGATAAATGTCGCCGCCGGCGATCTGCTGAGGAACCACGCCGAGCCTTTGCACCACTTTGCCGGCAAAACCACCGATACGCATCTTGAGGCCGGAAAGGTCGGCGACCGTTTTGATCTCCTTGCGGAACCAGCCGCCCATCTGCACGCCGGTATTGCCGCCCGGCAGCCCGAACAGACCCTGCGTCGCCAGGAACTCGTTGAACAGGTCGATGCCGCCGCCATGATAGTGCCAGGCGTTTATGCCGCGCGCGTTGAGCGAAAACGGAACCGCCGCTCCCAGCGCCCAGGTCGGGTCCTTGCCCCAGTAATAGTATGCCACAGTATGGCAGGCCTCGACGGTGCCGGCAGTGGTGGCATCGGCGGCCTGCAGGCCGGGAACGAGTTCGCCGGCGGCGAAGACCTGGACCTGGAAGTTGCCGTCGGTGGCCTCCGACAGCATCTTGGAAAACACTTCGGCACCGCCATAGATCGTGTCGAGCGACTTCGGGAAGGACGACGCCAGCCGCCAGGTCACTTTCGGATTGGACTGGGCGATGGCCGGCGCGGCAAGTGTCGCGGCAGCGGCCGCGGCGCCAACACCGGCGGTGCCGGCCTTGCGGATGAACGAACGACGATCCATGAAGTTCCTCCCTTTTGGATCCACTGACCGACATTCGGGACACATCGGCGCCCGGATCGGCTTCGAGCCGACAATACACAGGCAAGGAGTCGAGTCCAGCGCGGCAGCCCGGTTTGAGTGGCGCATTTCGGGGAAATTCACGGCGTTGGGGCAGATCTTGCAACTATAGTCTAAGGTCGATTAACTGGCCTACGCGACACGCCGAAACTTGCCATGGAAATGCGCCTTCGGATCGCCTATTTTGCAGGCAGATAATTCGTTGCACCCGATGGGATCCGGACCAAATGCACCAGCCGCTCGTCGCCATATCGACCGACGTCCGCCAGTTCGACAATTACACCTGGCATGCCGCGCCACAGCAATATCTCGAAGCGGCGCTTTCGGGTGCAGGCGTGTTCCCGCTGCTGGTACCGTCCTTCGGCGACCGGCTCGACTTCGATGAACTGCTTTCCGCCGTCGACGGCGTCATGGTCACCGGTTCCAAATCGAACGTTCATCCCTCGCTCTATGGCGGTGACGCCAGCGAAGCTAATGGTCCTTACGACCCCGCCCGCGACGCGACGACGTTGCCGCTGATCCGCCGGGCGGTGGAGCGCGGGGTGCCGTTGCTCGCCATCTGCCGCGGCATCCAGGAGATGAATGTGGCGCTGGGTGGCACGCTGGCCACCGAAATCCAGGAACGCGCCGGTTCGCTCGATCATCGTGCGCCGGCAAGCGACAATCAGGACGAACGCTTCGCCATCCGCCAGAGCGTGTCGATAAAACCCGGCAGCTGCCTGGCCGGGGTCTTCGGCGCCGGCGACATCATGGTCAATTCGGTGCATCGCCAGGCCATCGACCGGCTTGGCCCGAAGCTGCAGGTCGAAGCGGTCGCCGCCGATGGCACTGTCGAGGCGGTTTCGGTGCGCGATGCACGGGCTTTCGCCGTCGGCGTCCAGTGGCATCCCGAATACTGGGTCAAATCGGACAGCATCTCGTTAAAGATATTTCGCGCATTTGGCGATGCGGTGCGCCTGCATGCTGCCGCAAAATCCGCGTCGCGCGCCGCGGCAGAATAGCGCTCGTCAGTTGCCGGTCGACGCCAGCGTCAGCAGCGGTAGCGCCGGCGCGTAGGATTCGTAACCATCGCCGTCGGCGACTGAGAACATGACGATCGGATCGGTACCGTTGGCGCTGAAGGTGACCGTGCCGTCATCCTGCTCTCGCCAGAACTTCGCCTGCTCGACGCCGGGCAACACCCGGCGGCAATTTGCGGCGACGGTCAACAGCGACAGGCCTTGCGAAATCTCGGCGCCGCGGCTGACCGCACAAGACGCCTCGTCGCCATGGGCTACCAGCCTGTAGTTGCCGGATGAAGGTGGTGCCTCACTGGCTGCACGGCTTTCACCGCTACCGGCGTAAAACAGTTGGGCGCTGCCGAACAGCGCAGCGACTGCCATTAATGCGGGAAGCGTCTTCATCCTGGTTCTCCGCGCATTTCAGGCGCGCCGCGTTCGAAGAGATCAGGGAGGCGCGCTTCATCTTGCTGTCATGTGCTGTCAGGCGGACAGACACTGCGAAGGGCTCAGAATGATTCCCAGGGGTTAAGCTGAAGTTAACAATAAAATGGCGGTCACAGCCTCGCCTTGACGTTTGCCGTCTCCGGCACCGGCGTCAGCGCCTTGCGCTGCGAAAACCACGAAACCAGATTGTCGACGCACAGGTCCGCCATGGCGCGGCGGGTGTGCTGCGAGGCCGAGCCGACATGCGGCAAAAGCGAGGTGTTGGGCGCGGCAAGCAACGCCGCCGGCACATTCGGCTCGTCGGCAAAGACGTCTAGCCCGGCAGCGGCGATGCTGCCGCTGGCAAGTGCGGCGGCAAGGGCTGGTTCGTCGACCGTACTGCCCCGGCCGATATTGACGAAGACGCCGTTCGGCCCAAGGGCCGAGAGGATTTCGGCATTGACGGCCTTTTCCGTCGAAGCCCCGCCGGGCGCCACCGAGATCAGTGTGTCGACCGCCTCGGCGAGACCTTTCAGCGTCGGGTGATAGTCATAGGACAGGCCTTCGACGCGGCGCCGGTTGTGGTAGGCGATGGGCAGCCCGAAAGCGTCGAGCCGGCGGGCAATGGCGAGGCCGATGCGGCCCATGCCGAAGATGCCGACATGGCGATCGCGCAGAGTCAGTCGGCTCAGCGGGTAATTGCCTTTGCGCAGCCAACTTCCGTCGCGCAGCCAGGCCTCGGCGCGCGGCAGTTCGCGGATGGTATTGATCAACAGGCCGAGCGCCGTATCGGCGACCTCTTCGGTCAGCACATCCGGGGTGTTGGTGACCATGATGCCGCGCTGTGCGGCGTGGCGGACATCGACAGAATCATAGCCGACGCCGAAATTGGCGATGATCTCGAGCTTTGGCAGCGCATCCATCAACGCGGCGCTTATGCCGCCAAAGGCGGCTATGCCGCGCACCGTACGGCGCATGTCGTCGGTGACCAGCGACGGATCGGCGCGTTCGATCCGGACGCGGCTGAACGCCCCGTCGATGCGGCCGACCGCATGATCGTTGAACTGGCCCGGCACCAGAATGGCGACAGCTTGCTGTTCGGTTTTTGTCATGCACGTTCCACCGGTTTGCCGGTCGACTGGCGCACATGCAGTTCCGGCTTGATCAGTTCCTGCGACGGCCGCACCGTCTGTCCGTTGAGTTTGTCGAGCAGCGCGCTGGCGGCGCGGCGGCCAACCTCGCGCTGGCCGTTCCACACGGTGGTCAACGCCGGCGTCGCGATCGCCGCCTCCTCGAGGTCGTCATAGCCGGTAACCGAGATGTCGATGCCCGGCACCAGCCCGGCGCGCGCAATGCCGTTCATCAGTCCGATGGCGACGAGGTCGTTCCAGCAGCACGCCGCGGTCGGCCTGTCCTTCAGCGCCAGGAACTGCCCGGCAGCCTCGAAGCCGGCCTGCTTGGTGCGCGGGCCGGCAATGCGCCAGGACGGCCTGACCTCGAGCCCTGCCGCCTCCATGGCGTTGACATATCCCTGATAGCGGTCGCGGCCGGTCGAGGTCTGGTCGGTGCCGCCGATCATGGCGATGCGCTTGTGGCCAAGCGAGATCAAATGGTTGGTGGCAAGCCCGGTGCCGTAGGCATCGTCGCCGCGAAACACCGGCACGTCGGCACCTTCGACGGTGCGTGCAATCAGCACTGCCGGGAGACCGTTCTCCTCGGCCATGATTATGTCTTCGGGCGGCGTGCCGATCGCCGGCGACATGATAACGCCGTCGGCGCCGAGCTGCAGAAGCGTGTCGATGAAGGTGCGTTGCTTCTCGAGCTGGTCGTAGTGGTTCGACAGGATGAAGGTCTGCCGGCTGCGGTCGAGCTCGCTCTCGATCGAACGCAATATCTCGGCAAAGAACGGGTTCATGATGTCGTGGACGACGACGCCGACTATACCTGAGCGCGAAGTGCGCAGGCTGGCGGCGCGGCGGTTATAGATATAGCCGATGGCGCGTGCATGTTCCTTGATGCGGTCGCGGGTGCCGCCGGCGACCAGCGGGCTGTCGCGCAAGGCCAGCGAGACCGTGGCCGTGGACACGCCGAGCGCATCCGCGATGGTCGAAAGCTTGATCTTCTGTGCCAGCGCCCTGCGCTCCCGAAGCAATTTAAACTGTTTAAAGGCCGGCTCTTATGCCATCGATCCCGAGCAAATCAAAGTTTTTTTGCCAGCGCTTCCGCCTCCGCGTCGAGCGTCGCGCGGTTGCACAAGCGAAGCCGGTGCTCGCGGTGGACGATGTAGAGGCCGCTGGCGACGATGACGGTTGCACCGACCAGGGTCCAGCGGTCGGGAAACTGGTTGAAGACGATCAAGCCGGAGATGATCATCCAGATCATCTGCGAATAGGGATAGGGGGCCAGGGCCGTGGTGGTGGCGAGGCGATAGGCCTGCACAAGAAGCCAATGGCCAAGGGCGCCGAAAACGCCAAGCATCAGCAATATGAACCAGTGCCAGCCATCCTGCGGCAGCGAAAGCGAAAATGGCAGTGTCGGCAGCAGCAGCACGGCCGGCGCCAGCGCCGAAAACAGGATGAGGCTTTCCGAGGTTTCCGTGGCCGACATGCGGCGCGTCATGATGACGTAGAAACTGTTCGACAGCATCGAGCCGAGCGCAAAGAGATGGCCAACGCCAAAAACGCCGACGCCCGGCCGGGTGATGATGAGGACGCCGACAAAGCCGCCCATGATCGCCAGCCAGCGCCGCCAGCCGGCCCATTCGCCGAGCAACGGACCGGCAAGCGCGGTGATCACCATCGGGCCGAAGAAGTAGATCGAGGTGGTTTCCGCCAGCTGCAGCGTCCGCAGCGCGAGAATGTTGCATATCGTCGATCCGAACAGGAGCAGACCGCGCGTGAGATGCGCCGGCAGGTTGGCAGGACGAAAGCGCAGCGGCTCGCGCCATCCACGCAGAAAGACGCCGACGATCAGCACATGGACCGCGAAGCGGGTCCAGGCGACGATCAGCGCCGAGACGCCGGCCAGCACAAGGTATTTGCTGCTGGTGTCGAGAAAGGTGAAAAACACGTAGACGGAAAGCATGCACAGGATCGCCGCCGGCGATGTCGCGCTTTCGTCATGTCTTGGGGGAGCATTCAATTTCAGGCCGGACGGGAAGCAAGGCAGTCCCTCACCAATGCGGCAATTGTCGCCTGCGGGCAAGCCAAAACAGGCTGGCACAACGACAGCCGCCGACAGGCTCAGTTTTTTGTTTTGGTGGCCGACCTAGTGGCCGACGACTCAGGCGTGCATGCGGGCGCCCTTGGTGATCTTGTCGACGAGCTTCTTTTCGGCGCGAAGCGCGATGCCGACCACCTTGGCATCCTCCGGCGCAAATTCGGCAAAGACGGCACGGTTGGCCAGATCATACCCAGTCGAAAACATTTCCTCGACATAGAGCGAAACCGTCACACCACGCTCCAGCGCCCACCGCTGGATCGCGCCGAGCGTCTGGCCGTCCGCCGAAAGCACGATGACCGGCTGGATCGACAGCGGGTTGTAGATATTGCCGGCGCGATCACGGTAGGGCTCGCCGATAATGTCCGGAAACTGCGCGACGATGCCGCTGGTCAGAAAGGCGGTGACGTTGAGCTTTTGCCAGACGGGAAGATCATCCTTGAGCACGATTGCAAATTTCGTATCGAACATGCGACAGTTTCCAATCCGAAAAGGGGGTCCAATCCGAGGCTGCGAGTGAAGCGATGGCGCACGGTCTAGACGGCGAAGCCTTTCAGGGTCTTGGACGTTTGTGCGTGGATGTAGCCGAGAACTGCATCGTGCCGGCACCCCGTGCTGCCGGCATTGAACGCATCGAGGCCCGGTTCCACGGCAACGCCTTCGATCTCCATCGCCACGACACCTATGCGATCGGGGTGACGCTTTATGGCGTGCAGCGCTTCCGCTATCGCGGCCAAACGCGTCAGAGCTTGCCTGGCCAGATCATTATCCTTCATCCCGACGAACTGCACGATGGCGGTGCCGGCACTGAAGACGGCTTGCGATACAGAATGCTCTATTTGGAGCCGTCCCTGATGCTCGATTGTCTCGGCGGCGGATCACTGCCATTCGTCGGGAATGCCGTGGTGACAGACCGCGATCTCCGGGCGACGCTGCTTTCGGCGCTCGGGCCGCTGAATCAGGAACTGGACGAGCTGTTTGTCGTCGATTTCATGACGCAGCTTATGCAAAGCCTGGCCCGGCACGCCGGTCAGCCGGCGAAACCGGTAGCGAAAACTGCGTGGCGCGCCGCCAGCCTGGCGCGCGACTATCTGGAGGAAAATGTCGCGCGGATTGTACGTTCGGATGAATTGGAGGCGATCACCGGATTGGACCGTTATGCCCTGTCGCGGCATTTCCGCGCCACCTTCTCCACCAGCCCGCACCGGTTCCTGCTGATGCGCCGGCTTCAACGAGCCCGTCGGATGATCGAAGCCGACGAGCCACTGGCGCAAATCGCCATCGCAGCCGGTTTCAGTGACCAAAGCCATTTCAATCGGCATTTCAAGAAGGCGTTCGGCGTCACACCGGGACGCTGGTCGGCACTCACGCGACGGCCGTCAGCGGCGAACGTGTGAGTTATTCAAGCATCTTGTCCTCGATATCCAGTTCGTCATCGGGGAGCACCATTTCGCCGTTCGACAGGTTCGCCTCGACACGGGCAAGCAGCTTGAACAGCGCTTTCTGATCCTTCTTGTCGAGACCCTTCAATGCCTGCTTTTCGGTCTTCTTCACCGATTTCTCGATGGCGTGGATGATTTCGCGGCCGGTATCGGTAAGGAAGATATGCGCCTGGCGGGCATCGGCGGACGAGGCGCGCTTTTCCAGAAAACCCTGCGCCTGCAGCCGGTTGATGGTCTTGGTGATGGTCGGCGGACGCACGCCGAGGCGGCCGGCAAGGTTGCCGGGCGTCTGCCCGTCCTCGCGGTCGAGCGCCAGCATGATCTGGTCCTGGCCGGCATAGAAACCATGCGCCAGAAGCCGGGCGGCGAGCGCCGTGCGCGCCAGCCGCGCCGCCGAATGCAGCCGGCTCATTGTTGCAGTCTTGTCCGCCTTGGCCATGCTCATCCCTCCTCGGCCGAACCGGTGCGGGCAGCATAGAAGCAGGCCGCCGGTTGGCAATGACGATCGAAAACATTCCGGCTCGGAAAATAGCTTTGCCGGCAAGCATCGCGGTGCTCGCGGTGGCTAATGCCAGATGTTTATTTCAGTTAGATGACAAACGACTTTCCGCAATGGCTGGATGGGGACGTGACGAGGTGTTCTCAACCGGCGTTCACCGCGACCACCATCAAGGCCTGAAAAGCGTCCGCCATTTCCCGCAGCGCTGCCTGCGACAGCGGCCCGGCCTGCCGCGCAATGCCGTCCCGCGCGTTCGATGTATCGCGTTTGCCGGGGCGATCTTTATAGGGCGCGACGGTGGCGAATATCTGCTCGCTGAGGCTGTCGGGGAAGAACATCTGGCCAGTCATTACCGAGCGGTCGTCGGGGAAGATCTTGAAATGGATGTGGGTGGTGCGGCCGCGATACCAGCCGGGATAGATGGTGGCGAAAGAAGCAATGCCGCTTTCATCGGTTCTCTGCCAGCCGCGGAGAAAGCTCTGGCCGGACGTGTCGATATCCTGCCCATCGCCCTGTCCGGGATAGCCGGAATAGGCGCCCTGGGCGTCGCAATGCCAGATATCGACGTGCGCGCCGGGAAGCGGCCGGCAGGCGGCGTCGACGACTTGCAGCCGCACATTGAGGGCGATGCCCTTCTTTCCCTCGGTGACGTCGGTGCGTTCAAGCTTCGGGTCGAAATAGAACGGCCCTTCGGTGACCTCGGGCGTGATGGCGCAGACGCCGGCACCGGCTTCGAACAAGGCGAGCCCGGCATAGGGCGAAACCTGCCCGGCCCTTGCACCGGCTGGCAGGAATATGCCGCCAGCGGTAACCGCAACGAGACCGAGTGTCTGCCGACGGCTTAGTGGCAAGGACTTGTCGGACATCTGGCGCCTCTTCAGTGCGAACAGCCCCCGTTAATGATCCTCGGCCTATCTAGGCCCTACTGCCAGCCCCGCGCCAATGAAAGTTCGGCAATGTGAGGAAAGTTCGGCAATACCAGCCTCTCTTTCGCCCACCGGTTTGCCTCGTGCAAAAGCCGAGCACACATCCTATATGGAGCCGACAATCCCTATTCGAGGCACAATATGAGCGACGCACAGACGCAGATCCCCGTAACCGTCCTCACCGGCTATCTCGGCGCCGGCAAGACGACACTGCTCAACCGCATCCTTTCGGAAAACCATGGCAAGCGCTACGCCGTCATCGTCAATGAATTCGGCGAGATCGGCATCGACAACGAGCTGATCGTGGAATCCGACGAGGAAATCTACGAGATGAACAATGGCTGCGTCTGCTGCACCGTGCGCGGCGACCTGATCCGCGTCGTCGAAGGCCTGATGCGCAGGCCCGGCCGCTTCGACGCCATCGTCGTTGAGACCACAGGCCTCGCCGATCCCGTGCCGGTAGCGCAAACCTTCTTCATGGACGACGACGTGCGTTCCAAGACCAGGCTCGATGCCGTGGTGGCGCTGGTCGACGCCAAGCACCTGCCGCTGCGCCTCAAGGATTCCCGCGAGGCCGAGGACCAGATCGCCTTTGCCGATGTCGTCGTGCTCAACAAGACCGATCTGGTCACCCCCGAAGAGCTGAGCAAGGTGGAGGCGACGATCCGCGCCATCAACCCGGCGGCACGAATCCATCGCACCACTCGCGCCAGCGTGGCGCTGTCCGAGGTGCTCGATCGCGGAGCGTTCGACCTGTCCCGGGCGCTGGAGAACGATCCGCACTTCCTCGAGGCGCATGATGATCATGACCATCACCACCATGATCACGACGGCCATGATCACCACGATCATGACGGGCATCATCATCATGCGCACGCTTCCGACATCCATGACGTGACGGTGCAGTCGGTGTCGCTGCGCGGCGGCGAGATGGACCCGAAAAAGTTCTTCCCGTGGATCGAGAAGGTCACCCAGATGGAAGGCCCGAACATCCTGCGGCTGAAAGGGATCATCGCGCTGAAGGGCGATGACGAGCGCTATGTCATCCAGGGCGTGCACATGATCATCGAGGGCGACCACCAGCGCGCCTGGAAGGACGGCGAGAAGCACGAGAGCCGGCTGGTGTTCATCGGCCGCGAACTCGACGCCGAGCGGCTGAAGACAAGCTTCGAGGCCTGCCAGGCCGCTTGATTTAGCTGCCCTTTCTTCCTTCTCCCCTTGTGGGAGATTCGCGGATGGTTGATCGTGTGCTTGGTCAATTGAGCTTGGCGGACGGCCTGGCCTCGTCGGACGAGACAATCTTCGATCTTGTTGCGAAGGAGATC